>NZ_JAIVFP010000001.1:0-15000 GCF_022760755.1 Candidatus Rhodoblastus alkanivorans
CGGAAGATATTGCGGAAACGGCGGCATGGCTCGTGGCCCTGCCGCCGCATGTCAATATAAACCGCATCGAAATGATGCCGACCTGCCAGGCCAGCGGCGCCTTGACGGTGAAACGGAACGTCTGACGCCTGTTCAGATCGCGCCGTTGATCCATTTGGCGAGTTCGCCCTTGGGCGCGGCGCCGACCTTCTGGGCCGCGAGCTTGCCGTCCTTGAACAGCATCAGGGTCGGAATCGAGCGGATGCCGAGCTTGCCGGCGACCGCCGGGTTTTCATCGACATTGAGCTTAACGATCTTGACCTTGCCGGCATAATCCTTGGCCAGCTCCTCCAGCGACGGGCCGATCATCTTGCACGGTCCGCACCATTCCGCCCAGAAATCCACGACCACCGGCGCCTCGGATTTGAGAACATCGGATTCGAAAGTGGCGTCGGTGACTTTGACGGTGGACATGGAAACCTCTCGTGCGGGGGGATCGAATCCCGGATCTGTGGGTGAAACTGCGGCCAAAGTAGGTAGGGCGACCTCCTGCGTCAAGCGCGCGGGCGCCGCCAACCCCTTGCGCCTGAGCAAGAGTCAGGCCGGAAACACGCCTTTGGTCAGAAATTTACGCGCTTTGGAATTTCCTCGCGGGTTTCCCGGCGCCGGACGCCGGCCCTCGCCGCCCACGCCCGCCGGTTGCCATGGCGGCACCAGATGTTTCTTGCCCGGCCCGATGAGATCGGCCCGGCCCATGCTTTTCAGCGCCTCGCGCAGCATCGGCCAGTTCTCCGGATCGTGATAACGCAAAAAGGCCTTGTGCAGGCGGCGCTGGCGCAAGCCCTTGACGGCCGAGACCGGTTCGGAGGCGCCGTGGCGCACGGGCTTCAAGGGATTGAAGCCCGAATGATACATGGCTGTGGCGAGCGCCATGGGCGAGGGCAGAAAGGTCTGGACCTGATCGGCGCGGTAATTGTTGCGCTTGAGCCAGAGCGCGAGATTCATCATGTCCTCGTCGCTCGCGCCGGGATGGGCGGCGATGAAATAGGGAATGAGATAATATTCCTTGCCCGCCTCGCGCGCCGCCTTGTCGAACAGGACCTTGAACTTGTCATAGGCTCCTATCCCTGGCTTCATCATCTTGGAGAGCGGGCCCTCCTCGGTGTGCTCCGGCGCGATTTTCAAATAGCCGCCGACATGATGGGCGACCAGTTCCTTCACATAGGCCGGACTTTTGACCGCGAGGTCGTAGCGCACGCCGGAGGCGACCATGACCTTTTTGACGCCTTTGACCTCGCGCGCCTTTTTATAAAGCTCGATCAGCGCGTCATGGCTGGTGTTCAGGTTCTTGCAAATGTCGGGATAGACGCAGGATAGCTTTCGGCAGACGTTTTCGGTCTCTTTGTCCTTGCAGGCCATGCGATACATATTGGCGGTCGGCCCGCCGATATCCGAAATGATCCCGGTAAAACCTTCGGTCTTGTCGCGAATCTCCTCGATCTCTTTCAAAATCGAATCCTGCGAGCGGCTCTGGATGATGCGGCCCTCGTGCTCGGTGATCGAACAGAAGGAGCAGCCGCCGAAACAGCCCCGCATGATGGTCACGGAATGGCGGATCATCTCCCAGGCCGGGATTTTCGCGCCGTCGTAAGATGGATGCGGCGCGCGGGCGTAGGGCAGATCGTAAACGCCGTCCATTTCCGCCGTGGTCAGGGGAATGGGCGGGGCTGTGAGCCAGATGTCCTTGTCGCCATGTTTCTGCACCAAAGGCCTGGCGTTGCCGGGATTGCTCTCCTTGTGCAGCACGCGCGAGGCGCGGGCGTAAGCCTCGGGCTCGGCGACCACCTGGTCGTAAGCCGGCAGGCGGACGACGACCTTGTCGCCCTTGACGTGAATCCCCTCGTCGCCGTCGAGGTCGTCCGCATGGGCCTCGGTCCAGCCCTCGGGCGGCGCGCCGCGCAGCAGCGCAAGGCCGCGGATGTCCGAGAAATCCTGAGAAACGCCCTTTTTGGCGATGCGATGGGCGACCTCGACCAAAGCGCGCTCGGCATTGCCGTAAAGCAGCAGGTCGGCCTTGGAATCGAGCAGGATCGAGCGGCGGATCTTGTCGGACCAGTAATCGTAATGGGCGATGCGGCGCAGCGACGCCTCGATCCCGCCGACGACGACGGGCGCTTGTGGAAAAGCCTCGCGGCAGCGCTGAGCATAGACGATGACCGCGCGGTCCGGCCTTTTGCCGCCCTCGCCATGGGGGGTGTAGCTGTCGTTATGGCGCAAGCGACGGTCGGACGTATAGCGGTTGACCATCGAATCCATATTGCCCGCGGTCACGCCGAAGAACAGGTTGGGTTTCCCCAATTGCTTGAAGGCGTCGGCGTTTTTCCAGTCCGGCTGGGCGATGATCCCGACCCGAAAACCCTGGGCTTCGAGCAGGCGGCCGATGATCGCCATGCCGAAGCTCGGATGATCGATATAGGCGTCGCCGGTCACGAGGATCACATCGCAGGAATCCCACCCCAAGGCCTCCATCTCGGCGCGCGACATGGGCAGGAAGGGCGCGGTCCCGAAGCGGTGCGCCCAATATCTGCGATAGGAGAACAGCGGCTTGGCCGTCGGAGCCAACGTGTACGTTTGATTCATGGACCTCTGACGAGATTGTCGGCGCCTCGAAGCGCGTTAAACTCTTGCGCGCGGCGGCCTGGACGAAACGGGCTCCCGCGCGATTTTTGGAAGAATAACAATTTTGGAGGGAAAAATGGCGAAATTCTTTATCACCGTTCGTTCCGTCGATGGCGATGAATTCGGGACCTCGATCGGCGCCATTCGTTATCTTGTCGTTCCGGATGGAGAAGCGCCCAAACCGTCGCATCGGGTTGGGCTGCGGGTCTGGGTTTCCCAGATGATGACGACGTTCGCCCGCAATGCGGCCGGCGCCGCGGAAGGCGATCTGCTGTTTTTCGTCCATGGCTACAACAACGGCGCCAATGACGTCGATCTGGCGCATCGCGAAATTGTCCGAGGGCTTTCCGGAAAATTGCCGATCACCGTGGTCAGTTTCGACTGGCCCTCGGCCAAAGAACCCTATGCCTATCTCGAAGATGTGGACACGGCGAAAAAAACCGCAATCGATCTCGTCAATGCGGCGGTCAAGCCGCTGCTCGCGGCGCAAACCGACACCTGCCGCGTCGCGGTTCACGCCCTGTGCCATTCGATGGGCGCCTTTGTCCTGCGCGAAGCGCTCGACCATGCCGACGACGGGCTCAGAACCGGCAGCGACTGGACGCTGAACCAGCTTGTCCTGATTGGCGGCGATGTGGAGGCCGCGGATTTCGTCGCCGGGAACAAGGACACCGAAAGCATGCTCGATCATGGCTATCGGCTGACCAATTATTTCAACCGCTACGACGAGGTGCTTCAAATTTCCAACGCCAAAAGGCTCGGCGTCGCGGAACGCGTCGGCCGGGTTGGACTGCCCTCCAACGCGCCGGCCAAGACCGTCAATGTCGATTGCAGCGAGTTATATGCCTCGCTGGCGAAACCCGGCCCAAATCCGGGCGACCTTTTGGGCTTTTCGCACAGCTGGTATTTCACCACGCCGCGCTTTTACGACGATCTCAGCCAGAACCTGAATGGCAAGGACGATCGGCAAGTCATCGCCGGTCGCGGCCGCGACGCCGCCGGCAATCTCACGCTGCTCGCGTGAACGCGGCGCTTCCGGCGAAGTCAGTTCCCTTCGCCGGAAGCCGCGAGCGCGTCAATGCCTTCGCGAAAAGTCGGGAAAGCCAAATCAAAATCCAGCAAAGCCTTCATCCGGCGGTTGGAGACGCGCTTGTTCTCGCCGTAAAAGCTGCGCTGCATCGGGGTGAGCGGGGTTTCCTCGAAGGGCTTTTCGGGCGGCGGCTCGACGCCAAGCAGTTCGGCGGCGAAAGTCACGACTTCCTGCGGCGGCGCCGGCTCGTCGTCGGTGACATTGTAGATTCCCCCGGGCGCCGGGCCGAGCAGGCAGGCGTTGATGGCGCGCGAAATATCCTCGACATGGATGCGGTTGAAGACCTGGCCGGGTTTTATCAGCCGCTTCGCCGTACCCTCGCGCAATTTCACCAGAACATTGCGACCCGGCCCGTAAATGCCGGAAAGCCGCAGCACATAGACCTCCTTGCCGGACGCCCGTCCCAACGCGAACCAGCCGGCTTCCGCCGCCAGGCGCTGGCGGCTGCGCAGGTTGGAGGGTTTGGGCGTCGCCGTTTCGTCGATCCATTCGCCGTCATGATCGCCATAGACGCCGATGGTCGAGAGATAGACGATCTTTTTCAGCTTTTTGGCGGCGGCGATTTCCCCGCCAAATCGGCGCAGGACGGGATCGCCGGCGTCGTCTGGGCCGGCGCTGACCAGAAGCGCGTCGGCTTCCGCGATCGCCGCCGCCACCCTTATATCGACATTTTCCGCCGCGCCGTCGAAGGGCAGCAACTCGACCCTGCCGAGCGTCTCAGCCTTGGGCGCGCGCTTGGTGCCCGCCACCTCGGCGAAAGCCTTGGCGTGATGGAGCCCGTAATAACCGGCGGTATAGCCGAGGCCGAAAATCAGCAGTTTCACGCGCCTTCCCTCCCTTTCGTCGCGGCGTCCCATTCCAGGCGCACCGTCTCGTCGCTTTCGCGCGCCCGCTCTTGCTCGGCGAGCTGATTGAACTGCGTCTTCGGCAGAAGCCGGGCCAAAGCCCAGACCGCCATGCCGCGCGCCAAGGGCGAGATATGGTCGAGCCGCGCTCTAGCCAAGGGGGCGAGCCGGGAATCACCGGAATTGCCGATCGCGACCAGGACATTGCGCAAGAAACGGGCATGGCCGATGCGCTTGACCGGCGAGCCGGCGAAAAAAACGCGGAACCGGGCTTCGTCCATCGCCGCGAGTTCCGCGAGCGGCGGCGCGACGAGGTCGGCGCGGGCCCGCAATTTCGCTTCATGCGCTTCTGCGGCGAATTTGTTCCAGGGGCAGACCGCAAGGCAATCGTCGCAGCCATAGATGCGATTGCCGATCTTTTCGCGCAGGTCGCGCGGGATCTGGCCTTTGGCCTCGATGGTCAGATAGGAGACGCACAGCCGCGCGTCGATCCGATAGGGCGCATCCAGCGCCCCCGTGGGGCAGGCGTCGAGACAGGCGCGGCAGTTTCCGCAATGATCGCTTTCGGGCGCGTCGGGCGGCAAATCGAGCGTGGTGAAGATGCTTCCCAGAAACAGCCAGGAGCCGAAATCGCGCGACACCAGATTGGTGTGCTTGCCCTGCCAGCCGATCCCTGCGGCGTAAGCCAGCGGCTTTTCCATCACCGGCGCCGTGTCCACGAAAACCTTGACCGCGCCCTCCTCGCCGAAATTCTTTGCGCGCGCGAGCAAGGCGGCGGCGAGCAGCTTGAGCTTGCCTTTGACCACGTCGTGATAATCGCGGTTCCGGGCATAGACGGAAATATTGCCCGCCGACCTCGCCGTCAGCCCAGCCAGGGCGTCGCCCTCCGGCCCGTAATTCATGCCGAGCAAGACGATCGAGCGCGCCTGCGGCCATAATTTCCGCGGATCGCCGCGCCAGTCGCGTCTTTCCGCCAGCCAGTCCATATCGCCATGCCGGCCCTCTGCCACAAAGGCGTCGAGCGCCGCCGGCGCATCGGCAAGCGCGTCGGGCGCGGCGATCCGGCAGACGTCAAAGCCGAGACGGGCGGCCTCGCCGCGCAAAAAGGCTAGAAATCGACCGCGGCGTAGATCGGGTTGGTCGCCACGCCCGGCACGCGATCCGCCAGCAGCGGGCGGAAACTCGGACGGCTTTTCAGGCGCTGATACCATGACTTGGCCGGTTCTTCCTCGTCCCACGGCGCGTCGCCGAGGAAATCGACGCAGGACAGATGGGCGGCCGCCGCGAGATCGGAATAGGTCATTTTGTCGCCAGCAAGCCATCGGCGCGTCGATTCCAGATAGGAAATATAGCGCAGATGATAGCGCACATTGGCCCGCGCCGCGCGCAGAAGGTCCATGTCCGGTCCGCCGCCGCCGATTTCGGTCGCGGTGAAGCGCTTATAGACCTTTTCAGTCACCAGCCAGTTGGTGACCTCGTCGAAGAATTTATCGTTGAACCAGGACATCAACCGGCGCACTTCGACCCGCGCGACGGGCGAAGCCGGCAGCAGGCGATGGTCGCCGAGCCGCTCGCCCAGGGTCTCGTCCAGCCATTCCGCGATCGGGCCGGCGCCCGGGATGACCATGCCATTGTCCTCGACCAGAACCGGAGTCCGGCCAGCCGGATCGAGCATCAGGAATTCGCGGCGTCTTTCGTGGACACGCTCTTCGATCAGTTCCACTTCGACGCCATATTCGCCCAAAGCAAGCCGGACGAAGCGCGAATGCGGACAAAGCGGATGATGATAGAGCTGGGGCATGCCTGACCTGATTCGACCCCTATGACCCGTCCGATCGGATCGTAATCGTATAGAGACGACGCCGCGCGGTCACAAGAGCGCTTAGCCCATAAAAGTTTAACAACTTCTTGCCGAAACGCCGTCGCCGTCAAAGAGGCCGAGCCGTTCGGCCAATCGCCGCATCTCGTGGGAATCGAGATAATCGGTTGCGGAAAATCGCCGGGCCAGCGCGAAATCGAACGCGCTCCAGCCGGGAAAGGCGGTCAGGCTGGGGGTGCGCCGAAGGCGGCGAATCTCGGCGCACTGGCGCAACAGCGCGCGGAGGTTTTCGTCCTCGTCGCCGTCGAGCCATCCTTCAAGATCGACCGGGCCCAGCATGGCGCCCTCCGCGCTTCCAAGAACGGCTCCAAGAACCGCAAATGGCCTTTGTAACCAATCGTTCATATGACAACCAGGTGACAAGCGCAAGCGGCGCGGCCGGATCAAGCCGTCGAACTTCCGGAAACAGCCGTCTTTTCAGTAAATTGGCACAGATCGGCGATCGGACAGGCGGGGCAGTCGGGCTTGCGCGCCTTGCAGATGTAGCGGCCGTGCAGGATCAGCCAATGATGGGCATGAAGCAGAAATTCGTCCGGCACGATGGCGGTGAGGCCCCTTTCAACCTCCTCGGGCGTTTTCCCGCGCGCCAGGGGAATTCGGTTTGAAACGCGGAAAATATGGGTGTCCACTGCGAGCGTCTTTTCCCCGAAGGCGACATTGAGCACGACATTGGCGGTCTTGCGCCCGACGCCAGGCAGGCTCTCCAGCGCCTCGCGGCTGCGCGGAACCTCGCCGCCGAATTCCTCGATCAGCTTGCGCGACAGCGCGATCACGTTTTTCGCCTTGGCGCGAAAGAGGCCGATGGTCTTGATCTTGTCGCGCACAGCCTCTTCGCCGAGCGCCAGCATCTGCTGCGGCGTCGAGGCCGCGGCGAACAGGCCCTTGGTCGCCCGATTGACCCCGGCGTCGGTCGCCTGCGCGGAGAGCACCACCGCCACCAGCAACGTATAGGCGTTCACATAATTGAGCTCGCTCCGGGGATCCGGGTTCAATGCGGCCAGGCGGGTGAAAATTTCGCGCGCCCGCGCCTCGGCGGCGGCGCCTTTTCGCGCCGTCGCGCGTTTGGCTAGATCAGTTGATTTTTTTGCCGGCGCGGCGCGGGATTTGCTTTTCTGTTGCAGCATGAAAAAACTTAACCGCATTACGCGCGGCGCGACAAGCGAGGGAGCGGCATGAGTCCGGATGACGACTGCGGCGCCGGCGCGGACGCCGTGCTTTATGCGACGCGCCTGCGCCCGCAGCGCTCGCTGGCGCGGCGCGGGCGGCGCCGGGTTCTGACGCTGTTCGCCGCGATCCAGGCGCCATTGGGCCTCGCCCTGATCCTGCGCGGCGCCTGGCCGGCGGCATTCTTTCTGGCCCTGACCTGGGCCGGACTCGCGCTCGCCTTCGCCCGCAACGCCCGGGCCGCTCTCGCCTATGAGGACCTCGAACTGAGCGCGATCGAGCTTTATTATGCGCGGGTCAATCCCGCCGGGCGGCGGCGCGACTGGCGCTTCAATCCGCTTTGGGTGCGCCTCGCCATCGAAAAGCACGAAGAATTCGGGGTGGAGCGGCTCGCCCTGCTGTCGCGGCGAACCCGGGTCGAGGTCGGCGCCTTTCTCGGGCGCGGCGAAAAAACCCGGCTCGCCGAGGATCTTTCAGCGGCGCTTGCCCGCGCCAGAAGGGGACCCCGTTTCGGCGGCCCGCGCCACGATTGACCGCAAGATCGGATGGGAAAGAAAAAGGACCGCCTCTTACAAAGCGGTCCAAGTCTCAGGGAGGAAGCGCCTGCTTTCGCCGACGCATGTGACGTGGTCACGAAAAGAAGATAGGCCCGCTTCAATCCCTTTCTATTGATTTGGAACAAACACGCGGTCGCTTTCATCGCTACATTATGTCGCAGGCGCCATGGAATCCGGCGCAAAGCCGGCCTTTTCACACGACCGGCGCGGGCGATGGCCAGGGAGCGCTCGCGATCCCGCCGCGACGCCGAAACGGGTCGTGATTTCGCGCACATGGGACGGTTTGGGCGGACGAAATCGCCATTGCCTTTTTCAGTCGCGGCTTTACCCTGAATTGGACGCGCATTCGCGCGACGGGAGAATGGAATGAGCCGGATCACGCTCGAACAGGCCAACGCCATCATCGCCGCCGCCTTGGCGAAGGGCCGGGAGCTTGCCCTCAAACCGTTGACGATCGCCGTGCTCGACGCCGGAGGCCACGCCATCGCCCTGCAAAGGCAGGACGGCGCCGCAAATCACAGGCCGCAGATCGCGATCGGCAAGGCCAGCGGCGCGCTGGCGCTTGGCGTCTCCTCGCGCCAGATCGGGGAAATGGCGGAAGCGCGGCCGATCTTCGTCGCCGCCCTGGGGCCGATTCTGCCGCACGGTGCGATTCCCGCCGCAGGCGGGATCATCCTGGTCGGGACGGACGGCGCGCCGGTCGGCGCCGTGGGCGTGACCGGCGACACGTCCGACAATGACGAGGCCTGCGCCCTCGCCGGGGCGGCCGCCGCCGGCCTCAAGCCGCAATGATCGCGGCGCGCGCCAGCCGAAACGCCAGCCGGACGGAAGCGTCCATGTTCCAGTCCTTGCCGGCCTTCGCTTTCGTCACGGAAGGCGCGTCATGATCGTCATGCCGCAGCCCGACGAAGCGGTGCTGGCCCGGCGCGGCGAAATCGTCGCCGCCTTGCGTCAATTCGTTCCCGGCGAGGGCGTCATCGACGCCGAAATCGGGCGGCGCGCCTTCGAATGCGACGCCCTCACCGCCTATCGGCAATTGCCCATGGTCGTCGTCCTGCCGGAAACGACGGCCCAGGTCGTCGACGTGCTGCGCTATTGCGCGGCCAACAGGATCAAGGTCGTGCCGCGCGGCGCCGGCACTTCGCTCTCGGGCGGCGCCCTGCCGCTGGCCGACGCCGTGCTGCTTGGCATGGGCAAGTTCAAGCGCATTCATGAAATCGATGTCGCCAACCGCTGCGCCGTGGTCCAGCCCGGCGTCACCAATCTCGCCGTGACCCAGGCCGCTCAAGCCTACGGCCTTTATTATGCGCCGGACCCCTCCAGCCAGATCGCCTGCACCATCGGCGGCAATGTCGCGGAAAATTCCGGCGGCGTGCATTGCCTGAAATATGGCCTGACCACCAATAATGTCATCGGCGTCGAACTCGTCACCATGGAGGGCGAAATCGTCCGCTTGGGCGGCAAGCATTTCGACGCCGGGGGCTACGATCTCCTCGGCGTCGTGGTCGGCTCGGAGGGCATGCTCGGCGTGGTCACCGAGGCGACCGTCCGGCTGCTGCCGACGCCGCCCGGCGCGCGCGCCTTGCTGATCGGCTTCTCAACGATCGAGGGCGCGGCCGATTGCGTCGCCGAGATCATCGGCGCCGGCATCGTCCCCGGCGGGATGGAGATGATGGACCGGCTGGCGATCCAGGCGGCGGAAGATTTCGTTCACGCCGGCTATCCGCTCGACGTGGACGCCCTGCTGATCGTGGAGCTTGACGGTTGCGGGGCGGAGGTCGACCACCTGATCTCGGCGGTCGAATCGATCGCCGGCAAACATGGCGCGACGACCTGCCGCGCCAGCCAGTCCGAGGCCGAACGCCTGCTGTTCTGGGCCGGACGCAAGGCGGCCTTCCCCGCGGTCGGCCGCATCTCGCCGGATTATCTGTGCATGGACGGCACGATCCCGCGCAAAAGGATCGGCGAAGTCCTGCTGCGCATCAAGCAGATGGAGGGCCAATATGGCCTACGCTGCGCCAATGTCTTTCACGCCGGCGACGGCAATCTGCACCCTCTCATCCTCTATGACGCCAATGAGCCCGGCGAACTCGATCGCGCCGAACAGTTCGGCCAGGACATTCTGCGGCTCTGCGTCGAGGTCGGCGGCGTGCTCACCGGCGAGCACGGCGTCGGCGTCGAAAAGCGCGACCTGATGGGCGCGATGTTCAACGAGACCGACCTCAACCAGCAGCAAAGGCTGAAATGCGCATTCGACACCGAAGGCCTGCTCAATCCCGGAAAAGTCTTTCCCCAATTGTGCCGCTGCGCCGAACTTGGCCGCATGCATGTCCATGGCGGGAAGCTGCGCTTCCCCGACCTGCCGCGTTTTTGAACGGAACGCCCGATGACGGAGTTGCAACCCGCGGACGCGGATGAGGCCGCCGAAATCATCCTCTGGGCCGCGACCGAAGGCAAAACCCTCGAAATCTGCGCCGGCCGCAGCAAGCGCGCGCTCGGCCGCGCGACAACGACCGACGCCGTGCTCGACATTTCGCGTCTCGCGGGCGTCGTTCAATATGAGCCGGCCGAACTGATTCTCACTGCGCGTCCCGGCACGCCGCTAAAGGAGATAGAGGCTCTGCTGGAAGGCAAGGGGCAGATGCTCGCCTTCGAGCCGCCGGACTGGCGCGGGCTTTTGGGCGGGGGCGGCGAGCCGACGCTCGGCGGGACGATCGCCTGCAATCTCTCCGGGCCGCGCCGTGCGCGCGCCGGCGCCGCGCGCGACTTTTTCCTCGGCTTTTCCGGCGTCAACGGCCGCGGCGAAAGGTTCAAGGCCGGCGGCAAGGTGGTGAAGAACGTCACCGGCTACGATCTGTGCAAGCTGATGGCCGGCTCCTTCGGCACATTGGCTTTGCTGACCGAAGTCACGGTCAAGGTGACGCCGCGACCCGAATCCGCCTGCACTCTGCTGATTCCCGGCCTGACCGACGAAGCCGCCGGCGCCCTGATGAGCAAGGCGCTGAACACGCCCTTCGAGGTCTCGGCGGCCGCTCATCTGCCGAGCGCGGCGGCCCGCCGCCTCGGCTTCGCGGAAAGCGGCCTGACCGCGCTGCGGATCGAAGGCCCGGCCCCCTCCATCGCCTTCCGCGCCGACGCGCTCGAACAAATCCTGGGTTCGGGTCCGAGGCTCGACGCGGGCGAAACCGCCGCGCTGTGGCGCAAGATCGGCGAAGCGGCGCCTCTACTGCCGCAAGGCGAGCGCGTGGTCTGGCGGCTCTGCCCGACCCCGAGCGCGGCGGCGGCGCTCATTTCAAACCTGCGGGGCGAGCTGCCCTTGGCCGATTTCTTCTATGACTGGGCCGGCGGCCTGATCTGGCTGAGCCTCGACGCGACCGAGGCTGGTCCCGATGCGGGGGCGGAGGTCGTGCGGGCCGCGCTCAAACCGCATGGCGGCCACGCCACACTGGTCGTCGCTAACGCGGAGATGCGCGCCAAAGTCGCAGTGTTCGAGCCGGAGGCGCCGGCGCTCGCCGCCCTGAGCCGTCGGTTGAAACAAGGCTACGATCCCTGCGGGGCGCTCAATCCCGGCCGGATGCGCGAGGCGGAGTGACATGCAGACCCATTTCACCGCCGCCCAGCTTGCCGATTCCGACATTCGTGAAGCCGACAAGATTTTACGCGCCTGCGTCCATTGCGGCTTCTGCACCGCGACCTGCCCGACCTATGCTTTGCTCGGCGACGAACGCGACAGTCCGCGCGGGCGCATCTATCTCATCAAGGAAATGCTGGAGAACGACCGCCCGGCGGATGTGGAAACGGTCAAACATATCGACCGCTGCCTGACCTGCCTCTCCTGCATGACCACCTGCCCCTCCGGCGTACATTACCTGCATCTGGTCGATCACGCCCGGCGCAGGATCGAACAGACCTACCGGCGGCCGCTCCAAGACCGGCTGTTGCGCCGGATGCTGGCGGTTGTGTTGCCCAATCCGGAAATTTTTCGATTCGCGCTCATATTGTCGGCTTTGACCAAACCGCTGGGCTTTCTGCTGCCCCATAAGTTGCGGGCGGCGCTGGCCCTGGCGCCCGCGAGGCTTCCGCCGCGTTCACGCCTCGAAGGTTCGCGCGTCTTCCCCGCCACAAGTCCGCGCCGGCGGCGGGTCGCGCTCTTGGACGGCTGCGCGCAAAAGGCGCTGTCGCCGCAAATCAATGAGGCCACGATCAGATTGCTGACGCGACACGGCTGCGAGGTCGTCGTCGCCAAGGGCTCCGGCTGCTGCGGCGCGCTGACGCATCATCTCGGCCACGACTCGACGTCTTTCGCGCGCGCCAATATCGAGGCCTGGTCGCGGGAGATGGCGGCGGGGGGGCTCGACGCCATCGTGATCAATGCGTCAGGCTGCGGCACGACGGTCAAGGATTATGGCTTCATGTTCCGCGACGACGCCGCTTTAGCGGAAAAGGCGAAAGTGGTTTCGGCGCTTGCGCGCGACATCACGGAATTACTCGACGACATTGGCCTGCAGGAGCCGGCCCACCGCCAGGATCTGCGCGTCGCCTATCATGCCGCCTGTTCGCTGCAACACGGACAGAAGGTGCGGGAGGCGCCGAAAAAACTGCTCGCGGCGGCGGGTTTTGTCGTGCTTGAGCCGGCGGAAGGCCATTTGTGCTGCGGCTCGGCCGGAACCTATAATATCATGCAGCCGGAAATCGCGCTGCGCTTGCGCGACCGCAAGGTCGCCAATCTCGAAAGCCTCGCGCCGCAGGCGGTCGCTGCGGGCAATATCGGCTGCCTGACCCAGATCGCCTCGGGCACGAAACTGCCGGTGGTCCATACGGTCGAGTTGCTGGATTGGGCGACCGGCGGGCCGAAGCCCGCCGCTTTAGGCTGAGCGGGCCTTGGCCTCGCGTCGGCGGGCGTGCAACACGGGTTCGGTATAGCCGTTGGGCTGTTTCGCACCCTTGAACACCAGATCGCAGGCCGCCTGAAAAGCGACGCTATTGTCGAAATCCGGCGCCATGGGGCGATAATTCGGGTCGCCCGCATTCTGCTGGTCCACCACCGCCGCCATGCGCCGCATCACGTCAAGCACTTGCTGAGCGTCACAGATTCCATGATGCAGCCAATTGGCGATATGCTGACTCGAAATCCGCAGGGTGGCGCGGTCCTCCATCAGCCCGACGCCATGAATGTCCGGCACCTTGGAACAGCCGACGCCCTGGTCGATCCAGCGCACGACATAGCCGAGAATTCCTTGCGCGTTGTTTTCCAATTCCTCGTTGATTTCTTCCGGCGACCAATTGGGCCGGTCCGCCAGTGGAATCGTTAGGATGGCGTCGAGTTTTGCCGGCGCGCGGCCGGCGATTTCCTTCTGGCGCTCCAGAACGTTGACGTCATGATAATGGGTTGCATGCAAGGTGGCGGCGGTCGGCGACGGCACCCAGGCGGTGTTGGCTCCCGCGCGCGGATGGGCGCTCTTGGCCTTCAACATGGCCGCCATCATGTCCGGCATCGCCCACATGCCCTTGCCGATCTGGGCGTGGCCGGGCAGGCCGGCGCTTAAGCCCACATCGACATTGTTGTCCTCGTAAGCGGCGATCCACACCGAATTTTTCATGTCGTTCTTGCGGATCATCGGACCGGATTCCATCGAGGTATGAATCTCGTCGCCGGTGCGGTCGAGGAAGCCGGTGTTGATGAAGAACACGCGATCCTTCGCCGCGCGAATGCATTCGGCGAGATTGACCGTGGTGCGGCGCTCCTCGTCCATGATCCCCATCTTGACGGTGAAGCGCGGCAGGCCGAGCGCGTCCTCGACACGGCCGAAAATCTCGTTGGCGAAGGCGACTTCCTCCGGCCCGTGCATCTTCGGCTTGACGATATAGATCGAGCCGGCGCGGCTGTTGCGGACCCGGCCAAGCCCCCTGAGGTCGTAAAGCGCGATGAGGGAGGTGAACATGGCGTCGAGCAGGCCCTCCGGCGCCTCGGCGCCGTCGATCAGAACCGCGTCGCTGGTCATGAGATGACCGACATTGCGCACCAGCAGCAAGGCCCGGCCGGGCAGGACGAAGCGCTCGCCCTCGGGCGATTTGAACGCGCGGTCCGGCGCCATGTGACGCTCGAATTCCTGGCCACTCTTCTCGAAGGTCGCGGAGAGATCGCCCTTCATCAGGCCGAGCCAGTTGCGATAGACAAGAACCTTGTCCTCGGCGTCCACGGCGGCGACCGAATCCTCGCAATCCTGAATGGCGGTCAGCGCGGATTCCAAAACGATGTCGGAAACGCCGGCGCGGTCGGTCTTGCCGATCGGATTGCTGCGGTCGATATGAATTTCCACATGCAGCCCGTTGTGAACGAGCAGAATGCCGCGCGGGGCCAGTGGTTCGCCCACATAGCCGGCGAACACGCCCGGATTGGCGAGCGCCACGACGCCGCCGTCGGCGATTTGCCCATGGAGCAAGCCGTTCTCGACATAATAATGCGTGAGGTTGCGGTGCGAACCGTCCGTCAGAGGCGCGATTCGATCGAGAAAATCGCGGCCCCAGGCAATGACGGAGTCGCCGCGCGCTGGATCGTAACCCTTTTTGGTCGGGACCGGCTGGTGGATCGCATCTGTTCCATAAAGCGCGTCATAAAGGGAGCCCCAGCGCGCATTGGCGGCGTTGAGGGCGTAGCGCGCGTTCATGATCGGAACGACGAGTTGGGGTCCGGCCTGCGATGTGATCTCGGGATCGACCTTGGCGGTCGTCACCTGAAACGAGTCGCCCTGCGGGACGAGGTAGCCGATTTCGCTCAGATAGCGCCGATAGGCTTCCGCGTCGAAA
>NZ_JAIVFP010000001.1:917500-1215000 GCF_022760755.1 Candidatus Rhodoblastus alkanivorans
GATCCTGCGGATTATCTGGGGCTTCGTCGGGCCGCGCCATGCGCGTTTCGCCAATTTCCTGCGACCGCTCGGCGACGTTCTGGCGTTCCTGCGCCAGAGTCTGCGTCTCAAGGCTCCACGCCATATCGGGCACAATCCCGCCGGCGGATATATGATCCTCGTCATGTTCGGCCTGCTGACCTATCTGACCATGACCGGCATGTTGTTGACAACAGACGCTTTTTGGGGGTCGCATCTGTTGAAGGAGGCGCATGAGGCCGGCGCTTACGCCATGGTCGGCCTTGTGGCGCTCCATCTTGCGGGCGTCGCGCTCGCAAGCGTCGAGCATGGCGAAAACCTCGTCCGCGCCATGGTCACCGGCCGGAAGCGCGCGCCGGACGAGAAAACCATTCGTTGACCTCGCGATCGCCGCCGCGTCCACAAATATCGCGGCGGCGAGGGCCAGGAAGGCGTTTTTGCGCTAGAATGCATCCGGGAGACGCAAAGGTCCCCATCCGAGCGAGGAGGCCGCAATGTTCCGCACGATCGAGGGGCTTCCCCCCGGCGTTCTGGGCCTTGAGGCCCATGGGCGCGTGACCCATGCAGATTATCGGGATTCCTTGACCCCGCAACTGGAGGCGGCCGCGGCCCATGGTCCGGTCAGCATGATCTACGCCATCGCCGAGGATTTCGAGGGGTTCGATCTCGAAGCCATGTGGGACGACGCCAGCGTCGGCCTGCGCCACTGGAAGGATTTTCGCCGCGTGGCGGTGGTGGCCGATCAGGCGTGGCTGCGAACCGCCGTAAGCCTGTTCGCGCCGATCTATCCTTGCGAATTCCGGCTGTTCAAGCGGTCGGAGCTCGCGGCGGCCAAGGACTGGAACGCCCGGCCGCCGGAGACGAAGTGACCGCGCGGGCCAGGGACGTCAGGATTTCTTGAGCGCGTCCGAATCGACGCTGGCGTTGATAGTCGACATTTCATTCATCATCGCTTCATAGTCGCGCCACAGCTCGGCCTTGACGAAGCCCCAGGAATCCTTGTTCTGGGCGGCCTTCGAAATTTTGGCGCGCAGGGCGTCGTTTTTCTTTTCGATGTCATTGGCGAATTTGCGCCGCAGATCGGAGAAGCTGCCGGTTTCCTGGAATTCACGGGTGCGCTTGCGCAAAGCTTCGGTAAGCTTTTCGAGCTTTTCGTTGAGCTGCTGAATTTCTTTGTCCGGCATCGCAAGCGCCTCCCGTAACTCATTGATCTGCGCGGGCCGTCCCAGCGGATTCGCCTCGCCGATGGCTCGGCCGGTCCACACATCCGACATATAGGTCGGGGAGCGGGCACGGGCAACGCCGTTGCGCATTGGACTTCCGAATTGGAGGCGACGCGCCGGCGCAAAATCGACATAATGGCCAGCGAATCTTTCAGCCCTCTTTTCCAGAGGCTCCCTGGCATTGTTGAAACATCTCACCGTCACGCGGCGCGCCGCCATGTTTTCCGCCGCCGCTCTGCCCCTGTTCGGCCTGTCCGCGCGCGCCGACGACGCCAAGATTTCGCCCGCGCCTTCGTCGGAAAGCTGGCGCAAGTCCTATGGCCTGTCGTCCTTCGGCGATCTGAACCTGGCCGAGAATTTCCCGAATTTTCCCTATGCCGAACCTGGCGCGCCCAAGGGCGGTCAATTGCTGATGGAGGCGGTGGCGAATTCCTATGATTCGCTCAACGGCTATATTTTGGCGGGCAATCCGGCGATCGGCCTGTCGATCGTCAACGACAGCCTGATGGCCGGCAGCCTGGACGAGGACAATGCGCTTTACGGCCTCGTCGCGCGCGCGGTCGAGATTTCCGCCGACAAACGCCAATATCGTTTCCACTTGCGGCCCGAGGCGCGGTTTCACGACGGATCGCCGATGACCGCGCAGGACGTTGTCTTTTCGCTCAATATTTTGCGCGAAAAGGGCCATCCCCTGATCCAGCAATTGCTGCGCGACCTCGACAAGGCCGAGGCCGAGGCCAACGACGTCGTTCTCGTGTCCCTCCACGAAAATTTCGGGCGCGATTCGATCCTCAATATCGCCGGCCAGCCGATCCTGTCCGAGGCTTACTACAAGGTCCACGACTTTTCCCGCTCGGGCATGCAGCCGCCGCTCGGCTCCGGCGCTTACAAGATCGGGGCCTTCGAACAGGGCCGTTACATCGCCTATGCGCGGGTTCCCGATTATTGGGGCAAGGATCTTCCGGTCAATGTCGGCCAGAACAATTTCGATCTCATTCGTTACGATTATTTCGGCGAGCGCGCGGTCGGCTTCGAGGCTTTCAAGGCGGGAACCGTGAACCTCCACGAGTCCTCGACCGCTTCCGAATGGGCGACGGGCTATGATTTTCCCGCAGTGCGCGACGGCCGCGTGATCAAGATGGAGATTCCCGATCGGCGCAGCCCCGGATTTCAGGGCTTTTTCTTCAATCTGCGCCGTCCCGTCTTCAAGGACCCCCGCGTGCGCGAGGCGCTCGGCTGCTGTCTCGATTTCGAATGGGACAACCGCAACCTGTTCTACGGCGCCTATAAGCGCACGGTGAGCTATTTCGAAAACACCGACATGAAGGCGGTCGGCCTGCCTTCGCCGGAAGAGCTCAAAATCCTGGAGCCGTTGCGTGGAAAAGTTCCCGACGAGGTGTTCGGCCTGCCCTTCGTCCCGCCGGTTTCCGACGGCTCCGGCCAGGATCGCACTTTGCTCAAGCGCGCCTATGAGCTTCTCAAAGCCGCCGGCTGCAAGCGGCAGGGCGGGCAATTGCTGCTGCCCGACGGGGCGCCGCTCGCCTTCGAATTTCTGGAAACGACGACCGCTTTCGAAAAGGTCGCGCAGCCCATGTTCAAGAACATGCAGCTGCTTGGCGTCGCGCCGCGCATGCGGATCGTCGATTCCGCGCAATATAAGCAGCGGCTCGACACGTTCGATTTCGACATGATCGTGGACCGCAAGATGATCGGCGGCGTGCCCGGCGACGAATTGCTGGCCTATTTCGGCTCCAAATCGGGCAAGACCCAGGGCGGACTGAACCTCGGCGGCATCGACGACGCGGCGGTCGATATTCTCGTCGACAAGGCGCTCAAGGCCCAGTCGCGCGCCGAACTGACTGTGACCTGCTGCGTGCTCGACCGGGTTTTGCGCGCCGGGCGCTATTGGATTCCGAACTGGTATTCGCCCTATCGCCGCATCGCCGCATGGAATGATTTCGGCCGGCCCAAGGAGACGCCCAAGCTCGATCTCGGCATCTCCTCTCTGTGGTGGTGGGATGCGGAAAAGGCCGCGGCGACAAAGGCCAAGGGCTGATGGCGGCCTATGTCGCGCGGCGCATTCTGCTGATGATCCCGACCCTGTTCGGGATTTTGGCTTTGTCGTTCGTCATCGTGCAATTCGCTCCGGGCGGGCCGGTCGAGCGGGTCCTGGCGCAAATCCAGGGGCAGGATTCCGGCGCGACCGCGCGCTTCGGCGGGGCCAACAGCGCGATCGCCGCCGGGCGCGGCGGCGCAGCCTCGGAATTTTCCGGCAAATATCGCGGGGCTCAGGGGCTCGACCCCAAATTCATCAAGGAGCTGGAAAAGCAGTTCGGCTTCGACAAGCCGCCGCTCGTGCGTTTCTGGCTGATGATCCGCAATTACGCGACGTTCAATTTTGGCCGCTCCTATTTTCGCGACGAGCCGGTGATCACTTTGATCAAGGAAAAGCTGCCGGTTTCCATGTCGCTCGGCCTGTGGATGACTTTCCTGTCTTATGTGATCTCGATTCCGCTCGGCATCGCCAAGGCCAGGCGCGAGGGCGAGGCCTTCGACATCTGGACGTCGGCGGTCATCATCGTCGGCTACGCCATTCCGAGCTTTCTCTTCGCCATTCTGCTGATCGTGCTGTTCGCGGGCGGCTCGTTCTGGCAGATTTTTCCTCTGCGCGGCCTCACTTCCGATTATTTCGCGCAGCTCACTTTGTTGGGCAAGGTCAAGGATTATCTCTGGCATATCGTGCTGCCGGTCTCGGCGCTGACGCTCGGCGCCTTCGCCACCACCACTTTCCTCACCCGCAACGCCTTCATCGACGAAATCCGCAAACAATATGTCATCACCGCGCGGATGAAGGGCCTGACCGAGCGGCGCGTGCTTTACGGCCATGTCTTCCGCAACGCCATGCTGATCGTGATTTCCGGCTTTCCCGGCGCCTTCCTCTCGGCCTTTTTCACCGGCTCGCTGCTGATCGAAACGATCTTTTCGCTCGACGGACTCGGGCTGCTCTCCTTCGAATCCACCCTCAACCGCGACTATCCGGTGGTCTTCGCCAATCTCTATATTTTCGCTCTGCTCGGCCTCGTCATCAATCTGATCTCCGACCTGACCTATGCGTGGATCGACCCGCGCATCGATTTCGAGACGCGGGAGACGTGATGTTCGCGCTTTCGCCGATCAGCCGCCGCCGCCTTGAGGGTTTCAAGCGCAACCGGCGCGGCTATTTCTCGTTCTGGTTGTTCCTGATCGCCTTTATCCTGTCGCTCGGCGCCGAATTCATCGCCAACGACAGGCCGATCCTCGCCTCCTACAAGGGCGAGTTGCTGTTTCCGACTTTCATCAACTATCCGGAAGACAAATTCGGCGGCTTCCTGGCCGAGACCGATTATCGCGATCCGGTGATATTCAAGGAAATCGAGGCCCATGGCTGGCTGATCTGGCCGCCGGTCCGCTATTCCTACGACACCCATAATTTCGCGCTGCCCGTGCCGGCGCCCTCGCCGCCGACCTGGATGCTGACCAACAAGCAATGCGCCCAAGGCAAGACTTTTTCGGGCGGGAAGGCGCAAAATTGCAGCCAGATCGAATGGAACTGGCTCGGCACCGACGACCAGGGCCGCGACGTCGTCGCGCGGCTGATCTATGGCTTCCGCATTTCGGTGCTGTTCGGCCTGCTGCTCGCGGGCATATCCTCATTGGTCGGCGTGACCGCCGGCGCGATCCAGGGCTATTTCGGCGGCTTGACCGATCTTCTGTTCCAGCGCTTCATCGAAATCTGGTCGTCGCTGCCGAGCCTCTATCTGCTCATCATCCTCTCGGCCATCGTCACGCCGAGCTTTTTCGTCCTGCTCTTCATCCTGCTCGCCTTTTCCTGGGTCAATCTGGTCCATGTCGTGCGCGCCGAATTTCTGCGCGCCCGCAATTTCGATTATGTCCGCGCCGCCCGGGCGCTCGGCCTTCCCGATCGCAAGATCATGGTCAAACACGTCCTGCCCAACGCCATGGTGGCGACTTTGACCTTCCTGCCCTTCATTCTCAGTTCCTCGATCATCACGCTGACCTCTCTTGATTTCTTGGGCTTCGGCCTGCCGCCCGGCTCGCCCTCGCTCGGCGAACTCCTGTTGCAGGGCAAGAGCAATCTCCAGGCGCCCTGGCTCGGCCTGTCGGGCTTCGCGGTGATCGCGGTCACTTTGTCGCTGCTGGTCTTCACCGGAGAGGCTTTGCGCGACGCTTTCGATCCGAGAAAGGGCTTTTGATGGCCCCGGATGCGCCGCTGCTGGAAATCAGGGATCTCAGCGTCGGTTTCGGGCCGACCGGCCGCGAGTCGCTCGCGATCGAGAGCGCGTCGCTGCGGCTGGAGCGCGGGCGCACGCTCGGCCTCGTCGGCGAGTCGGGCTCCGGCAAATCTGTCACCGCTCTCTCCATCGTGCGGCTGCTGGCGCCGGGCGCGAAAATCCTGGGCGGCGAAATCCGTTTTCAGGGCCGTGAACTGCTGAAAGCCGACGAATCCGTTTTGCGCGCCTTGCGCGGCGCGCGGATCGGCATGGTGTTCCAGGAGCCGATGACTTCGCTCAATCCCTTGCACCGGATCGAGCGCCAGATCGGCGAAATTCTGGAAGTTCACGGCATGTCTTCGCGGCAAAAGCGCCGCGCGCGCACGCTCGAACTCCTGCAGGAGGTCGGCCTGCAGAATGCGGAAAAAAGGCTCGACGCCTTCCCGCATGAACTTTCCGGCGGCCAGCGCCAGCGCGTCATGATCGCCATGGCGCTCGCCAACAATCCGGATCTGCTCATCGCCGATGAGCCGACCACCGCGCTCGACGTTACGGTTCAGGCGCAAATCCTCACCTTGCTGCGCGACCTGCAACAACGTCACGGCATGGCGATTCTGTTCATCACCCATGATCTCGGCATCGTCCGCCGCATGGCGGATGAGGTCGCGGTGATGAAACAGGGCCTGGTGGTCGAGACCGGCGCGACCGAACAGATTTTTGCCGCGCCCCGCCATGACTACACCAAGATGCTGATCGCCGCCGAGCCGAGCGGCGCGGCGCCGCAGGCTGATCCCAATGCGAAGGAAGTGCTGGCGACCCAAAATCTGAAAGTGTGGTTCCCGATAAAAAAGGGCTTTTTTGGCCGCGCGGCCGAATATGTGAAGGCGGTGGACGGCGTGTCGCTCGCGTTGCGAAAAGGCCAGACGCTTGCTCTCGTCGGCGAGTCGGGCTCGGGCAAGACGACGCTCGGCCTCGCGCTTCTGCGCCTGATCCGCTCCGATGGGCCAGTTCTTTATCTCGGCCGCAATATCGACGGCCTGTCCGCCCGTCAGATGCGGCCCCTGCGCAAAGAGTTGCAGATCGTTTTCCAGGATCCCTATGGTTCGCTGTCGCCGCGCCTCTCCGTCGCCGAGATCGTCGAGGAAGGCCTGCTGATCCAGGACAGGGGCCTGTCAGCGCCGGAACGCCGCGCCGTGGTCGCCCGGGCGCTGGCCGACACGGGGCTCGATCCGGCGACCATGGACCGCTATCCGCATGAATTTTCCGGCGGCCAGCGCCAGCGCATCGCCATCGCCCGCGCTTTGGCGCTCGATCCGGAAATCATCGTGCTCGACGAGCCGACCTCGGCGCTCGACCGCTCCGTCCAGGCCCAGATCGTCGATTTGTTGCGCGACCTCCAGATCAAACGCGAACTGTCCTATCTCTTCATCAGCCACGATCTCAAGGTGGTGAAGGCGCTGGCCTCGCAAATCGCGGTGATGCGCGACGGCAAAATCGTGGAGCAGGGCGCGGCGGATGAGATTTTTGCGAAGCCGCGGGAAAAATATACAAAGGAATTGTTCGCCGCCGCCTTCGACCTGGATATCTCGAATGGCGTTGGCGACAGCCCGTCCCGTCATCCCTCCGTCATTTCATAGCGGCGATGGTCGTCGGTCTCGCGTGCGCCGCGCCGTCGCAGCTGTTCCAGACGCGGCCGTTCGATGGAGAAGGCTATTGGGACGGCGTGACCGCGCTCAAGCCACGCCCGCGCGCAAAAGATCGTGGATGTGCAAAATGCCGGCCGGCTTGCCGTCTTCGACGATGAAGAGCACCGTGATCTTGCGCCGGTTCATGGTCTCCAGAGCGGAAGAGGCCAGAGCGCCGCGCGGCGCGGTCAGCGGCGCGCGGGTCATGATCTCGCGCGGGGTCTTGTCCTGGAGCAGATCGCTCCAGTGACGGCGCAGATCGCCGTCGGTGATGATCCCGGAAAGCCGGCCTTTGTCGTCCACGAGTCCGACGCAGCCGAATCTTTTTCCGGTCATCGTCAGGATCACCTCGCTCATGGCGGCGCTCTCGGACAGGAGCGGCATGTCCTCGCCGGCGTGCATCAGGTCGTCCACCTTGTGCAGCCGCGCGCCGAGCTTGCCGCCGGGGTGGAACTGGCGGAAATCCTGCGCCGAAAAGCCGCGATCCTCGATCAGGGCCACGGCGAGGGCGTCGCCCAGCACAAGCTGGATGGTGGTGGAAGTCGTCGGCGCGAGGCCATTGGGGCAGGCCTCCTCGACCTGCGGTAATTCCAGCAGAATGTCGGCGGCGCGCCCGAGCGCACTGTCGCGCCGCGAGGCGGCGGCAATCAGCGGAATGGCGAAACGCTTGGCGTATTCGATGAGGTCGGCGAGTTCCACTGTCTCGCCCGACCAGGAAAAGGCGAGCACCACGTCGTCCTGGGTCACCATGCCGAGGTCGCCGTGGCTCGCTTCGGCCGGGTGCAGGAAAAAGGCGGGCGTTCCGGTCGAGGCCAGGGTCGCCGCGACCTTGCGTCCGATATGGCCGCTCTTGCCCATGCCGCTCACGATCACGCGCCCGCGCGCCGCGCGGATGGTCGCGATCGCCTTTTCCAGCGCCGCGCCCAGTTCGCCGTCGAGCGCGGCGCGAAGGCTGGCGACGCCGGCTGCTTCGATTTCGACGCTTCTTTGGGCGGCTTCGAGCGCGATGCTGTTCATGCAGGCCTCTTTTCGTTGAGGCCGCGATCCGTATAACATTGAGGCTGGAACGGCAAATTCAGCCATGACTTACGACGAATATAACGCCTTCTGCGCTTCCCTGCCGGCGACGACCCATGTCGTGCAATGGGGCGGCCATCATGTCTGGAAGGTTGGCGGCAAGGTCTTTTGCATCGGCGGAGGCACGGAAGAGGCGCCGGCTTTTTCCTTCAAGGCGAGCGAAATCGCTTTCATGGTTCTCCCCGAAAGGCCCGGCTTTCGGCCCGCGCCCTATCTCGCCTCGCGCGGACTGAAATGGATTCAGGCGCAGGGATTCGACGTGGACGGAGAAGAATTGCGCGATCTGATCCGCGCGTCCTATGTTCTCGTCGCCGCGGGACTGAGCCGCAAGAAGCGGCTGGAGCTGGGGTTAGACAATGCCGCCGGCTCTTGAAGAGGGCGGAGGGCATCCGCGCCGACCGGCGCCGGCGGGCGCCCTTGCCTATGCAAGGGCAAATAATTTAAGGACAGGCCATGGCCAAGAGGCACGAGGCGATCGACGAAAATCTGCGCTCCTTCATGGCAGGGCAACAAATCTTTTTCGTCTCCACCGCCGGGCCTGAGGGAAGGGTCAATCTCAGCCCCAAAGGGCTCGACGGGACTTTCGCGATGCTCGGGCCGCGCCGCGTCGCCTTTCTCAATCTCACCGGCAGCGGCAACGAGACCGCCGCCCATCTGCGCCTCAACGACCGAATCACTTTGATGTTCTGCGCCTTTTCGGGCCCGCCCAATATTCTGCGGCTTTACGGCAAGGGCAAAGCGATCGGCGTCGGCGGTCCCGGCTGGGACGAACTGGCGCCTTTTTTCGCGGACCTGCCGGGCAGGCGGCAGATCGTGGATGTCGCGGTGGAGGAGATCATCACCTCCTGCGGCTATGGCGTGCCGCTGATGGATTTCGCCGGCCAGCGCGACACGCTGGTGAAATGGGCCGAGCGCAAGGGCGACGAGGGCATTCGCGCCTATTGGCGCGAGAAGAACAGCTTGAGTTTCGACGGCCTGCCGACCGGCGTGCTGGAGGAATGACGCCGGTTCTCGTTAACGAGAACCGGTCAGGAGCGAATGCGACGCCGAGCTGATGCGAGGGATTCATTGATCGCGACGAGTCGCGATCAATGAGAAACAACATGAATCCGTTCAGCCGCCGATCTTCGAGAAATCGGCGACGCTGTGGATGGCGCGGCGCAGTTGCGCGAGCATTTGCAAGCGGTTGCGGCGCAGATCGGGGTTTTCCGAATTGACCGTGACCTTGTCGAAAAAGCCGTCGACCGGCGCGCGCAATTTGGCGAGTGCGCGCATGGCGCCCTCATAATCCTCGGCCTTCACCGCCTCCTGCGCCTCGCGCTCGGCGCGGTCGAGCGCGGCGGCCAGAACATGCTCCTCATGCTCGATGCGCAAATTGGGCTCGGGATGTTTTTCGAAGGCGCCGGCGCCGTCCTTCTTCTCCTCGGCCTTTAGAATATTGGCGGCGCGCTTGTAGCCGGCGAGGAGGCTCGCGCCGTCCTCGGTCTTGAGGAAATTTTCCAACGCGTCGATGCGGGACTTGATCATGACCAGATCATCCTCTCCCAGAGCGAAGACGGCGTCGAGCAGGTCGTGGCGCGCGCCGCGGTCGCGGAGATAGATCTTGAGGCGGTCGGCGAAGAAATTTAACAAATCGACAGTCTTTGAATCTGCCTCGTATGGCGAATATTTTTCTCGGGCTTCTTCTGATGGTGTGGGATCTACTGGCACACCGCCGAGTGCGAATATACGAGCATTATTTTCTACAGATTCTTGGCGCTGCAGTATCCACGTGAATGAATGGAGGCCTCCATTTATCCAATATCCAAGCTTCAGCCGCAGCCCGTTCTCGAGAATAATCCGGATCACCCCCAACGCCGCACGCCGCAAAGCAAACGGATCCTTGGAGCCGGTCGGCTTTTCGTCGATCGCCCAGAAGCCGACGAGCGTGTCGAGCTTGTCGGCGAGCGCAACCGCGATGCTCACCGGCGCGGCGGGAATCAGGTCGTTCGGGCCTTGAGGCTTGTAATGGTCCTCGATCGCGGCGGCGAGTTCGCCATCCTCGTTTTGCAGTTCGGCGTAATAGCGGCCCATCAGGCCCTGGGTCTCGGGGAATTCGCCGACCACTTCAGTAACCAGATCGGCCTTGGCCAATTCGGCCGCCCGGGCCGCCTTTTCGGGATTGGCGGCGACCAAAGGCGCCAGTTGGCGCGCTAGCGCGACGATCCGGTCCACCCGCTGCCCCTGCGTGCCGAGCTTCTGGTGAAACACGATGTTCAGCGCCCGCAATTTCGCGAGGCGCTGGTCGAGCGGCTTGCCTTGGTCCGAAAAGTCCGGCAAAGGCGCCTGATCGGTCTGCCAGAAATAGAGCGCATCCGAAAGGCGCGCGCGCACGACGCGCGCATTGCCGGCGGCGATCGCCTTGCCGCCGTCGCTCGCAATCACATTCGACACCAGCAGGAACTTGTTGGCGAGACGCGCCGTCTCGGGGTCGCGCAGGACAAAACATTTCTGGTTGGCGCGGATGGTGGCGCGGATCACCTCGTCGGGAATGTCCAGAAAGCTCTTGTCGAACTCGCCCGTCAGCACGACCGGCCATTCGACGAGGCCCGCAACTTCGTGCAGCAGGCCTTCGTCCTCGACCAGCTCCAGCCCTTGTGCGAAGGCGTGGTCCTTGCAGTCATGCAGGATGATGTCGCGTCGCCGCGCGGGGTCGAGCACGACTTTGGCGGCCTGGAGCCCTATAAGATAATCATGGAAGCGCCGCACCTTGATCGGCTGCGGCGCCATGAAGCGATGGCCGTAAGTGACATTGCCGGAAGCAATCCCGCCGATTTCGAACGGCACGATCTCCGGGTCTTCGGTTTCCGGCCCGAAAGTCGCGACAATGGAATGGAGCGGGCGCACCCAGCGCAGGGCGGTCGGCTCGGCCGACAGCGCTCCCCAGCGCATGGATTTGGGCCATGGGAAATTTTTCACGACGTCGGGAAGGATTTCGGCCAGCACGTCGAGCGTCGCCCGGCCTTCGCGCTCGATCACGGCGAGATAGAACTGGCCGCCCTTCCTGTCGGTCTCGATCCTGGCCTCGTCCAGAGAGGCCAGCCCGGCGCTTTTCAAAAAGCCCTGGATCGCGGCGTCGGGCGCGCCGACGCGCGGGCCTTTCTTTTCCTCGCGCTGGTCGGGCTGTCGCGCGGGCAGGCCGACGACATTCAGCGCCAGACGTCGCGGCGTGACGAAACTTTCCGCCGCCTCAAAAGTCAGGCCGCGTTCGATCAATGCGCCGGTGACGAGTTTTTTCAGGTCGGCGGCGGCCTGCGCCTGCATTCGGGCCGGAATTTCCTCGGAGAAAAGTTCGAACAGAAGGTCGGACATGACGGACTTTACGAAAGGAAGGGGAGGCGGGTGGGCGGCTTTTCGGGAGCGAATGCGACTTCCGGTCTGGTGACGTCCATCTTGCGAAGGGCTATGGCCGAGCCGTCGCGAGGGGTGGACCTCAAAAACCTCCGCCCTCGGTTTTCATCCAGGCGGCGCCGCAGGCCTTGGCCAGTTCGCGCACCCGCAGAATATAGCTCTGCCGCTCGGTCACCGAGATCACGCCGCGCGCGTCGAGCAGGTTGAAGGCGTGGCTCGCCTTGACGCACTGATCGTAGGCTGGCAGCACCATGAGATGATGCTTGGCGTCGCCTTGTTCGCCGAAGGCGAGCAGCGCCTTGCATTCTTCTTCGGCGCGGGCGAAATCGCCGAACAGCTTTTCGACATTCGCGGCTTCGAAATTATGGCGCGAATATTCCTGCTCGGCCTGCAGGAACACGTCGCCGTAAGTGATGCGGTCGTCGCCGTCGAGGCCGTTGAAATTCAGGTCATAGACGTTCTCGACGCCCTGCACATACATGGCGAGGCGCTCCAGCCCATAGGTCAACTCGCCCGAGACGGGAGCGCATTCGACGCCCGCGACCTGCTGGAAATAAGTGAACTGCGACACTTCCATGCCGTCGCACCAGCATTCCCAGCCGAGCCCCCAGGCGCCCAGGGTCGGGCTCTCCCAATCGTCCTCGACGAAGCGGATGTCGTGAAGCGCGGAATCGACGCCGATCGCGGCGAGCGATAGCAGGTAAAGCTCCTGCAGATTGTCCGGGCTCGGTTTGAGGATGACCTGATATTGATAATAATGCTGGAGGCGGTTCGGGTTCTCGCCATAGCGGCCGTCCTTGGGGCGGCGCGAGGGCTGCACATAGGCCGCTTTCCACGGCTTTTTGCCGAGCGAGCGCAGGGTTGTGGCCGGGTGAAAGGTGCCGGCGCCGACTTCCATGTCATAGGGCTGAAGGATGACCGCGCCCTGCCGCGCCCAGAAATTCTGCAGGGTCAGGATCAGTCCCTGAAAACTCTTTTTCGGGTCGAGTGAGGGGTTTTCGGCGGCAGTCTGGCTCATTGCGCGGTCCAAGGCTCGCTTTGGGGCCCATTTGGGTTGGCCGCGCAACCTAAAGGGAGGGGCAGGGCCGGTCAACACAGGCGCGGCGCGGCGCTTTTCCTAAAATTTATTTCATTGTGGAACAGCGATATAGGACCTGCGTTGGGACCGCGGCGGCGGCCGGCGCCGGCACGTTTGCGAATATTGCCGACGTCGCCGCGCCGGGCGACGATCGTCGCCCGGGTCGATACCCAACTTTGGCGGCGTCCAGGCTCTCGGGCGGGGCGCCGCCCCTTCCGCCGGAATCCACGCCTCCTGCGCGCCTCCGGGAACGAAAGCGTGGCCGTTGCGTTCAGGTCTGGTTCAGGGGCGCCAGCACATGGTCCCGTGAATCGGGTTCGAGGAGGTTTCGCTATGGCGTTATCGAACAAATTGATCAAAGCGGCGTCGCTGGCGGCCATGACGGCCGGCGCGCTCCTGCTCTCCGAACCGGCCTTCGCCTTTCATGGCGGGGGCTTCCATGGCGGTGGTTTCCATGGCGGTGGTTTCCACGGTGGCGGCTTTCGCGGCGGCGGTTTCCGCGGTTGGCATGGCGGCGGCTTTCGTGGCGGCGGTTGGCGCGGCGGCGGCTGGGGCGGCGGCTGGGGCGGCCCCCGTTTGGGGCGGCGCGGTGATCGCTCCGGCCTTGGGTTGGGGGTACCGGCTGGGGTTGGGGGCCGGCTGGGGTTGGGACGACGACTATTACGACGCGCCCGTATACAGCGCTCCGATCTATGTCCATTGCTACATCCGCCGCGTGCGCGTCCATACGCGCTATGGCTTGCGCTGGCGCCGGGTGCGCTACTGCTATCAATGAAATGAGCTGTCGCGAACCGGCCTGCGGGCCGGTTTTCGATTCAGTCCGGAAATATCCGCCGGCCTTGCCGGTGGATTGCGGCCGCCGCTGGCGTGAACCGCCCGTCGGCCTCGTGCAGGACGAGGCCCGGCAGGAGGGCAAGCGGAGCCTTCGAGCCTTTTCGCCCGCGCAGGATCACCCGAACCGCCTTTTCGCCTTCGCGTGGAAAAATCGGCAGTACGCGCAGTTCGCCGAGCCGCCCCTCGAGCGCGGCCAATAGATCGGCGAGCGCGTCGGCGCGATGAATGGCCACGAAAATTCCGCCGGGGCGCAGCAGGGCGAGCCCGGCGCGCAGCCATTTTTCCGCCCCGCCCTCGTCCAGCATATGGGCCATGGCGCGATCGGAATCGGGCGAGGACCGCGCCGCGCCGCAGGCAAGATAAGGCGGGTTGGTGACGACCAGATCGGCGGCCTCGGCGAGCCCCTCGGCCTTGCGCGCAGCGACGTCGAACAGGTCGGCCTCGACCACGCGGGCGCGGCCCTCCAATCCGTTGAGCGGTATGTTTTGCCGGGCGAGCGCGGCGGCGGCGGGGTTCTTTTCCAGAAGCGCCGCCTGCGCCAGCGGGTTCCATAGCGCGAGGGCGAGGCCGACGGCGCCGACGCCCGCGCCGGCGTCCACGATGAGGCCGCGCGGGACGGCGGGCGCGGCGGCGGCGAGCAGAACCGCATCCGCCCCGACGCGATGGCCGCGCGCCGGCTGATGCAACAGAAGGCCGCCGTCGAACAGGCCGTCCGGGTCAGGCCTCGCGCAATTCGTCGCCAAAACCCGCCTCCCGCAGCAGGCGCCGCGCCCTGTCCGCCTCGTCGTCGGCGACGCAAACCCGGCGTTGCAGGAAGCCGGCGGAGCCCTCGAGCACGCTCATGTTCTGGTCGGCGACGAAATAATAGACGCCAGCTTCGCGCAGCAGGGCCTCGATGGCGGAAATCAGCACGATGTCGTTGGTGCGCAGCAGTTCGATCATTTCGCGGCCCGATGAGGTCGCCAAATTTTAGGACGGGGCGAAGAGGCTGGCAATATCCGGCGGCGAGGCTTGCCGCCCTCTTCGTGGCGAAAAAGCGGCTTTCCCTTTTTCGCCCGGCGCACTATGGTCGCGCCCGCTGCAGAGTGAGGAACGCGCCTTGGGTCTGGTCATACCTTTCGACGAAAAATCCAGCGAATCCGGTCTGGAGCGGCTCGCCGCCCTCGTCGCGCAGGATATGAACCGGGTCAACCAGACCATTCTCGCGCGCACCGGCTCCGACGTCGCGATGATCCCGGAAGTGGCCAAACATCTGATTTCCTCGGGCGGCAAGCGCCTGCGGCCGATGCTCACGCTCGCCGCGGCGGGTCTTTCCGGCTATCGAGGCGAAGGCCACGTCAAACTCGCGGCGGCGGTCGAATTCATGCATACCGCGACCCTGCTCCATGACGATGTCGTGGACCAGAGCGACATGCGCCGGGGAAAACTCGCGGCGCGCATGCTGTGGGGCAACGAGGCGAGCGTGCTCGTCGGCGATTTCCTCCTCGGCCAGGCTTTCCGCATGATGGTCGAGGTCGGCTCGCTCGCCTGTCTCGACGTGCTCTCGGTCGCCGCAACCGTCATCGCGGAAGGCGAGGTGATGCAGCTTTCCGCCGCCAAGGACACCCAGACCACCGAGGACGCCTATCTCGCGGTGATCCGCGCCAAAACCGCGGAGCTGTTCGCCGCGGCCTGCGAGGTGGGCCCGACCGTCGCAACCAGGCCCAAGGCCGAGATCGAGGCCTGCCGCGCCTATGGCATGAATCTCGGCATCGCCTTCCAGCTCATCGACGACGCGCTCGATTACGGCGGCCAGTCGGCCAAGCTCGGCAAGAATGTCGGCGACGATTTCCGCGAGGGCAAGATCACTCTGCCGGTGGTCCTCTCCTTCCGGCGCGGCTCGGAATCCGAGCGCGCCTTCTGGAAGCGGGCGCTGGAAGAGGGCCAGAGCGCCGAAGGCGATCTCGAAAATGCGCTGGCGCTGATGAAGAAGCATCGCGCGCTCGAGGATACAGTCGAGCGCGCCCGTCATTACGGCGCCATGGCCCGCGACGCCCTCGGGATATTCAATGATTCTCCCTGGAAGAAGGCGCTGCTCGACGCGGTCGATTTCTGTATCGGCCGGGCGCACTGACGCCGGTTTCGTTTGTTGCGCCGCTTCGCGGCGAAGGACGTTCCAAACACGAAATCGGCTGGTTTCGGGACAGTCGGCGAAATGCCGACGACCGCCGCCCTCACAGCGCCGCCTGATCCGTTTCGCCGGTGCGGATGCGATAGGCTCGCTGGACGTCGACGACAAAGATCTTGCCGTCGCCGATCTGGCCGGTGCGCGTGGTTCGCATGATGGTTTCGACGATGGCGTCGGCCTGCTCGGCCGCAACCGCTATCTCCACTTTGAGCTTGGGGATTGTCTCGACGTAATATTCCGCGCCGCGATAAATTTCCTTGTGCCCCTTTTGCCGTCCGTAGCCCTTCACCTCGCTGACCGTCATTCCCGTGACCTGGTGCGCGGTCAGGGCCGCATGCAGCTCTTCCAGCTTGAAGGGTTTGATGATGGCAATGATCAGTTTCATGGCGCCGCTCCTAACGTAACGCCAAGGTTATGCCTGCATTCTCGCCGCCGGATATTTGTTGATCCTGCTCTCAAATATATGAAAACGCAATTTTTTTGGCATAAGATTCAAATAAGCACGGATTTGTGCGGCAATGAATTCCTCGGCGCCGGGATAGGCCGGCAAATCCTATATTTCGGAGGCCCTGAGCAGCGCCTCGTCGCGGTCGTGGCGGATGTCTTCCGCCTCAGGCGCGGTCACCGCCGGCGCCGCCTCCTCCGGCGAAGCCTCGGCTTCGTCCCGTTCGCGCAACTGGCGGCGCCACAGCGCGGCATAGGCGCCGTCGAGGGCGAGGAGGCTTTCGTGGCTGCCGCGCTCTACGATCTTGCCCTTGTCGAGCACCAGGATTTCGTCGGCATGGACGATGGTCGACAGGCGATGGGCGATGACGATCGTGGTCCGCCCGCGCGCGGCTTCGTCGAGCGCGCCCTGGATGTCCCGCTCGGTCACGGTGTCGAGGGCGCTCGTCGCTTCGTCGAGCACGAGGATCGGCGGCGCCTTGAGCAAAGTGCGGGCGATGGCCACGCGCTGCTTTTCGCCGCCGGAAAGTTTCAGGCCGCGCTCGCCGACCTGGGCCTCATAGCCGCCCGGCGCGCTTTCGATGAATTTGTCGATCTGGGCGAGGCGGGCGGCCTCGCGCATCTCCTCTTCGGTCGCGTCGGGACGGCCATAGAGGAGATTGTAGCGGACGGTGTCGTTGAACAGCACATTGTCCTGCGGCACCATGCCGAGCGCGCCGCGCAGCGAGGCGAGCGAGACTTTGGCTATGTCCTGGCCGTCGATCAGGATGCGGCCGTGCTGGGGGTCGAAGAAGCGGAAGATCAGCCGTGAAATCGTCGATTTCCCGGCGCCCGAGGCGCCGACGAGGGCAAGGGTGCGGCCGGCGGGAACCTCGAAACTGACGCCGCGCAGGATGGCCCGCGCCGGATCATAGGCGAAATGGACGTTCTCGAAACGCAGGACGCCTGAAGTCACCCGCAGCGGCGGCGCGTGGGGCGCCTCGGCGATTTCGTTGGGCTGTTTCAGGATTTCGAACATCATGTCGATGTCCACGATCGCCTGTTTTACCTCGCGATAGAGCAGGCCCATATAATTGAGCGGCTGGTAGAGCTGGATCAGCATGGCGTTGAGCATGACGAAATCGCCGACGCTGTATCGCCCCGCGCGGATGCCCGTCACGCTCAGCGCCATCAGCGAAACCATGCCGAGGGTGAAGATGAAGGCCTGGCCGAAATTGAGCACGGCGAGCGAGACATAGCTTTTCACGCTGTTGCGCTCGTAGCGCGCCATGGAGCGGTCGTAGCGCGCGGTCTCGCGCCGTTCCGCGCCGAAATATTTGACCGTCTCGTAATTGAGCAGCGAATCGATCGCCTTGGAATTGGCGTCGGAATCGCTTTCGTTCATCGAGCGGCGGATGCCGATGCGCCAGTTGGTGGCGAGCCGGGTGAAGCTCAGATAGGCGGCGATGGTCGCGAGCGTGATCGCCGCATAGCGCCAGTCGAAATGGAACAGCATCACCCCGAGAATGAGCGTGAATTCCAGCGCCGTCGGCAGGCCGTTGAGCGTCACCATCCGCGTGAGCGTCTCGATGGCGTTGCGGCCGCGCTCCAGCACGCGGGTCAGCGCGCCGGTCTTGCGCTCGAGATGGAAGCGCATCGACAGGGCGTGGAGGTGGACGAAGACATCCGCCGCGAGACGGCGGACGGCATTCATCGCGACATCGGCGAAAACCCCGTCGCGCGCCTGGGTCAGGCCGGCCATGACCACGCGTAGCGCGCCATAGAGGAAGGTCAGCGCGATCGGGCCGGCGAGGGTCTTGGCGGAAGCGCCGCCTTTCGTCATCGCGACCAGGGCGTCTATCGCCCATTTGAAGGCGAAAGGCGTCGCCACCGTCGCGAATTTGGCGAGAACGAGCAGGCCGAGAGCCACGAAAATCCGGCGCCGCAGATCGGGACGCCCGCTCGGCCAGACATAGGGCCAGAGTTCGCGGAGAACCGGCGCGAGCCGGACGCTTCTGTCTGCAATCGGCGCCTGCTGGCCTTGCCTTCGCATTCCCGCCTTCTGGTTGGAGGAGATCGTTGTGCTCCGCCATATAAGACCAGTTTGGCGCGGCGCCAAAGTCGGCTTACGCCGTGCTGCGGGCGCGCCAACCGGCAAAGCCGCCGCGGAGCCGTTCGAAAAGCCGCTCGGTCGCCTCGGCCGGAACGGCTTTCCAGTTCAGGGCGCGCCTTTCAACCAGATGCCACGACAGAACCGCGCAGGTCAGCGCGAGGGCCGAGGCATAGAGATTGAGTTGCATCGCGGTGACGCCCGGAATGGCGGCGACGAGGCTCTGCTGGATCGGAAAGGCGTATATGTAGAGGCCATAGGAATAATCGCCGAGGCGGTTATAGGCGCGGATCGGGCCGCCGAACAGATAAGCGAAATGGAGCGTGAGCGGGCCGAGCGCCGCCAGATAGACGAGGAAAAAGGCGCCGCTGTTCAAGGCGGCGACGCCGAGCGCGGCGAGGATGAGGCCGAACCGGAAATAGGACAGCTTGATCCGGGCGCGCCACATCTGCAGGGCGGCGCCATAAAAGAACATCGCTTGCGGGACCAGCGCGCCCGCCCGCGCGCCATTGTGGAAAAAGGCGCGCGTGACGACAAAAGCCAAAGCCAGGGCGACGGCGGGCGTCGCATAGCGGAAGAAGGGAATCCGCCATGCGGGCTTCAGCGCCAGCACGACCCATCCGGCGGCCAGATATTCGTAAAGCCGCCATTCGACCGGCAGGGTCCAAAGCGATCCATTGACCACGCCGGGATAGGGATTGGTCAGGAACAGGCCGGGAAGATAGAATTTGACGCCATTAATCAGGGTCGCGCCGTGCCGGAGATAGTCGCGGGTGATTGGCGACGAGAAAAATTCCGTCGCCGGCAAGGGCCCGACGAACAGGCCGAGAACGGTCACGGTGACGATCATCATCAGCCACAGGCCGGGAAACACGCGTAAGGCGCGCGCCCAGGCGAATTCGAAAATATTGGCGCGGGAAATCAGGCTGCCGGCGACCAGAAAGCCGCTGGTGAAGAAAAAGACGTCGACGGCGACGGCGCCAATGGTGAAATCGCGGACGCCCGCCAGATTCGCGAATCCGCCGCCGCCGGAAAGAGCCTGGCTGTGGACGAAAAGAACGACGAAGGCCGCGGCGATGCGGATCAGGTCGAAATTATTGTCCCGTCCACGCGCTTGCCCCAAAAGAATCATATTCTGGCGGCTCCCTTCGGCTCCATCGCCAAGGTCATAAAAATTCTTGTTCGCATCGGCAAGCTTGGCTGGCTGGCGGGCCGGTTCAATCGTGCAGGCCGGGCGCGGCGGCCAGCGCCGGCGCCGGCCGGGCCTGCGGACGTTTGCGGCCGAATTCGCCCTTGAAGGCCTCGCGCCAGATCGCGATCGCCTCCGCTTCGCTCGCCGCGGTGACGAAGCGGGGCTCCGTGGTGGGCAGGCCATCACGGTCGAAGCAGGCCACCAGGAACAATTGGAGATGGCGGGGATTGGTCGCCCGCGCCTCGCGGAGGAAATCGGCGGCGTCGCAGATCGAGTCCTGAAGGCGGACGAGGTCGGCTTTTTTCGTTTCGGCCGCGCCGTCGATCGCCTCGGCCCAAAGCGCGAGGCTCGCCGCCTCGTAGAGGTCGCCCGCGAGCTTGCGCGCCCGCGAGAGCGGCATGGTGAGGCTCAGGCTGCTGGCCCAACGTTGCTTGGGCCGTGCGGGCGCCGCGTTTTTGGGGGTCTTGGTCTTCTTGGCCATGGTGAAACTGGTCTGCTCGAACCTTCGCCTCGGGCCCGTCCCGGTCCGGCCGCGGACTATGCCCTAAATCGGGCGCGCGAGGAAATCGGCGATCCGGTCGGCGGCCTGGGCGATCTGCATGACGCCGTTGTAATGGCCGTATGGGCCGGAAAGCTTAGCGGTTTCGACCGCCACGCCCTGGCTGCGCAAGGCCGCTTCCGTCGTCTCGACCCATTCGGGGAGGAAAACCAGATCGTCGGGCGCGTGGATCAGCAGGGTCGGCGCCTTGATTCGCGCCACCCCCTCGGCGACGCTTCGCGCGCCGGCCCCAGCGCCGGGAATAAAGGTCTGGTTGGCGCGCGCGAGATAAAGCATGTGATTGGCGTCGCCGAACGGCGATCGCGCCCGGACGGCCTCTTCGAGGGTCTTCTCGATGGCGAAGGGCAGGGCGGCGATGTCGGCGGAATTGGCGCCCGCCGCCAATGCGCGGCCGCCTGCGCCGTCGGCCCAGGCGCTTTGCAGGGCGTGCAGGGTCATCGCCCGCATCGCGGCCTCAAGCCCCGCGCTCGGCGGCGCGCCGTCGTAAAAGGCGCCGCCGCGCCAGTTCGGGTCGAGCCGGATCGGCTGGGTCCAGATCGACAGCCAGGCCGTAAGCCAGCCGGTGAAATGGGGCGTCGAAATCGCCGGGATGATGCGCTCGACGGCTTCGGGATAGGAGGCTGCCCATTCGAAAGTCTGAAGCCCGCCCATCGACGGGCCCATCACCGCGCGCAGCCGCGTGACGCCAAGCGATTCGACCAGCGCCTTTTGCGCGCGGACGAAATCGGCGATGGCGACCGCCGGGAAGCTCAGGCCATAGGGTTTTCCGGTCGCCGGATCGCGGCTGGCCGGTCCGGTGGAAATGACATCCGGGTCGTTGGCGTTGAGATTGACCAGCGTGTCCGAGGAAATGACGAAATAACGATTGGTGTCCACCGCCTTGCCCGGCCCGATGATCGCGTCCCAATAGCCGGGCAGGGGGTCTTCCGGCCGATAGCGGCCGGCGGCATGGCTTGTGCCGGAAAAATAATGCGCGACCAGAATGGCGTTGTCGCGCGCCGCGTTCAGGGCGCCGTAAGTCTCGTAGCCGATGGCGACATTGCGGATGGTCGCGCCGCCGACGGTGCGCAATTCGGACAGTTCGAAGCGTTGCTTGGTAGTAAAAAGCTGTTCCGCCATGATTTTCTCCGATCCTCCTTCGTTTCGGCGCAGGCCGCACTATATCTTTTTCAGGCGCGCGGAAAGCCAGTCTCGCAATTTTCGAAGACGGCTTTTTGAGAGGGTCGAAAGTACAATGGCCCCGCGAGAAGATTTGCTGCATTGCAACATAGAAATGTGGAAGCGTGCTGCGGCGCAACAAACGCCGTCCTTTCCGTTCATTGCAGGATCAATCTATGGCGAGCTACAAGGAACCCCAAGGGCAGCCTGAGAGTTTCGCGCCGTGCGAAACGCCGGCGGCGGACGAGGAACGCGCCGCGGACGACCTTTCCGGGCCCTCTGCGCCGATATCCGAAACCAATGGCGTGGACAGCCTGTTCGCGCGCCAGACGCGCATGGTCTTCGACCTGTTGCAGACAGCCGTCGAAGAGGCGGCGGAGACGGCGGAAAGCCGGAATGTGAAGGTCGCGGCGGAACTCCACGATCTCCAGTTGCGGGCGTTGCGCTCGCTGCACGAAAGCGCCCTCGCGACGGTCGAATTGTTCGAGGCGCTGAGCGCGGCGCAGACGCCCGGCGAGTTGGCGAGGCGCCAGATCGCTCTGGCGCGCCGCCAGGGCGAGTCGGTGAGCGAACGGCTCCAGGAATTCTTCCTCTCGGCGCGCAAGATCGCCACCGCGATGACGGCGCCGCCCACGCCGGCAGATCGCGGGCCGGCGGAAAAGGACGACAATCTGTTCACGCGCCTCGACCGGCTGACCGCGCGGCAGAAAGGCGTGCTGGAGTTGCTGGCGCAAGGCCTGCCGAACAAGGTGATCGCGCATCGGCTCGGCATCAGCGAGACAACCGTCAAGGCCCATGTCGGCGAGATTTTGCGCAAGCTGAAGGTCTATAATCGCGCCCGGGCGATCGCGATGCTCGCCCAGATCGACGCGACGCGGATCGGCGCCGTGCCGGACGGCGAGGCTTGACGCGCGCCGTCAGCTCTTCTCGTCGCCGAGGGCGCGCGCGGCCGTCTCGACCTGTTCGGCCGCCTCGTTGAGCGCCTCGGCGGCCCGCTCCGCCCATTCCGCCTCGCGGCGGCGCAATTCTTCGGCTTCCGCCCGCGCCCGCGCCGCCGCCTCATTCCCGGCCGCGAGCTGTTTCCGGGCGCTGACCAGTTCGTCGGCGATGGTCAGCGCGGCCATGACCGTGATGCGCTGGTCGCCGATCTCGCCGAAGGCGCCGCGCAGCTCCGCGATTTTGGCGTCCACGATCTGGGCGAGGCCTTCGATATGCGGCTCCTCGCCCTCGTCGCAATTCATGCGATAGGTCCGGCCCGCAATGGTGACGACGGCCTGGGCCATTCACGCCTCCCCGAAGGACGTGGATGAATCTGGCTCGCTCTCTCCGGCGTCCGCCGAAGGATCGCGGGATTGGTGGGAAGAATCCGCGATTATGGCGCGGACGGCCGCCGCGGCGCGCTCGATCCGTCGCGACGCCTCGCCATTGGCGGCCTCCAGCGCCCGCGCGCGCCGGGCCGCGGCGTCGAGCTCGATCGCGAGCCGCGAACGGTCGTCCTGCAGCGCCGAATATTCCGCGAACTGATCCGCCTGTTCGCCGGCGCGCTCCGCCTGCCGGCTGATGGCGGCGTCGAGCGCGTCGAACGCCGCGCGCAGCCGCCGGCGCGCGGCGTCGTATCGATCCTGCCCGCTTGCGCCATCGCCGCGTCCGACCGCCTGATCGGGAGCGGCGTCGGGCGGTGTCTGTTCGTTCAGCGTCGGGGACAAAGGGATGCTTTCACTCGCGCGCCAGGAGAACGGACGATCGTTACAATCTATCATTGTCCCGCGCGCCGCCAAGACCCTGACGGCTAAGACCACAGGAAAAGAAGCGGGGCCGGGCGCCGTCCTTTCCGCGCCCGTTTCGTCCGCCTCCGCGGCAAATCGCCACATTCGGCGCGAAATCGCCAGCGCGGCGCCGCGGCGCCCGTCCGCGAAGCCTGGATGTCGCCAGGAATATAATACGAAGGTCGCAGATTCGGCTTGCGCGTAGTTGCGTTGGCGGCGGGAAACAGATTAAAGGGTCACCTACGAAATCCGGCGACAAAAATATGCCGGAATTTGGGGGAGCGACAAAAACGCCGTCTTTTTTGGATGGAACGAACCAAGGAGCGCATCGAAATGGCAGTTAAGGTCTTTATTAACGGTTTTGGCCGCATCGGCCGCAATGTCCTGCGCGCCATCGTCGAATCCGGCCGCACCGACATTCAGGTCGTCGGACTGAACGACCTTGGCTCGGTCGAAACCAACGCTCACCTGATGCGCTATGATTCGGTCCATGGCCGCTTCCCTGGCGTGGTCAAGGTCGAGGGCGACACGATCGACGTCGGAACCGGCCCGATCAAGGTCACGGCGATCAAGGACCCTTCCGCCCTGCCTTTGGCTGAACTCGGCGTCGACGTCGCCATGGAATGCACCGGCATCTTCACCGCCCGCGACAAGGCGGCGACCCTTTTGCATGCGGGCGCCAAGCGCGTCCTGGTCTCCGCGCCCTCCGACGGCGCCGATCTCACCGTCGTCTATGGCGTGAACCACGACAAGCTGACCAAGGATCATATGGTCGTCTCCAACGCCTCCTGCACCACCAATTGCCTCTCCCCGGTCGCCAAGGCGCTGAATGACGTCATCGGCATCGAAAAGGGCATGATGACGACCATCCATTCCTATACCGGCGACCAGCCGACGCTGGACACGTACCATAAGGACCTCTACCGCGGCCGCGCCGCCGCTCTGTCGATGATCCCGACCTCGACCGGCGCCGCCAAGGCGGTCGGCCTCGTCCTTCCAGAACTCAATGGCAAGCTCGACGGCTTCGCCTTGCGCGTGCCGACCCCGAATGTCTCGGTGGTCGATCTCAAGTTCATCGCCAAGCGCGCGACCTCCAGGGACGAGGTCAACGCAGCGATCAAGGCGGCGGCCGAAGGCCCGCTCAAGGGCATCCTGGGCTACACCACCGACAAGAACGTCTCGGTGGACTTCAACCACGACCCGCATTCGTCGATCTTCCACATGGATCAGACCAAGGTCATGGACGGAACCTTCGTCTCCGTCCTGTCCTGGTACGACAATGAATGGGGCTTCTCGAATCGCATGGCCGACACGGCCGTCGCGATGGCCAAACTGATCTGAACGAACCCGGGCGCGCTTCACGAGAAGCGCGCCTTTTTTTCGTCTTTTTCGCCAGAGGCCGCCATGTCCGCCTTCCGCACCCTCGATTCCGCCGAACTCAAGGGCAAGCGCGTGCTTGTCCGCGTCGATCTCAACGTGCCGATGGAAAACGGCAAGGTGAGCGACGCCACCCGCATCGACCGCATCCTGCCGACCTTGAACGAAATTTCCGGCAAGGGCGGCAAGGTCATCCTGCTTGCCCATTTCGGGCGCCCCAAGAACGGTCCCGACGAAGCCAATTCGCTGAAGCCCGTCGCCGCCGCCCTGGCCGAGCGCCTCGGCAAGCCGGTCGCCTTCGCCAATGACTGCATCGGCGCCCCGGCCGCGGCCGCCATCGTCAAGATGGCTGACGGCGACATTCTGCTGCTCGAAAACACCCGGTTCCACAAGGGCGAGGAGAAGAACGATCCGGCGATCGTGGACGCGCTCGCCGAACTCGGCGACGTCTATGTCAACGACGCCTTTTCCGCCGCCCATCGCGCCCACGCCTCGACCGAAGGCGTGGCGAAAAAGTTGCCGGCCTATGCCGGCCGGACGATGCAGGCGGAAATCGAAGCCCTGTCCAAGGCGCTCGAAAATCCGGCCCGCCCGGTGGCGGCGGTGGTCGGCGGCGCCAAGGTCTCGACCAAGCTGGAGCTGCTCGGCAACCTTACGAAAAAGGTCGATTTCCTGATCATCGGCGGCGGCATGGCCAACACCTTTCTCGCCGCCCAGGGCAAGAAGGTCGGCAAGTCGCTGTGCGAGCACGACCTGCTCGACACCGCGCGCGAAATTCTGAAGACGGCGGCCGAAAACAAATGCCAGATCGTGCTGCCGGTCGACGCCGTCGTGGCGCAGGAGTTCAAGGCCCATGCGCCGTCCCATGTGATCAGCGTCGATCATGTCGGCGACGCCGATATGATTCTCGACGCCGGGCCGAAATCGGTCTCGGAAGTCGAGAGCGTCCTCACCGCCTGCAAGACCCTGGTGTGGAACGGCCCCTTCGGCGCCTTCGAACTGGAGCCCTTCGACGCCGCGACCAATGCCGTCGCCCGTTTCGCCGCGCGCCTGACGGGCGAAGGCAAGCTGTTGTCGGTCGCCGGCGGCGGCGATACGGTGGCGGCGCTCAATCATGCTGGCGTCGCCGAAAAATTCACTTATGTATCGACTGCGGGCGGCGCCTTCCTCGAATGGATGGAAGGCAAGGTTCTGCCGGGCGTCGAGGCTCTTCGCGCCTGACATCGAGCGATGTCCCGCGCTTCCGGCCCGCCGGAAGCGCGGGCGCAAGTCTTTTTTCACAAGGACGGAAATTTTCACAAGGACGGAAACATGGCCCGCATCACGCTTCGCCAGTTGCTCGACCACGCCGCCGAACATGATTATGGCGTGCCGGCCTTCAATATCAATAATATGGAGCAGGCTCTGGCCATCATGGCCGCGGCTTCGGCGCTCGATGCGCCGGTCATCATCCAGGCCTCGCGCGGCGCCCGCCAATACGCCAATGACGTCATGCTCAAGCACATGATGGACGCTTTGGTCGAAATCTATCCGCAGATCCCGGTCTGTGTGCATCAGGACCATGGCAACAGCCCGGCGACCTGTTTCTCCGCCATGCAGGCGGGCTTCACCTCGGTGATGATGGACGGCTCGCTGAAAGAGGACGCCAAGACGCCCGGCGACTGGGACTATAACGTCAATGTCACCAAATATGTCGCCGACATGGCCCATCTTGGCGGCATATCGGTCGAGGGCGAGTTCGGCGTGCTCGGCTCGCTCGAAACCGGCATGGGCGAGAAGGAAGACGGCCACGGTTTCGAGGGCAGTCTGTCGCACGACCAGCTCGTCACCAATCCCGACGACGCGGTGAAATTCGTCAAGGAAACCAGGGTGGACGCCCTCGCCATCGCCATGGGCACCTCGCATGGAGCATATAAGTTCTCGCGCAAGCCCGACGGCGCCATTCTGGCGATGAATGTCATTGAGGAAATCCATCAGAAAATGCCGGGCCTGCATATGGTCATGCACGGCTCGTCCTCGGTGCCGCAGGAATTGCAGGACATCATCAACGCCTATGGCGGCAAGATGCCGCAGACCTGGGGCGTGCCGGTCGAGGAAATCCAGCGCGGCATCAAGCATGGCGTGCGCAAGATCAATATCGACACCGACAACCGCATGGCGATCACCGGCGCGATCCGCAAGGTGTTCGCCGAGCAGCCGGCCGAATTCGATCCGCGCAAATATCTCAAGCCGGCGACCGAGGCCATGACCCGGATCTGCCGCCAGCGCCTCGAAGAATTCGGCACGGCCGGCCAGGCCTCGAAGATCAAGAAAGTTTACACGCTTGCCGAAATGGCCAAGCGCTATGCCTCGGGCGAACTGGAGCCCAAGGCCGCCTGATCGGCGCCGGATTTCCGGTTTCGATGGGGCTGCGGCGTCCGTGGCCCCATTTTTGCCGTCAAAATTCGACACGCCTCTCATTCCCTCTCCCCGCATGGTCCGTCGAAAGGTGGGCGCCCTATGCGGGGAGCGGAGGCGCCGATGTCCAGGCGTCGTGCTGTATTGCCGAGTTCATGAACGATTTCATCAAACCGCGCCTCTATCTCATCACGCCGCCGGCCGCCGAGGCCGACGCCGTCGCCCCGGCCGTGGAGGCCGCTTTGGGCGCGGGCGACGTCGCCTGCGTGCTGCTGCGCTTCGCGATTCTCGACGAGGGCGCGCGCAAGAAAATCGTCAAGGCGCTCGCGCCGATGGTCCAGGGCGCCGGCGCGGCTTTGCTGGTGCCTGACGACGCCGCCCTCGCGGCGCGCGCGGGCGCCGACGGCGTCCATGTCGAGGGATTTGGCGACAATTTCGCTGCGGCCCTCGAAAGCCTCAAGCCCGAACGCATCGTCGGAATCGGCGCGCTGGCCAGCCGCGACGAGGCGATGCTGGCGGGCGAGAGCGACGCCGATTATCTGATGTTCGGCGCGCTCGATCCCGGCGCCGACAGCGCCGCCGCGACCGCCGAGCGCGCGTCCTGGTGGGCTGAACTTTTCAACGTTCCCTGCGTCGCGGTCGCCCATGAGACGGCGGATGTCGAGACTTTGGCGCGCTCGGGAGCGGAATTCGTCGCGCTGGGGCCGAAATTCTTTGCCGATCCGCGCGGGATTGCCGCCGCCGTCGCTGAGGCCCAGGCGGCGCTCGACCGCGTGGAGGCCAAGGCGTGAGGCGCCGGCTCGTCCGCCTGGCGCTGGCCGTCGCCGCCGTTCTCGTCGCCGGCCCGTCTTACGCGCGCCTCGCGCCGGGTGAGCCCGATCTCGCCTATGGCGCCTATCAGCGCGGCTATTACCGCACCGCCTTCGAGGAGGCGATGAAGCGCGTTCAGGCTGATCCCCATGACGGGGCGGCGATGACCCTCATCGCTGAATTGTTCGAACAGGGCGTCGGGGCGCCGCAAAATGTCGCCGAGGCCATGAATTGGTACAAGCTTAGCGCCGAACAGGGCGACAGGAACGCCGAATATTCGCTCGGCAATGCTTATTTTACCGGCAAGGGCGAGACCAAGGACGTGGCCAAGGCGGCCTTCTGGCTCGAAAAGGCCGCCGCGCAGGATCACGCCGGCGCCTGGTTCAATCTCGGGGTCATGGCGCTCGAAGGCAATGGCGTCGCCTCCGATTTCCCGAAAGCCGCGGCGGACTTCCGCCACTCGGCCGAACTCGGCTTTCCCGACGCCGCTTACGCGCTCGCTTTGCTTTATCGCGAGGGCAAGGGCGTCGAGAAGGATCGGACCCGGGCGACGGAATGGCTCAAGCGCGGGGCGGAAGAAGGTTTCCTCGCGGCGGAAGTCGAATATGGCATCGCTCTTTTCAATGGCGACGGCGTTCCGGCCGACGAGGCGAGCGGAGCGAATTGGCTGTTGCGCGCCGCCAACCGCAACAACGCCATCGCGCAAAACCGTGTCGCGCGCATGTATTTCGCCGGTCGCGGCCTGAAACAGAATCGCATCGAGGGCGCGAAATGGGCGATTCTTTCCGCCGCGGCGGGCTTGCGCGATTCCTGGCTCGACGCCCAGACCAACAAGCTGACGCCGGACGAGCGCAAGAAAGTGGAGCAGGAGATCAGGTCCTATCTGGGCAAATGATCCCTGCCGCGTTCAGCGCCACATGCCGCGCATGCGCGCGCCGAGATCGACGCGAAGCTGGGGCCGGGGGCCGGAAGCAGCGCCCTCCGCGGCGATCCGGGGCCAGGCGACTTTTTTGAACAAAGGCGTGAGTTCGTCGGGCAGAAAACGGCTGCGCGCGGCATAGACGTGGCGGTCGCCGCGCGCATGCTGGCCATGGGTGAAGAAGCGCTGCGGGATCATCAGATGGAGACGGTCGCGGGCGCGGGTCATCGCGACATAAAGCAGGCGGCGCTCTTCCTCGATTTCGGCGCTGGTTCCGGTCGCGAGGTCGGAGGGGATGCAGCCGTCGACCACATTGAGCAAGAATACCGATTTCCATTCCTGCCCCTTGGCGGAATGGATGGTCGAAAGGATCAGAAAGTCCTCGTCGACCAGCGGAGGGCCGGCCTCGCCGCTGGTCGCCTGGGGCGGGTCGAGCGTCAATTCGGTCAGGAAACGCTCGCGCGAGGGATAGGTCGCGGCGATCTGTTCGAGCTGGACGAGGTCGATCTGGCGGGTGGCGAAATCCTCGTGCAGACGTTCGAGATGCGGCTCATACCAGGCGCGGGCGCGGGCGATTTCCGCTGGCCAGCCGGATTGGCGCCGGCCGATATCCGTCATCGCGGCGACGAAATCCGGCCAGTGATCGCCCGATTTGGCCGGCGCCGGCAAAGCGGCCAGCGCCGCGAGCGGCTCGCTTTCCCCGCCGATTTCGTCGAGCGCGCGCCGGGCGGTCGAGGGGCCGACGCCCGGAAGAAGCTGGAGCAGGCGGAAACCGGCGACCCGGTCGCGCGGATTCTGGGCAAAGCGCAAAAGAGCCAGCAAATCCTTGACATGGGCGCTATCGAGAAATTTCAGGCCGCCAAATTTGACGAAAGGAATGTTGCGCCGGGTCAATTCGACTTCGAGCGGGCCGCTGTGGTGGGCGGCGCGGAACAGAACCGCCTGGCTTTTGAGCTTTTCGCCGGCCTCGCGCGCCTCCAGCACCTGTTCGACGATATAAGACGCCTGGCTTGCTTCGTCAGCGACCACGACCTGGGCGGGAAGCTCGGCCGAGAGGCGGTCGGTCCATAGGTTCTTGGTGAAGCGCTCTTTGGCGTAAGCGATCACGCCATTGGCGGCGGCGAGAATCGACCGGGTCGAGCGGTAATTGCGCTCCAGGGTGACGATTTCGGCCGGCGGCGAGAATTTCGAAGGAAAATCGAGAATGTTGCGCACTTCCGCCGCGCGGAAGGAATAGATCGACTGGGCGTCGTCGCCGACGACCGTCAGGCCGCGCCCGTCGGGCTTGAGGCCGAGCAATATCGCGGCCTGGAGGCGGTTGGTGTCCTGATATTCGTCGACCAGCACATGGTCGAAACGCGCGCCCAATTCGCTTCCGAGCGTCGGTTCCGCGGCCATCTGCGCCCAATAAAGCAGCAGATCGTCGTAATCGAGCACGTTTTGCGCCTGTTTGGCCTCCACATAAGACGCGAACAGCGCGCGCAGTTCATCGCTCCAGCCCGCGCACCAGGGGAAATGCCTCGCCAACACCTCGTCGAGCGGCGCTTGCGCATTGACGGCGCGGGAATAGATGGCGAGGCAGGTCGCCTTGGTCGGGAAGCGCTTCTCGGTTTTGGACAAGCCGAGGTCGTGGCGCGCGAGATTGATGAGGTCGGCGCTGTCCTCACGGTCGTGGATGGTGAAATCCGGGTCGAGGCCGATCAGCGGCGCATATTCGCGCAATAGCCGGGCGCCGATGGAATGGAAGGTGCCGGCCCAGTGGAGGGCGTCGGTCAAGGCTCCGGCCTTGCCGCCCAGCGCCTCGGCGCAGATGCGGCGGACGCGACCGCACATTTCGGTCGCCGCGCGGCGTGAAAAAGTCATCAGCAGAATGCGGCGCGGATCGGCGCCCGAGGCGATCAGAAAGGCGACGCGATGGGCGAGCGTATTGGTCTTGCCGGAGCCCGCGCCGGCGATGATCAGCAATGGCCTGTCCGCCGCGCCTTCGGCGGCCTGGCGCTGCGCTTCGTTGAGTTTGCCGAGAAAAGCGGCGGCGCTCACTTTCTTCTCCGATCCCGCGAATCGCATCGCGCTTGCCTGAACATATTACGAACGCAAAGGCGCAGGAAGCGTCCGGCTCGCGCCGGTGGCGGATTGAGCCCGGGGGGCGTCAATCGCGGCAGGTTTTTTGCTTATCATGCATGGGCGCCTGAGCGGCGTGCGAAAGGGCACGCGGAATTGATCGCGAAAGCGCCGCGAAACCATGCGATTGTAAGTCGCTCGCGGTTCGATCGGGTCGCGAACGGTTGCGGAGGCGGCGATCACCATGATAAGCGAGCAAATCTCCATTCTGGTTCTGGGGCTGGGACCCCTGGCTTCCGCGGCGGCGCGGCTGCTGTTCCTCGCCGGCAATGCGGTGGCCATGCATCAGTCCGGCGACCCGAAGGTCCTGCGCCGGAAAATGTCCTTCGCTGACGCGTGGTCGGATGGCGACGCCGTTCTCGACGGCGTCGAGGCGCGCGTAACCGGACGCGCCGACGAATTCCTGGCGGGAATGCGCCAGCAGAATTTCATCCCCGTCCTGACCCATCGGGTCGCCAGCACGGTCGAGCGCTGGCCCTGGGACATTGTCTTGGATGCGGCAGGCGAAAGCGGCGGCGCGCAGGATGGGAAATTCAACGCGCCCCTGCGCATGGGTCTCGGATCGGGACCGGTCGCGGGAGAGGATTGCGATCTTGTCATAGCGACCGAAGGGCTCGATCCGGGCGCCGTGATCCGCAAGGGAAGCGCGCCCGCCGACGCCTCCCGGGCGGAGATCGGCTTCCATTCCGCGGGCCTGTCCCTCGCGCCGCACGACGGACGCTTCCGCGCCGCGCGCGACATCGGGGCGAGGATCGGCAAAGGCGATCTTCTCGGCCATGTCGGGGCGACGCCCATCGTCGCGCCGCGCGCCGGGCGGTTGATCGGCCTGCGCCGGCCGGGCGCCGTCGTCGCGCGGGAGGAAAAGCTGGCCGAGGTCGCGCTCGATCCACGGACGCCCTTTTCGGACGTCGGCGCGAACGAACAGGCCGTCGCCCGCGCGGTCCTGCTGGCGGCGCAGATGGAAGTGAACGGTTGGGAGCCGGTCAAGCTCAAGGGCCTGGTCTGAGCCGGCAAGAGCGGAAATCCGAGGGTTGAAGCGCTCGAATGCGCTCCTTATCGTTGCATCGGCTCATGAGAGCCGAGGCGCAGGGGCATGGCGGTTTCGTTCCGGGGACGAATGGCGGGAGGCGGTCTTTGGCTCAGCGCGCTGATCGCCACGACTGGCGTGGCCGCCGCCGCCGAGAGGATTGAGACGGTCAAATTCAAGCCGGGCTCCATATCGGCGACGGTCTCCGGCAAGATCAAGGGCTATGACGGCGTCAAATATCTGTTCGAGGCCCGGGCCGGGCAGGCCATTTCGATCCTGTTCGCGCCGAAAAACACGGCCTGTTATTTCAATGTCTTCGCCCCGGGCGCGGCAATGGCCGTTCATACCGGGTCGATCAATGGCAATGAATTCGCCGCCAATCTCACGGCGAACGGGGAATATCGCGCCCAGGTCTTTCTGATGCGCAGCGCGGCCCGGCGCCATGAGACCTGCAGATATTCCATGACGATCGAGATTTCCGGCGCCGGCTCCGCCGCAAAGCCGCCCGCGCCGGTGAAGGGCGCGGAAGAACTGCCCATGCTGCGCGCCTGCGTCGCCAGCGCCGCCAAGCTCTATGGGGTCACGCAGGACAAGCTGCGCTTCAAGGAGGAGGCCGCCGCCGCGCCGTCCACGAACGGTTTCGAGATGAATGGCGAAGCGGACAAGGGCGCGGAAGGCCGGAAGCAGTTCAAATGCCTGTTCGGCGAGGACCGCGTGCTGAAACAGGTCATGCCGTTGAATTCGGACGGCGCGTGAGGCGCATTTGGCGGCTCATTTCGCGCCGGTGAACAGCGGGACGAAATAGTCGGTCGCGCCGATCAGCACGAATTGCACCCCAATGCAGATCAGCAGAAAGCCGAAGATGCGCGTCAGCGCGTCTATGCCCGTGGGACCGAGGAAGCGAACGAGATAGATCGAACCGCGCAGCACCAGCCAGGCGATGAAGGCGGTGACGGCGATCCCGATCATCACCACGATATTGCCAAGGACGATCCTGTCGTTGGGGATTTGCGCCGAAGTCGCCAGAACCACGGAAATGGCGCCGGGGCCGCTCAGCGACGGCATGGCGAGGGGCGAAAAGGCGATGTCCTTTTGCGCGGCGACCTTTTCGTCGCCGGTTTCCGCCTTGGGGAAGACCATGCGGAAGCCGAGCGTCGAGACCAGGAGGCCGCCGGCGATCCTGATGCCCTCGAGCGAAATGCCGAAGAAACTGATGATGAACCGGCCCGCCACGAGAAAAGTCGCAAGGATGCAGAAGGCATAGACGCAGCCGAGCAGGGTCTGCCGGTTGCGCTCCTCCGCTGTCATCCCCGCCGTGAGCGCGATCAGCAGCGGCGCCGTGCTGAACGGGTTCATGATCGGCAGGAGGCCGGCGATCACCAGGAGGACGACTTCGATCAGGCGGAATGCGGTCATTTCTATCCGGATGGCGTCGGTTGGGGGCCTAATGCCCGCTGATCTGGAGCTTGCCCCGGAACACGGCGTGAATGACCACGGAATAGATCAGCACGACCGGCAAGGCGACCACGCCCGCGCCCCAGAACAGGAAGGAGAGCGACTTGTCCGGCGCCGCCGCGCTCGCCACCGTGACGCTATAGGGAATCATATAGGGCCAGAAGGCCGCCGCGAGAAAGCCGAAGGCGGCGAGGAAGAACAGAATCGTGAAGGCGAAGGGCTGGGCGTCGCGGCGTCTGGCGATCCCGCGCAGCACGCCGCCCAAGGCGATGAGGCCAACCACGAAGAAACCCGCCGCCCAGGGCCGCTCGACCAGCCGCGTCATGACGCCATGCGCCTGAATGGCGGTGAGGAGCGAGGCGAGAAGGAGGGAGACCGCCATGCCGATGGCCAGGAAGGGAGCGCGCTGATAGGCCCAGTCGCGCAGGCGTGTCGGCGATTTCAGGATCAGCCAGCCGGCGCCGAGGAGGCCATAGCCGAACATCAGGCCGATTCCGGTGAGAACGGGGAGGGGGCGCAGCCAATCGAACGGGCCGCCGGCAAACTGACCGTTCCTGACGTCGACGCCGAGGATCATCGCGCCGACCGCCGCGCCCTGGACGAAGGCGACAACGCCCGAGCCGAGCCAGAAGCCTGTGCTCCAGATGCTCGACGGTCCGCCGCGGCCACGGAATTCGAAGGCGACGCCACGGAAGATCAGGCCGATGAGCAGGAGCAGGACCGGCAGATAGAAGGCCGGCAGGAAAATCGCGTAGACGGCGGGAAAGGCGGCGAACAGCGAGGCCCCGACGACCACCAGCCAGGTTTCGTTGCCGTCCCAGAAAGGAGATATCGCGCCCATCATTTCGTCGCGCAGGTCGCGGTCGCGGGTTGTGCCGAACAACATGCCGACGCCGAGGTCGAAGCCGTCGAGCACGACATAAACGAAAATGGAAAAGGCGATGACGCCCGCCCAGAACAGAGCAAGAAGGGACGGCGCGGCCTGGGTCATTTCGGCGGGATTCATCACGGCCTCTCCGCGTAAAAATCATAGCCGGCGGCGGCTCGGGTCTTCTGGGTCAGCCCGTCGCGCATCAGGCGATGGAAATAGACCGCGCCGAAGCCGTAGATCAGGGCATAGACCAGGATATAGGCGATCAGCGAAGCGGCGGCCACGGGCGTCGTGAGCGAGGGGGTGACGGCATCCTTGGTGCGCAGCAGGCCGTAGACGACCCAGGGCTGGCGTCCGACCTCGGCGGTGAACCAGCCGCAGAGCACGGCGATAAAGCCGGTGGGGAAGGAAAACAGGGTCAGCCAGAGGAACCAGCGCGCGTGTTCGAGCCAGCCGAGCGTCCGCAGGACGAGGCCCAGCCAGGATATGGCCAGAATCGCGAGGCCCATGCCGAACATGATGCGGAAAGCCCAGAAGGGCACGACCACCGGGGGGCGGTCCTGCGCCGGAAAGGAATCGACGCCGACCTCTTTCGAATCCCAGGTTCCGGAGGCGATGAAGCTGCCGAGATCAGGGACGGAGATGGCGTAAAGATTTTTTCCCGCCCGCTCGTCCGGCCAGGCGACCAGCACTTCGGAGGCGGGCTGTTCGTCATGCCAGCGCGCCTCGATCGCCGCGAATTTAGCCGGTTGATATTTGTGGACGAGATCGCCGGCGACATGGCCGAGCAGGATTTGCGCGGGGATCAGCACGGCGGCGAGGCCGAGGCCCCAGTCCAGCATGACGTGGGATTCCTCCCAGGCCTCGTTCCGCAGGCGATGCCAGGCGCCGGTCGCGGCGACGCACATGCTGGTGGTGAGGAAGGCGCCGAGCAGCATATGCGGCCAGCGGATGAGCTGGACCGGACCGAGCAGAATGGCCTTCCAGTCGTCGGGAATGATCTTGCCATCCACGATCTTGTGGCCGAGCGGAACCTGCATCCAGCTGTTGTTGGCGAGGATCCAGTAGGACGAGGCCATGGTGCCGAGCGCGACCATGCAGCAGGAGAAAAAATAGAACCAGCGCGGCGTCCGGTCGCGGCCAAGCAGCATGATTCCGAAGAAAGACGCCTCCAGCAGAAAGGCGGTGAAGGCCTCGTAGCCGAGCAGCGGCCCCTGGATCGAGCCGGTGCGCTCGGCCAGTACGCTCCAGTTCGTGCCGAACTGGAAAGCCATGACGATTCCGCTGACCACGCCCATGGCGAAGGAAAGCGCGAAGACCTTGAGCCAGAAATCGAACACCCGCCGATAGACCGGACGGCCGGTGACCAGCGACATGCCCTCGATGGTCGCGAGCCAGGCCGCGAGGCCAATTGTGAAGGAGGGAAAAATGATGTGGAAACTGACCACGAAGGCGAATTGGATTCGCGACAGGATGAGCGGGTCAAGCGCCATGCGAGGGTTCCATTGGGGCGCGAGGGATTGGGGCGCGAGGATTCAACTTGCCGCGGCCGGACCAGGCTAGAGCCTGCGTCCGACAGTCCGATGACGACCTTGAACTTATCCGAACCCGCATGGCCGCGCCTGTCAAATGAAATTTCTTGCCAAGGCGCCGCTTGCCCGCGCGCGCTTTGCCGCCATGATGGCGCGATGCGAAAAGCATGATGGCGCGATGCGAAAAGCAGGGGCGATGGGCCGATGAACGAACAATTGCGGATGCTGGCGGAAGGGGAGAAGGAATCGCGGGGGCTTGTCCCGCTTTCGCTTCTCGCCCTGGCGACCGGCGTCGGCGCGGGCCTCGTCGGCGCGCTTTTCCGGATGACTCTCGAATCGGCGGACCGTCTGCGCGCCGAAGGCTTGGTCTGGGCGCATGGCCATCACCTTCTCGGACTCGCCGCCGCCGTTCTCGTTTGCGCGGCGGCGGCGGCGGCGGCGGCCTGCATGGTGCGCTGCCTGTCGCCCCATGCCGCAGGCAGCGGCATTCCCCATGTCGAGGCCGTGCTGCGGGGGCTGAGCGCGCCGGCGCCGCTGATCCTCCTGCCCGTCAAGTTCATCGGCGGCGTGCTGGCGATCGGCTCCGGCCTCGCGCTCGGCCGCGAGGGGCCGAGCGTGCAGATGGGCGCCAGCATCGCCAATGTGATCGACCGCTTCGTTCCCTTGCGGCCGGCTGACAGCCGCGTGCTTCTGGCGGCCGGCGCGGGGGCCGGCCTCGCCACCGCCTTCAACGCGCCGATCGCCGGCGCGGTTTTCGTGCTCGAGGAGTTGGTGCAGCAATTCGAGCACCATATTGCAATCGCCGCGCTCGCCGCCTCCGCAACCGCTATCGTGGTCGCGCGCGTCCTGATCGGCGACGCCCCCGATTTCAATGTCGTGGCGCTGCCGCCCGCCTCGATGCCTCTGGAGACCCTCTTCATGGTCGCTGGCGGCGTCGCGGGTCTGCTCGCCATCGCCTACAACCGCGCGATTCTCGGCGCCATGGCCTATGCCGATCGCTTGCGGATCCGGCCGGTCTGGCGCGCGGCCGCGATCGGCGCCGGCGTCGGCGCCCTGGCCTTTTTCGCGCCGGATCTCGTCGGCGGCGGCGACCCGCTCACCCAGAGCGCGCTTTCCGGGAAGGGCGATCTCGTCGTGCTCGCCCTCATCTTTCTGCTGCGCTTCGGCCTCGGGGCCGTCTCCTACGCCGCGGGAACGCCCGGCGGCCTGTTCGCGCCGATGCTGACGCTTGGCGCGCAATCCGGCCTGATGCTCGGCAGCCTGTTCCAGGCGGTGTTTCCCGGCGCCGCGATCCGGCCCGAGTCCTTCGCGCTGGTCGGCATGGCGGCCTTTTTCGCGGGCGTGGTGCGCGCGCCCTTGACCGGCATTGTCCTCGTCACCGAAATGACCGCCAACACCAGCCTGCTCCTGCCCATGCTCGGCGCATGTTTCGCCGCCATGCTGGTTCCGACGCTTCTGGGCGATGAGCCGATCTATGACGCTCTGCGTCATCTGAGCATGAGCCGCGAGCGGGACGCCAAGGCGAAGCGCGCCCCGCCGGCCGCGATGCGACCCTCGGTCGCGCCGGAGGGAGTCGAGGATTAGAGCCGGTCTAAATTTACCGAAATGAATTGCCCGCCGCGCCGGCGAAATGCTAGCGTCGGTTGAATCGGGGGGCCGGCTTTGGCGCGCGCGCTGGCGGAAAGCAGGAGCGGGAATTTCTGGCGGGCCTGGCTGGCGCGCCTCGCCGCGCTCGCCTTCCTGGTCCAGGGTTTCGGCCTGTTCGCCGCCGCGCCGCGTCCCGCCGGCGATGTCGCGGCGGTCGGCGCCGCCGCGCCGGGCTGCTTCCACCATCAGACGCCGGGCGACGGACACGCCCATGGCTCGTCCGATTTCTGCCCGATGTGCCAGGCGCTCGGCTGCGCGCTTCCGGGCGCGCCGCCGCCGGTCGTCGTGGTTCGCGCCGACGAACTGGCGATCGACGAAATTTCCCTTCCCGCGCCGCGCCTGCCGCCGCGCGCGCCGCCGCTGAATAAGCCGCGGGCGCGCGGTCCCCCGATCCTGGCCTGATCCCGCGCCTTTCGCTGGCGCGGCCTTCCGGCGCGCGCCTGAACCGCATCCCGGCCACACCAATTTCACGAGACCAGAATGAACCGCTCCTTGCGTGGGCGCGCGCGGCTTTGCGCGCCCAGAACCTCCATTCTCGCCGCTTGCGCGGTCCTTGCCGCCTTCGCCTCGCAGGCGCGGGCCCATACGATCGTCGGCAATCGCGTCTTTCCCGCGACGCAGACCATCGACGACCCCGGCGTCAACGACGAATTGTCGCTGCCGACCTTTTCCTATCTGACCCTCGCCAATCCCGACGGCTCGCCCGGACCCCTCACTTATTCGCTGGGCTGGGAATATATGAAGACGATTACCGCCGATCTCGGCTTTTCGGTCGGCTCGGGCGGTTATAATTGGCAGCAGCGCCCGAACGCCCATGGCTGGTCCAATATCGAGACCGAGCTCAAATATGTGATCTGGCAAAATCCCGCGGCCGAATCGATCATCGCCACCGCGGTCAATGTCGAATGGGGCAATACCGGTAGCCCGCAAAGCGCCGAACTGCCCTCGGACCCTTTTTCGACGATCACTTTCAAGCTCTTCGCCGGCAAGGGATTGGGCGACGCCTCGGCCGATTGGCTCAAGCCCTTGGCGATCACCGGGGAATATGACTTCTCGGTTCCGGCCAGCACATATAACGCCGACGGCAGCGAGAATCCGACCACGATCGCCTATGGCGCAACCCTGCAATACAGCCTGTTCTACATGAATTCCTATGTGCAGGAGCTGCCGTGGCTGTTCCGTCGGCTGATCCCCGCGTTCGAGGCCGATTTCACCACGCCGGTCAGCAATCTCGCGCCCAATACGCCCGGCGATTTCGGGACCAATGTCACGACCGGCGTGGTCGGCCCGTCGCTCTATTATATCGGGCAATATTTCGAAGTCGGCGTGATGGCGCAGGTCCCGATCAATTCGGCCAGCGGAACCCATATCGGCGCGCTTGCGATCGTCGATTTCTTCCTCGACGACATCGCGCCGAATTCGATCGGCAAGCCATTGTTCGGCCCGCCGCAGCCGCGCGGCCACTATTGAGGAGGGTGAAGATGAACATTCGAGCCAAAAGCTTCGTCGCCGCGCTCGCCGTGGCGGCGGCTTTCAATGTGTCGGCCTTCAATGCGCCGGCCTGGGCGCATGCCTTTCTCGACCATGCCGTTCCCGCGGTCGGCTCCAGCGTCCAGGGCGCGCCGCGTGAACTGACGCTGAACTTTACGGAAAATATCGCGCCCGCCTTTTCGGGCGTGACTTTGGCTTCCGCGGCGGGCGGGGCCATAGCCAAGGGCAAGGCGAGGGTCGATCCGTCGAGTCCCGCGACCCTTCATGTGTCGATCGGACGCAAACTCGCGCCCGGAACCTATGTCGTGCGCTGGCATGTGGTTTCGGTCGACACCCACCATACCTCCGGGTCCTACAAATTCACGGTCGCGCCGTGACATGGACGCCGCCGAAGGCCTGCTGATCCCCTCCGTTCTGTTCGTGACGCGCTGGCTCCATTTCTCGTCGGTTTTCGTCCTGTTCGGATCGGCTTTCTTCTGGCTTTACGCGGGCGCCGGCGCAACCGGCGCCCGGCGCGCCGGCGACTTTGTCCTGCGTCTCACGGCGCCGGTCGCGGTCCTGTCGGGCCTCGGCTGGCTCGCCGGGATCATCGCCAATATGGCCGGCGGCTTCGATCAGGCCGTCGATCCGGCAATTCTGAGCCTGTTCTTCACTCAGACCCAATTCGGCCCGATCGTCGAAATCCGCCTCGCTTTGTTCGCCGCCGCGCTCGGCCTTGCCGCCTTGCCGGTCGGCGCCGCGCCGCGCCGCCTCGGGCTGATACTGGTCGCCGCGGGGCTCCTGATCGATCAGGCCTGGCTCGGCCACGCCGCCCAGGGCGCGGGGCTTTGGGGCGTCTTCATGATCGCGGTCTACAGCCTCCACATGCTTTCCGGCGCGGCGTGGATCGGGGGAATCGCCTCTTTGTTCCTGGTCCTGCGCGCGGCGCGCGGAGGAAAAGCCAGCGAGGCCTGCGCCGCTTTGTCGTCATTTTCGGTCACGGCGACATTCGCCGTGGTCGCGGTCGTCGCGACCGGGCTTCTCAACGCCGGCTTCCATCATGCGCTCGATCCGGCGTCCTGGCCGCAGACCTTCTATGGCCGGATCGTCGCGGGCAAATCGCTGCTGGTGAGCGCGATGCTCGTCCTTGCCGTCTATAACCGCTTCGTCGCCGCGCCAAAGCTCTGCGCCGGCGAAAGCGCCGCCCTGGCGCGGCTGCTCTGGTCGGTCGCCGTCGAAGGCGCGCTGGGGCTTGGCGTGATCGCCGCCGCCGCTCTTCTCGGTATGACGCCGCCCCCGGCGTGACGAAGCGCGCGGCTGGTTCAACTATAGGGCTTGAGGCCCTCGGCGACCGAATCGCCGATATGTTCGCGGGTGATGATCCCGACGACATTTTTGGCGCGCGGGCGAAGATTGTCGCCGATCACCACCGCGGCGCCGGCGCGCCATGCGCGAGACGACGTCGAACATGACGTCGTTTTCGCGGGCGATGATGAAATTCCTTTGCGCGATGTCGCCCACGCACGCCGGCATAGGACTGTTCGAGGCCCCGGCGCAAAGCCATGTTGACCCGGATCACGCCGACCAGCCGCTCGCCATGCGTCACCACGACATGCCTCATGCCGCCGGCATAGGCGGGATCGCGCAGGAAGGCGGAGAAATCGGCGTCAACCGGCAGCAGGATGGGATCGTTCCGCATCACGTGGCTGGCCGGGCGCACCATGAACATGTTGGCGTGCAGCGCCTTGGGCACGAAATGCCGGCGGCTGACCAGCTTCATGGTGTATATGTCCTCGCGGCTGAGCAGGCGGCGCACGCCAATCGCCAAGGCCGTCGCCATGATCGTCGGCATGACGATGTCGTAATCGCGGGTCATTTCGAACAGCATGGTGACGGCGGTCATGGCCGCGCCCGTGGCCCCGCCGACCATGGCCGCCATGCCGACAATGGCGCAATTGGCGATGTCGGGGCCGGTTCCCGGCGCCAAATGATGGATGGAGGCTCCGACCGCCGCCCCGAGCGTCGCGCCCATGAAAAGGGACGGCGAAAAGATGCCGCCCGATCCGCCGGAGCCCAGGCTCGTCGTCGTCGCATAGAGTTTTGCGGCCATGAGCCCCAGCAGAAGCGCCGGCGCGCCGAGCCTGCCCATGAGAATGGCCTCGATGGCCGCATAGCCCACGCCTTCGATGTAATAGCGCCCGTTGAGGAGAAACAGTGAATAGAACAGGACGCCGACCGTCAGCATGCCGATGGCGTGGCGCAGATAGCCGTTCCCGATGCGCTCATAGAGGCTGTCGAGCAAGGCGAGGCCACGGACGAAGGCGGCGGCGACGAGGCCTGCAAGCAAGCCGATGGCGCCGTTGATCAGGAGTTGCGTCAAAGTGGCGGCGTGATCGACCAGCAGATTGGCCGGCACGTTGAAGGCTGGCCGGATGCCGAGAAAAAGCCGGCTGACGAAAGTGGCTACGCCGGTCGCCAGCGCCACCGGCAGAAAGGTGCGGGCGCTCACTTCCGGCATCATCAGTTCGATGGCGAACATGACGCCGCCGATCGGGGTGTTGAAAGTGGCGGCGATTCCGGCGCCGGCTCCGGCGGCGACCAAAGTGATTCGCTGCCAGGGCGCCATGCGCACGATCTGGCCGAGGGTGGAGCCGAGCGAGGCGCCGATCTGAATGATCGGACCCTCGCGCCCGACCGCCGCGCCGGTGCCGATCGATATGGCCGAGGCCAGGGATTTGATCGTGGCGACGATCGGCCTGATGCGCCCTTCATTGTAATAGATGGCGTCCATCACTTCCGGCACGCCATGGCCGCGGGCCTCGCGCGCGAAGGTCTGCACCAGGAAAGTGACGATCTGGCTGCCGATCACTGGCGCGAGAATCACCCACGCGCCGAAAGGGCTTGGCGGCGTGAACACATTGGCGTCGTAAGAGAAATCGAAGCGGCCGTGGAAGGAGATATTGTGGAAGAGGCCGATGAGGTCGCGAAAGATCACCGCGCCGAGGCCGCCCCCCAAGACCGACGACGACCGCGAGCAGCGAGAGCCGGAAAAGACCGATCCGCGCCGGAAGCCTGAACATGGTTCTCTTCCTTATCCACCCACCGGCCGATGAGTTTACCTTCGGCCGAACGAGATGGACATACGTTGAATTTGTCGAGGGCGGCGGTTAGCTTGGCGCGGCCGCGCCCCACTCCGGAGAATCAGATGACCGCCTATCAAGCCCCGATCCGAGACATGATTTTCGCGATGAAGGCGATCGGCGGCTTGGACAGGATCGCGGCGCTGCCAGGGAACGAAGAGGTTTCGGAAGATCTGGTCGAAGCGATCTTCGAGGAAGCGCGCAAATTCGCCGGCGATATCCTCGCCCCCCTCAACCGCGCGGGCGACAAGCAGGGCTGCGTCTGCAAGGACGGCGTCGTGACAACGCCGGACGGAATAAAACAGGCCTTTTCCGCATTTTGCGACAATGGCTGGCACGCCATGCCGGCGCCGCTGAAGTTCGGCGGCCAGGGCCTGCCGCATCTGGTTTCGACGCCGGTGCTGGAAATGTGGACGGCGGCCAATCTGGCTTTTTCCTTGTGCCAGATGCTGACCCTTGGCGCGATCGCCGCCATCGACCATCACGGCTCGCAGGCGCAGAAGGACCTTTACCTGCCGAAAATGGTCGCCGGGACCTGGACCGGCACGATGAACCTGACCGAGCCGCAGGCGGGCTCGGATCTCGCCGCCGTCCGCGCCAAGGCCGTTCCCGACGGCGACGCTTTTCGCATCACGGGAACGAAAATCTTCATCACCTGGGGCGAGAACGACGTCGCCGACAATATCATCCATCTGGTGCTCGCCCGCCTGCCCGACGCGCCCGCCGGGGTGAAGGGCATTTCCCTGTTCATCGTCCCGAAATTCCTTGTCAACGCCGATGGTTCGCTCGGCGCGCGCAACGATCTCATCTGCGCCTCGATCGAGCATAAGCTCGGCATCCACGGCAGCCCGACGGCGGTCATGTCCTTCGGCGACAAGGAGGGCGCGGTCGGCTTTCTCGTCGGCGAGGCCAATCGCGGCCTCGAATATATGTTCACCATGATGAACCACGCCCGCCTCAATGTGGGCCTGGAAGGCGTGGCCATCGCCGAGCGCGCCTTCCAGCAGGCGCGCGATTACGCGCTCCAGCGCATCCAGGGCCGGCCGATCGGCGCGGAGAGCGGCGCGCCGATCGCTTATCATCCCGACGTCAAGCGCATGCTGCTCGACATGAAGGCGAAGGTCGAGGCGATGCGGGCTTTGGCCTATTTCGCCGCCGGAGGGATGGACCTCGCCCAGGCCTCGCCAGACGAGACGGAAGCGGCGGCGGCGCAGGCTATGGTCGATCTTCTGATTCCGGTGGTGAAGGGCTGGTGCACGGAAAGCGCGGTCGAGATCGCCTCGACCGGCGTCCAGGTTCATGGCGGCATGGGCTATATCGAAGAGACCGGCGCCGCCCAGCATTTCCGCGACGCCCGCATCACCCCGATCTATGAGGGCACGACCGCGATCCAGGCCAATGATCTCGTCGGCCGCAAGATTGCGCGCGACAAGGGCGCGGCGGCGGAGCGTCTGATCGAGGCGCTCCGCGCGACGGCCGCCGAACTCGAAAGCGCGCCGCAGCCGGAAATCGTCGCTCTGGGACAGGCGCTGACCGGGCCCGCCGCGCGGCTGCAATATGCGGTCGAATGGGTGGCGGCGACCAATGCGGCCGCGCCGGCGCAGACGGCGGCGGCCGGCGTGCCGCTCGTTCATCAGTTCGGGATCACCGTCGGCTTCTGGCTGCTGGCGCGTCAGGCGGCGCGGGCGGCGGAACTGCTCGGCGAAGGCGGCGGCGACGCCGCCTTCCTGCGCGGCAAAATCGCTCTGGCGCAACATTTCGCCGGCCATGTCCTCCCCCATGCCGAAGGTTTCTTTCAGGCCGCAACCCGCGGCGCCGCGAGCGTCGCCGCCTTCGACGCCGCGGCGATTTAGAGTATTCCCAAAAAATTGCAGACTTTTGGGACAAGAATATGCGTCAAAACAATTAACTATAGCATTCTTCCGATTCCGACCGAATGGAAACTGTTCTAAGAGCCGATCCAGGACGTTATCGAAGTTGACGAGTTCTTTGTAATTCCCTTGCGGGAGCTTGATCCTCAAGGGATCGCCCGCTCTGCAAAGACGAACGCCGCAGATCGTCGTTTTGCTTCGGCCGTCACCCGGCAAAAGGGTTAAACATTCGAGCGCGCTCCGGCATCATTGAAACAGCGCTGGATCGTCGATGCGAACCGAATTATCGTCGCGCCATGCGACAAATGAATCCAAGCATTCTTGCGTTCTGTTTCTTTCTGTCCGCTTTCCTCCCCCAGGCTGCCGGCGCGGAGGTCCTGGCGGATTCCACCGCCTGTCTGGTCAAACCGAAACAGGTCGTCCAGCTCGGCAGCAGCGTTTTCGGCGTCTTGGCCGAACTCAGGGTCGATCGCGCCGACGTCGTCACCAAGGGCCAGATCATCGGCAAGCTCGACACCAGCGTCGAGGAGGCCCAGCTCGCGCTGGACAAATTCCGGGCGGAGAGCACATCCGCGCTGCGCGCGGCGCAAGCGGACCTGGCCTGGAACCAGCGCGAACTGGCGCGCCGGCAGAAGCTTGCCAACAACATGTGGTCCAGGCTCAACGACGTCGACGAGGCCCGGACCAAGGTCGCCCAGGACGAGATCGCGATCGAAAAGGCCGGCGACGACCGCAAGATTGCGCAACTGGAGGCGGCGCGGTCGCAGGCGCAATACAACCTCAAGCTCATCCGCAGCCCACTGAACGGGATCGTCACCGAAATCAAGCTGCAGCCGGGCGAGTTCATCTATGAGACGACGCCCATCGTCACTTTGGCCCAGGTCGATCCCCTGACCGTCGATCTCGTCCTTTCGAGCAGGCGCTATGGTTCGGTCAAGGTCGGCGACGACGTCGAGCTGCGCCTGGCGGCGCCGGTCGACCGGACCGTTCAATCCAGGATCGACGTCATAGATCCGATCATCGACGCCGCCAGCGACACTTTCCGCGTGCGGCTCACGCTCGCCAACCCCGGCAACAAGATTCCCGCGGGAATCCGTTGCATCGCCAATCTTCCGGATAAGCCCCAATGACCGAAGCCGACGAACGCGCGCGACCCGTCCGCTGGGATCGCTCCCGCCAGCGGGAAATTTCCAGTTCTCTGGCGACGGCGCGCGCACGCGAAGATCATGTGGCGATCGATTTCGGCGACCTGGTCTGCGCCGCGGACGGGATCGAGTTGAGCCCGCGGCTGCAGCGCCGGATCGTCATGGGGCCGGTGGCGGCCAAGCGCCTTTGCGACATGCTGGCGCGGCTCACGACCGAAGGCGGGGTGACCGCGGACACCAAGAGCTGAGGCCATGACCGATTTTTCCGTCATAGAATCGGTCGATTGGCGCCCCGAGGCGCCGCATCTCGTCGTCGACGAATTCCTCAAGACTCTGGTCGACGCGCGCGCGCTCAAGACGGCGTTCGAGTTGGGATTGATCGACCGCCTGGTCCGGGCGCGCTATGGCGGATCGAGCGAAGCGCTCGGCCGAGCGGTAGGCGCCGATCGCGCCGGCATGCGACTTCTCATCGACCTTCTGGTCGCTGGCGGCGTGATCCAGGAGCATTCGGGCGACGTGCGACTGACCGCCAAATTCAGGAAGGCCCTGCAGTATCGCGATCTGCTCGAAGCCAAACTGGATTTCGCCGGATTCGTCCTGACCGATTTCGCCGATCTTTTCACCACCATGGTGCGCCAGCCGACGAATTTCATGTCGCAGGCGCGTCTTTTTCAGCTGTTCGATTATCGAAAATGTTTCGAATATTCGAGCGACAATTATCGGCGCGTTCGCATCTGGATGCGCCTCACCTCGACCCTGACGCGCTACGAGGCGCCCGCGGCGCTCGCCGCCCATGATTTTTCCACCTATCGCCGCATGCTCGACGTCGGCGGCAACAGCGGCGAATTCGCCTTGCGGGTCTGCCGGGGCGCGCCCCGGCTGCGCGCAACCGTGTTCGACCTGCCGCTCGTCTGCGAGATCGGCCTGGAGCATATTCTGGGCGAGCCCGAGCAGGACCGCATCGGCTTCGTCAAAGGCGATCTGCGCCATCAGGACCTGCCGAGCGGCTACGATCTGATCACCTTCAAATCGATGCTGCACGACTGGCCGGCGCGAGACGCCGCCGCCTTCCTGGCCAAGGCGATCGCTGCGCTCGAGCCGGGCGGGACGATCCTGATTTTCGAGCGCGGCCCCTTGCGGTTTCGCGACGTGACCGCGCCTTTCTCACTGATTCCAAGCCTGCTGTTCTTCAATTCCTATCGTCCGGCCTCCGATTATGTCGCGCAGTTCGAAGCTTTCGGGCTCGAAAATATTCAGGCGCGCGACGTTTTCCTCGACTCTCCCTTCTATGTCGTCACAGGCCGCAAAGCGGCCGGGAGCGGCTGACCATGGGCGCGCCGCTCTTTCGATCGAGCGATTACGTCGAGTTCGCGGTCCATTTCCGCTGCAATTTCCATTGCGTCCATTGCATGATTGAAGGAACCATGGACTGGCTGCGCCCCCAGTCCGACGAAGCGCTCGACGCGCTTTTCGCAGCCAATGCGCGCGAGCGGAAATGGAAGGGGCTGACCCTGACGGGGGCCGAAATCACTTTGCGCCCGGATCTGCCCGCGCTGGCGCGCCGCGCCCGGGACAGCGGCTTCGACCATGTGCGCATCCAGACCCATGGCGCGCGCCTCGCCGATCCGGATTATTGCCGCGCCCTGGTCGAAGCGGGCGTCGACGAATATTTCGTCAGCGTCGCCGCCGCCGACGCCGCGACCCATGATGCGATCACGGGCGTCGCGGGATCGTTCGCCCAGACGATGCGCGGGCTGGAAAATCTCGACGCCTTTCCCGGCGTGGTCAGCCTGACCAACACCGTGATCACGAGGCGCAGCTATCGCGCTCTGCCCGAGGTGGTCTCGGCGCTTGCGCCTCTGCGGCGCCTGGTCCAGATGGAGTTCTGGGCCTATTGGCCGATGCGGGAGACGGACGAGCAGAATCTGATCGTCGATCATGCCGAGACGCTGCCCTATCTCCGTGAAGCGATTCTGCGCGCCCGCGCGCTGGGGCGGCGCGCCGAGGTGAAGAATTTTCCGCAATGCCTGCTGGGCGACCTCGGCGACGCGCTCGACAACGGCCAGCCGAAGCTCGTCATCGATCCCGAATTCTGGGTCCAGTTCATGCGCAACGGCTTCCACCAATGCGCGCATCGGGATGAGTGCGGGGCGCGGCGATGCCTCGGCCTGAACACGGCTTATGTGAACAGATTCGGCTGGCAGGCGGACCTGCTTGCGCCTTTGCCGAGGGAGGATTGAATGGACTTGCCCGCGCCGCAGATCGCCGACGCCTTCCAGATCGTTTTGGAAAAGGGCGAGATCGTGCTCGAATTCGGCCGGGCCGAGGAATTGGGCCCGTCGGAAGGCGTGGTCGTCGCCGTGAGCGACCGCGTCAGAATTCCTCTTGAAGCGGCGCGCCGGCTCGCTCAGACCTTGACCGAGGCCTTGAAGCCGCATCTCCAGGAGACGCGTCGGGTGGAGGCCATGGGCCTGTCGCCGGCGGACGCGGCGCATGCGATGTCCGCGGGAGGACCTCGCGCCGGACAGCGGCCGCCCGATCGCTCCGGCGCGCAGGCCGCGACCTTGTTGGGGCTGGTCGGTGATTGGGGGGCGCCGCGCCTTTACGAGCGCTCGTTCCAGGCGAGCGAGGCGGAGCTCCGCTCGAACCGTTTTCTCCTGACCGTCAATGCTTCCGATATCCCCGGCGACAAATGCGAAAGCGCGCTGGCGATTTGCGAGCGCATGGCCATGCCCGATCGCTTGCGCGACGAAGCGGCGCGCAATTTCGCAATGGCCAAATGCATTCATTTCGGCTTCGAGGGCGATGCGCGGAATATCGTCTGCAAACTCTATCTCGAGCGGGCCGTTCCGGCCGATGAAGCCGCCGCGGCCGCCTCTTCCGGCGAGGCCGTCCTGCTGCATCTCGCCTTCAAATGGAGTCTGATGCGCGCCGAGGCGGTGACGACCCGATATATGTGGCGGCCTTTCCTCGACGCGGACGGCGTCAGCGCGCGTCTGAAAGATATATATAGCGGCGGCAACGCCGAATCTCTGGCGATCGCCGAGGCCTTTCTGCGGCTCGCCGCAAGCCGCGCCGACGCCAGGGAGCTTCAGTTCCTCGAAGTCGAAGAAACCGAAAACGCCCGGCGCTCGTTCGATCTGAACCTCTACAACGCCAAATTGCAGGTGCGTGACGCAGACGCCCTTCTGCAGCGCGTCAGGAGCCGTTTCCATATTCGGCCGGGCCAGTTCCAGGCCTTATACGACCAAATCGGCGCCATGCCGCTCGGACATGTCGCCGGCGGTCTGCATCGCGACGGCGCCGATTTCTTCAATATCTATTATGGCGTCGTCGCCTTGCCACGTTTCAACGCGCAGATGAGCAATAGTTGAGCCCGGTGATCGAGGCGTAAATCTCGGAGCGCGGACATATGACGCTGGCGGAAAGAATCGAATATTCCTGCGAGACGGACCGCGCGCTCAATTATTGCCTTTGGGAATACGACCGGCCCGCGCCAGCCGAGGACAAGTTCCGGTCGATCAATTTATTATATAATTCCTTCGCTTGGGCGGGCGTCGACGCTCAGGCCTACGCCATGGTCGATGCGCTGCGCGAGAAACTCGGGCCGTGGCGCTCGGTCTTCGGCGTCAAGCAGATCGCCGGGCGTCTCGCGTGGGAATTCTATTTTTACGATTACCAGCGCCGCCAGCGCGAAATTTCCATGTCGCGTGTCCTCGACGCTCTGGCGCCCCTGGCGCGCTGCCGCATCTCCCCACCTGAATCCCTGAATTATTTCATGTTTTCGCTCGATATCGACGATGATCTGGCTTGTGGCAGGCGTGAGATCGACGTGATCCACATGTATGTCGGCAATCCGGGCAGCGACGTTTCATCAGGGGTCGCCTATGCTTTGCGCGCCGGATCGACCCGGTTGGAGAATTTCTACTTTTTCTTCGACGCCACGACGCAATTGCGCGACGCCGCCAAGAAAATCGCCAATTCCGGCGTTTTCGACGAAACCATCGTTCCCCTCGACGCCGTGCTTCGTCCCGAGTTGCGCTCCTGCCGGACGATCTGCGTCGCCAACAAACAGACCCATGATTGCGTCTATTTCTCCGGAATCGACGTCGATCAGCTGATCTGGTTCCTGGAATGGCAGGGTTATCCGCAGGAAATAAAGACGTTCGTTCACGATAACCGATCGCAGTTCGATCATCTTCTGTTTGACGCCGGGTTCGATTATCGGCTGCAGGATGGCGCGCTGCAGATCCTGAAGAGCGGTTATTATGGCGTATTCTAGCGCAATGCTTGCATGAAAGGATGGCGAAGAATCGCGGAATAGGCTCCGCCTTCTCTGTGGAATTTTCCGGCGGCCTGGGCAATTGGCTTGTCGAGGGCGAGCAGGAGCGGGGCGATCTTTCCGGCGCGTCGGAGGCGATCGGAAGTATTTTTATATGTTCAAACTTAAACTGTAAGAAACGGCTCATAACTCGTGCAAAAGCAAAAAAATGTGACGTCGAAAACTTCCCGAACTGGATTTTGGTCTTGCAAAACGCCACGCCCGAGGTTTAATCTGGCCTTGAACAATATGGTCCTTAATCGAAGAGGACCAAAAAAATATAGATTAGACCGAACGGGATTTCAGAGGGGGCGATGGATGTGAGCGGTTGCTGCGGGCAGGGTGAGATGGTCCGCAGAGGTTTTCAGGGGGCGCAAAAATAGTTCGTATTGATTTTCAAGCCACGGCCTTGGCCGGGGCATTGGCAGGCTGACCGATCGAGCCGGAGCGTCCGGTCGCTCGGCCGGCGTCTGGCGCTTCCGGAAAGCTTGCTTCACGTCGTTCGCCGTCGTTCCCGCACAGGAGACGATGATGAAGCCGAATATTCGCCGCAAGCCTGCCGCGCCGGTTTTTAAAATCCCATCCTGGCGGGACATCGTCAGAAAATTCTCCTTCACGCGCTCCGATGCAATGGCGGCTTCAACGGCGGCGCGGGCTCCTCTTGATTCGAAGGCGGCCGAGAAGCCGTCGGGGCCGGAATATTTCCGCGCCAAGCCGAAGCGCCGTCCGGCTTACGCCCTGGAGCCGGTCGAGCCGCGCCTCTTGATGTCGGCCGACCTTTCCTATTCGACGGCGGCGTCAGGGCAGGCCTTCTATCTCGTCGCGACGGGCGCGCGAAGCTTTGCTCTCGATCTCAATTCGGCCGGCGGAGCGCAAGTCGCCACATTCACGCAGGCCGGGTCAGATAACAGCGTTTCGATCGACTTGAGCACGTCCCTCGGCCTGTCGAATTCGAATACGCTTCATGTCGATCTCGATACGTTCAATCTGCTGAATTCATCATTTTTCAGCCCCAATGGCGGTCTGGTCATTTCGTTCGAAGAAGGCAAGGCGATCGCCGGCGGCTCCACGTCCAACCCGGATCACCTCAGCGTCGATGCGGCGACAAATCCGAATATCGGCTTCGGCATTTCCATCACCAGCGATTCCGATATTACGACCTCGGGCCACGCCAGCATCACTGGCGATTTTTCGCTCACTTCGTCCCAAAAAGCTTCCGACGCCCTGACCAGCGGCCTTTTCGTCTTCAACAACGCCGGGGTCACCCTGAGCGGCGCCAATTATCAGGTTTCCGGCGCGTTCAAGGCGACCGCGCATGACGACGTGACCGCTTCCACAAATGGCCTCGGGATGAGCGCCATTTCGGGCGCGCTGATCTCGAACAATTCGACGTCGACGATCGCCATAACCAATAATTCCGTCGTCAACGCCGGCAGCATCGAGCTCGATTCCAAGATCGACGGGACGATGACCGCGGCCGCGGATCAGGCGACGGTGCAATTGGTCGTGATTCAGGGGGCGGCCGATCCGGAAGTGGCAATCGACGGCAGTTCACAGCTCATCGCCGCCACGGTGACGGCGACCGCCGAGTCGAATGTCACGATCAGCGCCACGACGACGCCGGGCGGCGGCGGCAGCGCGTCCGCCGATGCGGCGATCTCGAATGTGACCTATTCCAGCGGCGCGACTCTGACCGTAACGGGCGGCGCTCTGGTCAATGCGACCTCCGGCGCGGCCAATCTGAACGCCAACAGCACGCTCGATGCGACGACCAAGGGCGACGCGAGCGGCGCCAGCGCCGGCGCCGGCGTCGCGGTTTCAACCATCTATGGCGACACGATCGCCAAGGTCGACAATGCGACCGTCGACGGCGGCTCCGTCACCATCGGCGCCTCGACGGACCGCACGATCACGGTCGAGGCCAAGTCCTCGCAGGGCGGCTCGTCGGGCAGTTCCGGCGACGCTTCCGGCGAGAGCAATTACACCAGCCAGAAGACCTTGTCGGACAATAACGCTTCGACCAGCGACGGAAGCATTTCCGTGGCGGGCGCGGTGGCGGTCAGCGTCGATACGGGCGCGACCACGGCCTATGTGAACAATGGAACGATCAACGCCGGCGCCGGCGCCGCCTCGGTGACGGCGGCTTCCGCCGACAATGCGTCGGTCACCGCCGACGGCTCCTCCACGACCTCCGGCGCGACCGGCGTCGGCGTGGGCGTCGGCGTCAATGTCGCGGTCCGCGACGCGGACGCTTATCTGACCGGAGCCGACGACATCACCGCCGGAACTCTGGGCGTGACCGTCACAGCCCCGAGGACGACCAGCTTCACCACCGACGCCACCTCCGGCGCGGGCGGGGCGTCGAATGTGGGCGTCGCGGGTTCTCTCGCCGTCAATGTGACCGTGCTTGAGCACAAGGCCTATATCGACGACAGCGCGACCGTCACCTTGCATGGCGATCCCGATGTCACCATCAGCGCCGATGCGGATGTCGAAAGCACAGCCTCGGCCAAGCCGGCCGACGGGGGCGGCGACGCGACCAAGGTCGGAATCGGCGCCTCCGTCGCCTTCAACTATGGCGAGGATACGACTGCCGGCTACATCGGCAATTCGGTGACGCTGACCGGCGCGCATGGCTTGGAGCTCGACGCCAACGCCAACCACGTGATGGAGACGGAGGCGCAGAACGGCGGCAAGGGAGCCACGGCGATCACGCCGGTGGTCGCGATCGCGGTCGCCGACAATGACGCGCATACGACCGTCGGAGCCAACTCCAATCTTTCGATCGGCGGCGATTTCAAGGCGAGCTCCACGCTTGGCGACAATGTCGTGACCAATGCCGAGGGCGACACCAAATCGTCGAGCACCGGAGTCGGCATTTCGATTGCGCTGAATGTCGTCAACGATTCCTCGCTTTCGACGACATACAGCGACATTGCGGCCGGCGGCGCCGCCGCTTTCCTTTCGACCCTGATGTCGGCGAGCCAATCGACCGCCAAGGCGAGCGTCGCCGGCGGCGAGGCCGACGACGGCAGCAATAGTGACGGCAAGGGCGGCAGCGGCAGCCAGCAGGTCGACAACAAGACCAACAGCCAGAAGAGCTTCGCCGACAGCGAGGCGAGCACGGCCGCCGGCAAGGCGAAGAGCGGCACGACGACCAAGGGGACGGAGGGCGACAAGTCTCCGTCCGCCTCGACTTCGAGCGGCACGGTCAGTGTGGCGGGCGCCATCGCCGTGAATATCGAGCTTGGCTCGTCCACGGCCTTCATCGGCGATTCGCGGAATGTCACCGCCTCGGGCGGCGAACTCAGCGTGAAGTCCTCGGCCATTGTCGACGGAACCGCGGCGGCGACCGGCTCCGCGGTGATCGGCGAGAAGGAATTCAACGCCGCGGACGTCGGCTCCGGCGGCAATGTCGATTACGCCAACAGCACGATCAATCTCGGCGCCAACAGCGGCCTCGGCAATGGCGCGGAGGTCACCTATTTCCAGGGCGAGGGCGGCACGGCGATCGGCAACCTCACCGAAGACGCGACCTATTACGTCCATGACACCGGCGGCGGCAAATTCCGCCTTTACGCCAAGCAGAGCGACGCCCAGGCCGGCAATGGCAATTACATCCATTTCGACAGCAGCAAGCAAGGCGCGGGCGCGATGCAGGCCCTGCGCGGGGCGGGCGCGGGCGGCGTCGGGGTCGGCGTCGGCGTCGCGATCAATTACGCCAACGCCAAGAATCTCGCTTATGTCGGCCAGGCGACGATCGACGCGCGGGGCCTCGACATCGAGGCGACGCAGGGCGAGCGCGCGCTGACCTTCGATCCGAACGCGAAGGTCGATACGGCGCAGAACACCATCGACGTCGGCCCCTCGGGGCTGCGGACCGGCGACGCTGTCGTCTATCACGCGACCAGCGGCCATTCGGCGATTTCGGGCCTGACGGACGGCGAGACCTATTACGTCAACGTTCAGGACGACGGCACGCTCAAGCTTTACGACACGCAGGACCACGCGGAGGCTGGCGGGACGACTGGCCTGATGATCCTGTCTTCGGTCGCCGGGACCGGAGCGGCCGACACTCTGGTCGAGAAGAGCGATCGTTTCGGCGCCTGGGCGACTTCGGGCGCGGGCGGCGGCAATATCGGCGTCGCCGGCTCGCTGGCGATCAATGTCACCTTTACCGACACGGAAGCCGACGCCGGCTATCCTGCAGGCGGCCTCGGCGTCCCGAGCGCCACGCTTCACGGCGGGGAATTGAAGCTCGCGGCGGATGCGGACGTGGCCAACGTCGCCAAAGCGCTGCCGGCGGACGGCGGCGGCGACGGGACCAAGGTCGGCGTCGGCCTGTCGGTCGCGATCAATTACGGCCAGAATGCTGCTTTGGCCCAGATGGCGGACGGCGCGTCGATCACGGGCGCCGGCGATGTCACCCTCGACGCCAGCCTCGGCCAGGACATGGACACCGAGGCGAAAAACGGGGCGAAGGGGTCGGTCGGCGTCACCCCGGTGGTCGCGGTTTCGGTCACCAATAATGACGTCGAGGCAAAGATCGGCGCTCAGGGCGCGGCGGGTCTTCTGAGCTTCAGCGGCGCGCTCGACGACAAGGCGGCGTTGCAGGACAAGGTCATCACGACGGCCGAGGGCGACACCGAATCCGAGGATGTCGGCGTCGGCATTTCGGTTGCTGTCTCGGTCGTCAACGACACCGCGATCGCGACCACGGCGCGCGACCTGAACGGCGCGGGGGCGGGCGACGTCAGCTTCGCCGCCAGCACGATCTCGCTCAGCGAATCCAGCGCCAAGGCCGGGGTCAAGGGCGGCCAGGGCGACAACGGATCCGGTAATCATTCCGACAATGGGACGGACCAGTCAGTCGACAATACGACCAATAAGGAAACCAGCAACGCCGACACGACCTCGAAGGAGGTCAATTCGAACGCCAAGGGAACGCAAGGCGCCAGCAGCAGCAAGGGCAAGACGTCTGACGGCGGCGTCAGCGTCGCCGGCGCGGTCGCGGTCACGATCGAGAATGGAACGGCCAAGGCCTATATTCCGGATTCGCGCCACGTCACCGCTGGCGGCGCGCTCGCGGTGACCTCGGCGGCCAATGTCGACGGCCACGCCATGGCCGACGGCAGCGCGGCGGGCACGGCGAAAGTGGGCGTCGGCGCGGCGGTTTCCGTCGATGTCGCTCACGTGACCAATCTCGCCTATATTGGCAATGCGACAGTCATCAACGCCGCCGGCCTGACCGTGTCCGCCACCATGGCGCAGCGCGAAATCAATATGGATCCGACGACCAAACAAGTCGTCGACACGACCGGCGACACCATCTTCCTCGGCCTGAACTCGGGTCTGAAGACCGGCGATGAAGTTCTTTATGACGGTGTGACAGGTGGCGGCAGCGATATTAGCGGGCTGCACAGCACCGACAGTTATTACGTCAACGTCGGCGAAGACGGCAAGGTCAAACTCTACGATACGAAGGAAAATGCTGAGAACGGCGGAACAGCTGGGCTCAAGAATCTGACATCCCAAGGTTCGGGCACGCAGACATTCTATAAATATGTCACTGTCGCCGGCGTAAGCGCCCCGGATCTTCTCGACCCGATCAATTTCCAAGGCAACGGGCAATATACGGTCCTCGATCTGGGCGAGGGGTCCGGGCTGCGCACGGGCGACGCCATCGTCTATGACGCCAAGGGCGGCGCGTCGATCACCAATCTGACCAGCGGCGATACTTATTATGTGATCGAACTCGGCGCCGGCGAATTCCAGCTCGCGGCCTCCCGCAATGACGCCATCGACGGCAAGGCGATCACGATCTCCGGCAATGGCAATGACAGCCAGAAGCTGATCGACCAATCCGATTCCTTCATCACCACGGCGAAATCCGGCGGCGGCGGCAGCAGCGTCGGCGTCGCGGGCTCGGTGGCGGTCAATGTCGTCACCACGGATACGGAGGCGGTCGTCGGCTTGACGCCGGGCTCTGCCGGCCCCAGCACGGCGAGCCTGACGGTCAATGGCGACGTCAGCATCGCCTCCGCCGTCTCCATGACCAATTTCTCCGCGGCGACGCCGTCGGACGGCGGCGGCAAGGGCGACAAGGTCGGAATCGGCGCTTCGGTCGCGATCAATGTGATCAACAACACGGTCAATTCGGAGATCGCAGATGGCGTGGCGTGGTCGGGAACGGCGGGCGCGTTCTCGCTCACGGCGTCGTCGGTCGATTACGTCTTCACCCATGGTCAGAACGGCGCCTCGGGCGGTTCGGCGGCGATCGGCGTCGGCGCTTCGGTTGCGGTCATCAACGATACGGTGACGGCCTATGTCGGCACGGGCGGGACCATTACTGGCTCCGGCGACGTCACCATTTCCGCCACTCATGACGGCGAATTCAAGACAGAGGCCGACGCGGAGGCCAACAGCGACAGCGTCGCAATCGGGGCCTCGGTCGGCGTCGCCGTCATCAACGAGAATGTCACCGCGCAACTCGCGCGCAGCATGACCACCACGGGCGGCGCCTTCACGCTAATGGCCAATTCGACGGCGATCAGCGACGTCCAGGCCGTCGCGGCCTCCGGCGGCGAGAAGAAGGACGACACCCAGGAACAGAACAGCAAGAGCGGCAAGTCGGGCGCCGATGGCCAGGTCGATCACCAGGTCAACGACAATTCGACCACGTCGAGCTCCAGCACCCAGAATATGCCTTCCGCCTCGGACAGCGCCGGTCAGGGCAATTCCAAATCCAATTCCGAATCCGGCGAAGGCGGCAGCGGCGTCGGCATCGCGGCGGCGGTCGGCGTCAGTGTCATGTCGGTCACGGCGGCGGCCAGCGTCACCAATTCGGCTGTCATCACCGCCAAAGCCAAATCCGCGAAGATCGACTCGGAATCCGACGTCGAATCGACCGCCAAGGGCGTTGGCACGGCCATCAATCTCAGCAGCGGCAATGTGAATATCGCCGCGGGCGTCGGCCTGAATGTGATCAACGCCACCAACAAGGCGCATGTCGACACGGGGTCGAAGGTCGATGCTGACGGGATCACGATCCAGGCGATCACGCCGGCCGGAAAGTCGGACAATTTCGTCGCCTGGGGCGCCGCGGCGGGCGGCGGCTCGGGCGACGTCGGCGTCGCCGGCTCGGTCGGCCTCAACATCATCAATAATTTCGACACCGAGGCCTATGCCGCCAGCGGTTCGACGCTGAATTCAACAGCGGGCGTGAATGTCACCGCCAATGCGACCCTGGCGCCGCAAACCGTCGCGGCGGGCGTCGGCTTCTCCGAGGGGACAGCGGTCGGCGTCGCGGTTTCAGTCGCCGTGCTCAACGTCACCACCACCGCCTATATCGCCGGCGCTTCGGACGCCAGCGGCGCGACGGCGATTTACGCCGAGACCGATGTCAATCGCTCGACGATCGACATTCCGATGCTGCCGGATTCGCTGAAGCCCTCGGCGACCACGATCGCGGTCGCAGGCGGGGCGAGCACGGGCGACGTCGGCGTCGGCGGCGCGGTCACGGTCGATGTCTTCAACCTGACGACCAAGGCCTATGTCGACGATTCCGCACAGATTAACCAGAACGTGGGCATCCTCGGCTCGGGCCAGACCCTTTCGGTTCATGCGGTCAACAACACCGACATCACGACGATCGCCGGCGCGCTCGGCCTGACCACCGGTTCGGCGGGCATCGGTGCCAGCGTCGATGTCGAGGTCCTCGACAAGACGACCTACGCCTATATCGGCGACGCCAGCGTCAGGGCGGGCGGCAAGGTCGATGTGAAGGCCGACGCCGAAGAGAATATGCTGCTCATCGTCATGACGGCGGGCGGCGCCGACACGGCCGGCGTCGCGGGTTCGGTCGCGGTCGCCGACATCCATGGCGACACCAGGGCCTATCTCGCCGACGGTGGAACGCTCAACGGCAATGGCGTCGACACATTCGCGGCGACCGACGCCTTCACGATCACCCCGCTCGCCGGCGCCATCGGCCTCGGCGGCACGGCGGGCGTCGGAGCGGTGGCGGCGATCATGCTACATACCGACAACACGCTCGCCTATGTCGGCGCCAATACGCATGTGACGGCGGACGGGTTGAACGTCACGGCCACGGAGAGCGAGGACATTCTTTCGATCGCGGTCGATGCGGGCGTCGGCGGCGACGCCGGCGTCGCAGGCTCGGCGCCGATCAATATTCTGAACGAAACGACCACGGCCTATATCGGGCACGGCGCGAATATCACGATCACGACCGGCGGCGTCGATGTCGCGGCGTCCGACACGACCTCGGTGATTTCGGTCGCGGGCTCGCTGGCCGGCAGCGGCGGCGCCAGCGTCGGCGTCGGCGCCGATGTCGGGACCTACAGCAAGACGACCTACGCCTATATCGATTCCGGCGTGACCCTGACCGCCGACGGCGACATCCAGGTCACCGCCAATTCTCAGGAAAATCTGATTTCGGTCGCGGCCGGCATCGCGGTCGGCCAGGTTTCGGTCGGCGTCGACGCCGGGGTCCACATTTTCAACGTGAACACGCTCGCCTTCATCGGCCACGACAACGATTCCAACGACAATTCGACCTATTACAACAATGCCGTCAATTACGGCGCCGGCAATGTGACGGCCGGCGGCAGCGTCGTGATATCGGCCAACGAGGCCAGCAAGATCACCGAAGTTGTCGGCGACCTCGCCGTCGGCGAGGTCGGCGTCGCCGCGGGCGCCGGCGTCAATGTCTTCAGCAAGGACACGAAGTCTTTCATCGGCGACGGCGCCAATGTGAGCGGGAAGGGCAACGGCCTCGGCCTGGCGGTGAACACCGGGCGCATCGACACGGGCGTCGACAATTCCGCGCCGACATTCACGCCCAATGCGGGCGGAACCTTCGCGTCGAGCGCCGTCAGCACGGGCGCGGGCACGATTCACCTCGGTACGGGGACCGGTCTGAAAACGGGCGACCAGGTCGCCTATAACGCCGGCGACGGCGGCGCGGCGATTCATGGCCTGACGAGCGGCGCCGATTATTACGTCCGCGACATCGGCGGCGGCAATTTCAAGCTTTACAACACCAGGGCCGACGCCGAAGCCAACAGCAACGCGATCGCCTTCACCTCGCAAGGAGCGGGCTCGAACCAGTCGATCAAAGCGGCCCAGGGCATCGAAGGCAGCACTGCGGGTTCGTCCGCCATTCAGTCGGCGCAGTCGGGCGACCGTTCGTCCTTCCAGTCGGGAGGGCAGGTGGGGACGCCGCAAATCAGCGGCATGGATCTCACCGGCAGCGGCCAGAGCCAGTCGGTCAACGATCCGGCCTTCCAGGGCGCGCGCACGACTTCGGTCGATCAGCAAAGCGGCTTCCACGGCGTTGCGGTCGCCGCCACCAATCAGGACGAGATCACCTCGCTGGTGCTCACTTTGGGCGGCGGCGTGGTCGGCGTGGCCGTGTCGGCGGGCGTCGATGTCGTCACCAACAACACCGAGGCTTATATCGGCAGCAACGCCACGGTGAACGGCGCTTCAGGGGCGAGCAGCAACCAGTCGGTGCTCGTCGGGGCTGGCGACGATTTCTACCACATGACTTTGGGCGTCGGCGTCGGCGTCGGCGCGGTCGGCGTGGCGCCCGCCGTCGGGGTCAATGTCATCGACAATACGGTTCGCGCGACGATCGGCGACCATGCGAACGTCCAGGCGCGCAACAATATTGCGGTCGAAGCGACCGGCAATGAAGACATCGTCATGGTCGGCATTGGCGTCGCCGCGGGCGCGGTCGGCGTCGGCGCGGTCGTGGACGTGCTGACGGTCAGTAATGTCACGATCGCCTCGATCGGCGATTACGCCGTCGTTTCCGCCGGAGGCGATGTCTTCATCTCCGCTCAGGACACGACTCATGTACTCGAATTGTCGGGCGCTCTGGCCGGCGGTTTCGTCGGCGTCGGCGGCGCCGTCGGCGTCATGGTGGTCGGCAAGGACACCGAGGCGACGATCGGAAGCTACGCCCATGTCGATGGGCTCGGCGCCAGCGGCGGCGTCGGCGGCGTCCTGACCGGAACGATCAGCGGCGGCTCGTCCTTCGACACGACCACGGCCCATGGCGTCATCGTCCAGGCCCAGTCCACCGAGGACATCACCCATATCGTCGCCGCGGGCGGCGTTGGATTCGTGGGCGTGTCCGGCGCGGTCGGCGTCGCGGTCATCAACACGACCACTCTGGCGACCGTCAATTCGAGCGCCCAGATCAACGAGGCTCATCCAGGAACCGGCAATTCGGATCAAAGCGTCTATGTCGCGGCCTCCGACGACACCGAATTCCAGGCCTATGTCATCGGCGTCGCCGGCGGCTTCGTCGGCGTCACCGGGGCGGTCGACGTCGCCATCATCAACGCCAATACGGCGGCGGAAGTGAAGCCGAGCGCGCAGCTTTACGCCAAGGACAATGTCGAGGTGAACGCCGCCGCGATCAAGAACCTGACCGGCTATGTGATCAGCGGCGCCGGCGGCGCGGTGGGCGTCGGCGCGTCGATTCTGGTCTGGTCCGTCGGGTCGCAAATCCAGCCGACCTATCAAAACAGTGACGGCGATTCGCAGAACAGCCTCCAACCCAACGGCAAGTCGCCCGATGGCAACGCCGCCGATCAGGCGCAGACGGGAACGACCACAGCGACCGGAAAGCTAGGCGGATTCACCTCGACCACGCCGGGCAGCGGCAGATCGTCGAGCCTCATCAACACCAACCAGGGCTCCGCGCAAAGCACGGTCAACAACAATCCGTCGTTGCAGTCGGCCAATATCAAGGCGGCCGAAAACAACGCGCCGCAGTCTCCTCCCGGAACGACCGCGAAAGTTGACGCCGGCGCCACGGTTTATGGCGCCCAGGGCGTCGGCGTGCAGGCGACAGATTCCTTCAATGTCACCACCCGGCTCGGTCAGGTTGCCGGCGGCGTCGTCGGGGCGGGCGCCTCGGTGACGGTGATGACGCTGAATGAGAATGTCGATGCGTCCAACGATGGCACGAGTTCGTCGGGCGGCAATATTGGCGTGAACGCCAATCTGGTCGAGAATGTCGACGCCGTTTCGCTTGGCCTCCAGGTCGGCTTCGTCGGCCTCGGCGCGGCCGTGGTCGCGATCACCGACGGCAGCGTCGCCCAGGCGACGCTCGGCAATGTTCTTTTCGCCAATAATGTCTCGCTGTCGGCTACGGCGACGCGCAATTTCTCCGAGCTTGCCGGCCAGGCCAATGTCGGCGCCTATGCGGCCGGCGCGACCTTCACCATTCTCAATGTCGACGGCAGCGTCTCGGCGACAGTCGATTCCTACGCTGATATTGGCAGCAGCTCGCCCGTCGCGTCCCTCAGCGTGACGGCGAGCTCGACCGTCAATGCGACTCTGAAGACCTATGCGATCGCCGCCGGCATCGGCGCCGGCACGGCGAATTTCGCCTTCCTGACGGCGGACCCGGCCGTCACCGCCGCGATCGGCGACCACGCCACGGTCGATGCGGCGAGCCTCGTCAGCGTCGAGGCGAAAGCCACGTTCAAGACTGAAGGCGACGTCTTCGGCGTGTCGGCGGGCGGGCTCGCGGTCGGCGTTTCTCTGACCGAAATCACCATCAACCCCAATGTGACGGCGTCCGTCGGCGCTTCCGATTCGATTACCGCCAATGCGCTTTCCGTATTTGCGCATACGGTCCTGCCGGCGAGCGGCTATGACGCCATCGTCGATTCGCAGGGTTCCGCCGGCGCGCTCATCGGCGTCACCAGCACCAATGCGGTGATCAACAACAACAGCAAGGTCAAGAGTTTCATCGCGGCTGGCGCGACTTTGAGCGTCGCCGGCGCGACCGTGGTGAGCGCGGTCAATTCGACGCGCCAGAAGGCCAGCGCCGACAGTAATTCCTTCGGCATTGTCGCGGCGGGTCTCGCCTCGTCGACGGTGAATTCGAATACCGACACGGAAGCCTATCTCGGCGCCAATGTGCATATGGGAACGTTGGCGCTTTCCGACGGCAGCCTGAGCGTCAGCGCCAAGGGCCACAACGACAATTTCGCCTATACCAACGCCGGCTCGGGCGGCCTCGTCTCCGGCTCGTCCTCGGTCGCCGACACTTCGGACAACGCCACGACCAGCGCGACGATCGGCGGCGGATCGACGATCTACCTCTCGGGCGCGTTCTCGCTGGGCGCGGACACGACCGCGACCTTCAACTCGCAGATCACCACTTTCGCTGGCGGCCTGTTCGCTGGAGCAGGCGGCGAGATCGAGCACGACATCACCGCCCATACGACCGCGACGGTCGGCGCCTCCGCGCAGATCAAGGCGGGCGGCGTGTCGATCAATGCGGCGAGCCATGCCGACAAGCCTGCGCTCACCGGCTCGACGACCCAGAACATCAAGGGCGACACCGGCGGCCTCGCCAGCGGGGCCGGCGCGAGCGACCACACCAACATCAGCTTCACCACGATCGTCGAAGTCGACGCGAACGCCTCGATCACCGAGCCGGGCGTCAGCAACAACAACCACAGCTTCGTCCTCGCGGCGAAAAACGATTTCGCGGTCTATGACACCGTGGCCTTCACCACCGGCGGCGCCGTTTCCGGCGCGGCGGTTTATGCCGGCATCGTCTCGCACACCGACATAGCGAAAGTGCTGGTCGACGCCGGCGCCGCGCTCTCCAGCGCCAGCGCGATCGACATTTCGGCGCGCGGCGGCGGTTCGGTCGATCAGGAAGTGGAGACGGAAACCTATGGCGCCGGAACGGCGACGCTGGGTTATGCGACCGCCGATATTCGTCCCGACAACGAGGTCATCTTCGGCTCGGGCGCGACGGTCACCGCCTACGGCGATTTGAACCTCTCAGCGGGCGCGGACGCGGCCTATAATGTCGATCATTACAACATTACGGCGCGCTACGACGGCTTCGCCGGCTCGCTGATTCCGATCAGCAGCATCGGCGCGACCGATTATCTGATCCAGACCGACGCCATCACGATCGGAAGCAGCGCGCATCTCAGCACCGCGCGCACCGCCAATCTGATGACCGACCAGTTCGGCGACACCGATACGATGACGGGCCTCGCCAAGGCGGAAAGCTGGGTCAGCGATCTCTCCAACAGCCTGCTCAAGGCGCAAGGCGCCAATGCGGCGGTTCTGGCCCTCGCCAACACCGACACGTTGACGGTCACGCGCGCCAATATCACCAATGACGGCATCGTCGAGACCGGCATCAATCGCAATCAGCACCTCTATCTGACGGGCTGGGATCAGAATACCGGTCAGGTCACGGGCTATGATGCGTCGCCCGGCGTTTCCTTCGTCTCCACGACGCAATCGGTCGGCGCTTCGACGGTCGATGAAATCAACGCCGATCAGCAGATCCTGGCGCAATATGGCGACAACAACCCGACGCTGAAGGCGTTCTACGAGCAGCAGATCCAGTCGCTGGAAGCCCAGCTCGCGGCGCAGGGATTATTGCAGTTCCAGACGGACAGTCAGGGCAACCAGGTCGTCGTTCCCGTCGACGTCCAGGTGATGGCGGTGGATGTGGCGCCGATCTACGCCGACGCCGGCCGCATCTTCGTCGTCGGCGACGAACTCGGCGGCTCGGGCCAGTTCATTTCGCCGAACGACATCAATGTCACGATCAACAACGCAACGCCGGCCTTCCTGAACATCGAGGGAGTCATCATCCCCGACGAAAACGGCGGCCTGTACTACAACGGCGACCAATGGACCTCTAACGATCAGATCCAGGCGAAGAACAACCAGAATATCCAGCATGACAATCAGCTGATTTCCGACGGCGGGGCACCGATCGCCTCGTTCACGGCGTTGACCGCCGGCTTCACGGCGATCCCGGCCATCAATCCGGCGTCGCATCCGACCGTGCTGATCGAGAACAGCCTCGACATCAATTATCTCAACAATATTCAGAACAATAATACGACCAGTTACCCCTGGCCGGACATCACCATTACTTCGCTGGCGTCCGGCGGCGTCGGCATTGACGCGCCTTCGGCCAATGTCACCATCGAGACCGTGACGCCGACCAACGCTGACGGCAAAGGCAATATCGACCAACTGGCGCCGATCGTCGCCAATAGTCTGACGATCGTGGCCGGCGGGACCTTGTTCATCAATCTGCCGGAATCCGGTTCGATCGAAGAGGTCGCTGGCGCAGCATACAAGGCCTTCGACGCCGCGACCACGGGCTCCTACGATCCGAACAATCCGTCGCAGACCGCGCCGGGCGTCGTGGCGGCGAGCGCGACGGACGTCAACGCCATCCTGGCGCAAATCCCCACGACGCCTTCGCTTTACGCCCAAAAGATCATCATCAACGCCAATTACATCAATGTGAACGGCCTGGTGCAGAGCGGCAAGTCCGAATACGACCTGACGCTCGGCGCGCAAGCCGTCAGCGATATCAACAACATCATCGCGAGCGGCGGCGCGACGCCCGTCCTGCTGGTCAATGAATCCAACAGCGACTTCTCGGTCTATTTCGATCCCATCGCGCGCAAGATCATCGTCACTGACCTCAAGGCCAATGGCGGCGACATCGAAATGACGGGCAATATCGTCAACACCGCCAATGGCGAGATCAAGGCCCTGGGCGGCTATGCGGCTGTCAATGTCGACAACCAGACCGGCTTTGCGCTCGAAGTGAACCGTCTCGACGTGTCGAGCCGCGGCGCGGGAACCATTCTGATCAACGACACCTCCGGCTATGCGCTCGACCCCAATACGCACAAGCCGGTTGGAGTCAAGACCACGCTCTATCAGGATAACAACGGCGTGGTGACGACCACGACGCAAGCCTCGGGCGGGCCGCAGAATGTCGCCAATAATTCAGGGCTCGACCAGATCTACCAGCCCGACGTCGATTGGCGCTATCAGTGGGTGACCGGCATTTCCGAGCAGGAGCATCTGGCGACCCGCATCGTCCAGAGCGACTGGATCGGCCTGATCAACCTCGGGACCGACATCACCCATTGGGATACGACGATCGTCCAGGGCGTCCCGCATCTGGAAGGCGCGGGACCGTACTTCTACCTGAGCGCCAGCGAGAACGACACGGCCTATACGTTCACGTCGCAGACGGTGACGACGAGCGCGCCGGCCCAACCGCTCCAGCCGATCGCGACCCATACCGACACCACCTGGTACGGCAAGACCAGCATCACCGCGGATTTCGCCGAGGACATCGGCCTCGAAATCCTGAACACCCAGGATATTTCGGCGCATCGCGCGATTGGAATCCATTTCTTCGGCAATGAGACCGGCGCCATCGCGATCAACTCCAACGCCGACGTGATCGTGGACGGCGCCCTGGTCAATCCGACCGGAACGACCTCGATCACGACAACGGGTTCGATCACCTCCGGAACCGCCGGATCGGTCGGCGGCAATCAGGTCATTCTCTCGGCGCAGACCGGCATCGGCGGGGACGGAGCGCCGCTGACGACCAAGGTCGGCGGCCAGAACATCGGCGCGCCTGTCGACGCCACCGTCAATTTCAACGCGGCCGCGGGAACGATCACGCGGACGGACGGCGGCGGCTGGGACGGTTTCGCGCCGGGGATGGCCTTCACCTTGTCTTATACCGGCGCGACCGGCGCCAGCCAGCAGAACGCCACCGCCAGCAACCAGGTCTATATCGTCAAGAGCGTGTCCGGGCCCGGCCTTTCCGTTCTGACGCTCGATCCGAGCACCCCGCTCGTCGCCAGCGAGACCGGGCGCGGCGTGGCGCTGGTTCCGGCGGCCAATCCGGACGTGTCCGGCTATTCGCGCCTGCATGCGACGACCGCGACCGGAAATATCTCGATCTCGCAGGCGACCGGCGATCTGCCGATCGACCTGGTCGCCGCTCAATCTCTGGGGTCGGTCGATCTCTCGGCCGCGGGAAGCATCGTCGTCGGCCAGATGAACGCCTCGACTTTTTACCAGGGGCTGGTGTCAGGCGGTGCGATCACGCTCGACGCGCATTCCGGCGGAATCGGCAATGGCGTCGCCCATCCGCTGATTCTGGACACGCCGGCGAGCGCCCTGCCGCCGGGGACCACGATCCCGCTCAGCGACCATGTCACCATCACCGCCCAGACCAACGTTTATATCGAACAGTTCAGCGGCGATATGCGGCTGAACAATATCACCACGGGCGGCGATGTCTGGATCGACGTGCCGAACGGCAATCTTTATGACGCCGCCAAGCCCGGCGTCGTCGACGCGCGCACCTATAATCAATTGCTGAGCGGCGTGTGGAGCAATCTCGGCCTCACCGACGACACCGGCTATGCGCAAAAGGTCGCCTCGACGATCAATTCCTATGTCGCGTCGCAAACGCAGGATTACCAAACCTACTGGACCTGGCGCCACGAGCAGGCGGATGGCGGAGCGGCGTTCGATGCGACCTTCCACCCGCAGCTCACCGCGGCGGAACTCGATTACTACGTGAATACGCTCCATTACGACAGCGCCGCGATCCAGACCCTACTGAACGCGCGTTTCGCCGAATATCAGACGCTGAACGCCGAATTCGGCGCCGGCGGCGCCTATCAGACCGTCAACGATCCGGGCGTCGACACGATCAGCTCGACGGCCACCACCGCGACCGTTACGATCGACACGGTAGCGAACACCATCACCCGCACCGATGGCGGCGACTGGAGCAATCTCGCGGCGGGCGAATTTATTTCGCTCACCGGCAGCGTGGAATCGTCCGCCGAGGTCACTTTCGCCGCGGCCTCCGGCGGCAATGCCGCGACCATCACCCGCACGGACACCGGCAGCTTCATAGCCGACGGCTTCGTCGCCGGGCAGAAATTGCGCGTCAGCGGATCGCCGCTCAATGGGACACCCGGCGCCACGACCTATACGATCCAAAGCGTGACCGCGAAAACGATCACGCTTTCGGCGAGCGACGCGGTGCAGACCGAGGCGACGCCGGAGCTCGTCACCCTGATCGCCGAGAGCGTGGCGGACGCCAACGCGACGACGGCGCCGAATTTCTACAAGATCGCCAGCATCGTCGATCCGGTTTCGGCCAGCGCCGAGGTCTATTTCACCGCGGCTTCGGGCGGCGCGTCCGCGACGATCACGCGTACCGACGGCGGCAATTTCAGCGCCGACGGGTTCCAGATCGGCCAGAAATTGCGCGTGTCCGGTTCGACGGCGAATTCGACCGCCGCCGGCAAGACCTATACGATCGCTTCGATCAGCGCCGACGGCAAGATCATGACGCTGTCGGCGTCCGATTCGATTACGACCGAGGCGAGCAGCGGCAGCCCCGAGATGGTGACGTTGACGGTCGCCAATCCGATCGTCCTGCAGATCGACGCATCGACGCCCCTCGTCCAAAGCGAATCCGGCGTCACGATCGATGTCACGCCGACTTTCAACGGCGATATTTACAATCCGAATTTCGTCTATGCGCCAACCACGGCGGAAATCAACGCGCTGACCCAGACCTTCCATCACTGGACGGATTCGCAGCTCTACAACGCCTTCGGCGAGGGCCTGCTGAAGAACGTCACCAGCACCGTGGTGGTGACGGCGAACCCGAACATCGTCGCCAATAATGTCACCTTGCTCACTCAAGGCAGCGTCGGCAGCGCCGGCAAGACCATGAGCATCGACATCTCCAATCCGCCGGTCAGTTTCACCGACGATCAGCGCGTCGCGCTGGCGGCGGCGGAACGCCAGGACGTGCAATATCTCGGCGCCGCGCCGGTTTCGGCGCTGGTGAATTTCGACGCGGGAACGAGCACGATTACCCGCATCGACGGCGGCGACTGGTCGGGCTTCTCGGTCGGTCAGCTCATCACGATCTCGGGCGACAATGGCGTGGTGACCCAGAACGCCACCTCGGCCAATCTGTTCTTCACGATCACCAATATTTCCGGCGCGACGATCACCGTCAGCGGGAACAACGGGACGACGGGCTCCATCGCCATCGCCAGCGAACTGAGCAAATCCGTGCTCGTCGGTCCGATCGTGCTCGATCCGACCTTCCAGGCCAATGGCGTCGCCACCAGCGCGGCGGTTCCGGTCACGTTCCAGAGCAATACCGGCAGCAGCTATGCGACGATCACGCGCGCCGACGGCGGCAGCTTCCTCACCGACGGGTTCAGCGCCGGCACGAGCGCGAACCCGCACCTGCTCCAGGTCTCGGGGAATTCGGTCAATTCGACCAGCGGCGGTTTCGTCTATACGATCACCGCTGTGACCGGGCCGATGTCCGTCAATGCCAGCGTGACCTTCGCGGCGGCGTCGGGCGGCAATTATGCGACCATCACGCAGACGAGCGGCGATTTCGTCGCCGACGGCTTCCATGCCGGGCAGCAGATCCATGTGTCGGGATCGACCGACAACGACACGGCCGCGGGCCACACCTACACGATCACGGCAGTCTCCGCGACCACGTTGACCCTGTCCGCCGGAGACGCGCTGGCGACCGACGCCGTCGCCCAGTCGGTGACGCTGGCGACCGCCTCGACCATCACTTTGGGACAGAGCGACGTCGTGCAGAACGCGTCGACGCCGGTCGACTTGACTCTGGCGGAAGGCGTCCCGCCGAAAATCACCACGATCCTCGTCCTCCAGAGCGATCCGATCACCGCCAACGCCACCGGCAAGTTCGACATCACGGCGGGCAAGAATGTCCTCTTGAACTCGAATGCCGGCGACGTCCACCTCGACCATGTGACCGCGGGCGACACGGTCACCGGCGACCAGATCCGGATCAAGGTCCAGGGAACGGGCAGCATCTACAATGTCGCGACGAGCGGGGTGAATCTTCGCGGCTCCAACACGGTCCTCGAATCCCAGGGCGGCTCCATCGGCGAATATGACAATTCCGGTCATGTCGCGGTGACGCTCGATTCGATCGACGGCGGGACGATCACCGCGCGCGCCGAAGGCGTCGTCTATCTCCAGGGCGTCGCCGTCGGCGGGCGTCCGGGCGATCTCAACATCGAATCGATCTATTCCGCCGCCAACGACGCGCGGCTTGTCGCGGCAGGCTCGATCGTCGACGCTCTCAACAATGATTTCACCAAGATCGAGGCGCAGCACATCTACCTGACGGCCGGCAATACAATCGGCAATATGGTCGGCGGGACGATCAATTATCTCGACATCGACGCCGGGCAGTTCCCCTCGGGCGCCTTGTTCGCGACGGCGAACGGGAGCATCTGGATCTCGCAGACCACGCTCGACCTCTATGTCGGCAATGTCGTTTCCAATTCGGGCGACGTCACTTTGCGCGCGGCCTTGTCGATCCTCGACGACACGACGCCGGCGCCCAGCGTTTTCGGCAATAATATCACGCTGATCGCCCAGGGCGGCGGCATCGGGACGTTCAGCAATTCCTTCGACATCGAAACGCAGGCGACCAATGGCGCCTATGCCGGCGCTGGCGGCGTGCTGACCACGCAGAGCGGCCTGTTGGCGACGGTCATCGTCCAGCCCACCGGCGATATCAAGCTGAACACGATCGACGTGACCGGCGTCGGCCTCACCCAGGACAACACCGCCTTCATCACCACGCCGACCGGCAGCATTCTGAATGGAAATCCTGGCGGCGTGAACGTCCTGTCCGGCAATGTCATGCTGTTCGCCAACAAGGACATCGGCGCGGAGTCGAATCGTATCTCGACGGAGGTCGGCACGATCGAAGGCGAGTCGACGACGGGCGACACCTGGGTCGCCAATACCGGCGCGCTCCAGGTCGGCAACAGCTTCAGCGGCAATGCGGTCGGACAGGTTTCGGGCGGCAGCACGACGATCACGGCTTCGAGCCCGATTGAAGTGAAGAAGAGCGTCGTCGCCGGCGGAAAGGTTCTGCTCATCGCCCTCGAACCGGCGAATGAGGACGAGGGCGGCGAGACCTTGTCGGACAATCTTGTCGTCGATGCGACGGATCTGAATGGCGCCGCGCTCTATATCAAGTCGGCGGACACGATCCGCCTGCTTGCGGGCGACAATCTCACCGTGGAGAAGGGCGCGCTGATCCAGAGCGCCAAATCCGTGGAGCTCAAGAGCGGCTATCAGGGCGACAAGACGGGTTCGCCCGACGCCTTCGACATCAGCGGGCCGAAACAGGCCAGCGCGACCAGTGACGACAACACGGTGCTGACCGTGGCGGGAATGATCCTCGCGCCGGACATTCTCATCCATGGCGACGGCGGCAATGACGTCATCCAGGTGACGACGGGCGCGCTCGAAGCGACAAATCCGTGGATGAGCCAGGCCGCGTTCGACGCCGTCTTCCAGGGAATGGCGACCTATCCGGCGAGCCTTTCGACCGACTCGCAGATCACTTTGCGCGGCGAGGGCGGCACGGACCAGATCCTCGTCTGGGGAACGATCGACGCCAACGAGGTCGACGTCTATGGCGACGGCGTCAACGATCTTCTCGCGCTCAACCCGGACAACGACCGAGGCTACGCTTTGTCGATCGGCGCCGAGGGCGCGATCGGACAGTTCAATGTCTGGGGCGGAACAAGCGACACCCTGCTCGTGAACCAGCTCACCACGCTCGACGCGGCGCATAAATACACGACTGGCGCATCCGGCTCGGGTCCGACCAGCATCGTGACCGGCCACGAAGCGACGCCGCTGCGCGAAACCGTCAATCTCTACGGCGGGGAGGGCACGAACAACGAAATCGTCAATCTGACCGGCCAGAGCGACGCGATCATCAATGTCGCGCGCGCGGGCTCCGAAGGCTCGGGCACGGACACTTTGACGATCAATGGCGTTCCGGGAACCGACACGTTCCTGCTGCGCAAGAATTTCGTCGCGCTGCTGCAAGGCTCGGTCGATAGCGGCTTCGCCTCGACCTATGAGCGGGTGAATTACGACACGTCGATCAATGTCCTCGACGTCAACGGCCTCGAACCGACGGCTTACGTCTACGATGACGCCACGGGCATGGTTCAGGCGCAACTGCCCGATGCGGCCTATGTCGCGTCGAGCAAGACCAGCCACACGAACTTTTATCTCGACGACAACAGCGCAATCACCGTGCTCACCGGCGCGGATGGCGGCGACACGTTCCAGTTCGGCCAGATGTTCGGCGAGGCGCGCACGGGCGGGGTCAGCGTCCAGTTCGGCGACAATATCGAAACCGTGCTGACCGACGCCGGCTATCTCAGCCGCGGCGTCAGCTATTCGACCACCGCCTATGGCGGCGAGGGCGACGACTATTTCTATGTCTACAGCAACAAGGCGCCGGCGAAGCTCTATGGCGAGGCGGGCAACGATACTTTCGTCGTCCGGGCCTTCGTCATTGTCGACACCAATATGGTGGCGACGTCGGACACGACGATCCACGCCGGCAGCGGCACGAGCCACATCGAATATAATGTCAACGCGCCGCTCTCGATTGACGGCGGCGACGGCGTCAACACCGTCGTGGTCATCGGCAGCGGACATGGCGACAATTTCGTCATCACCAAGGACGGCGTCGAAGGCGCCGGCCTCAATGTCAGCATGACGAACGTCCAGATCCTCGAAGTCGACGGCATTGCGGGGAGCAATAATTTCTATGTGCTGAGCACGGCGCCGGGCGAGGTGGTCACGCTGATCGGCGGTTCGGGCAATGACACGTTCAATGTCGCCGGCGACGTGACCACGCCGGTCATCGCCCAGAACACCAGCGGCGTGAGCGGTTTCATCAACCACAGCGTGTCGAGCGCGGATCCCGCCTATAACGGCATTTTCGCGGCCGGAATTCCGGTCAATGTCGCGACCGGCCAGACCGGAACCGTGGTGGTCAGCACGCCGACCATGCGCCTGTTCAAGGACCCGACGGTCGGCCCGAATATCGGGACCTATACCGTCGCCCTCGCGGCTCCGGCGGCGAGCGTCACGGCGGGTACGATCGCTTATCTGACGGTTTCGGCGGCTTTGCGGCCGTATAACGTGTCGGCGCAGGGCGCGAAATCGCTCGAAGTGTCAACCGACGGCGTCCATTTCTACCAGTCGGTGGTCCTGACCTTCAGCCAGGCGGCCGATTGGAACACGCCGCGGACGATTTACGTCCGCGCGGACGGCGACAATGTCGCGGTCGGCGAGCAGACGGTCGTCATCAGCCATTCGATCAAAAGCTCGAATCCGCTGTTCAACGCGCTCCCGATCTCCAATGTCGAGGTCGATGTCGTCGACAACAATGCCCCCGACGTGGTCATCACGCCGGCGCATTCCGGCGACCTGAGCGTGGCCGAGCCGAACGGACCTTATGCCGGCAAGACCGACAGCTATGAGGTGCAGCTCACCCGCGCTCCGGCGCCGGGCGAAATCGTCACGGTCACTCTGAGCAGCGATGTCTATAGCGCGATCAACCATCTGGTGCTGAGCTCCGCGGACCCGCGCTTCAACGCGAGCAATCCGAACGCGCCGACCATCACCTTCGACTCCTCCAACTGGAACAGCCCGGTCACGGTCAATGTGGCGTCCTATGACGGAACCACGCTCGAAGACCCGGTTGAGGCCGACATCATCCACACGGTCGACAGCAACCAGACCAATGGCGCCTTTGCGGACGTGAACACCCAGCACAAGGTGCGCGTGGACGTCACCGACAGCGAGTTGGCGCAGGTTCTGGTGACGCCCGGCAGCGATCCGATGATCGTGTCGGACACGCAGAGCGCGACCTATACGATGCAACTCACCACGGCGCCGACCGCGCCGGTAACCGTCAGCCTGCTCGGCGACGGCAAGACGATCGAGACGGCCGCCAACCCGGCCGACCCGCGCTTCACGGCGGCGACGGCCACGACCCCGGCCACGGTCACTTTCGACGGGTCCAACTGGTATGTCCCGTTCACCGTCGAGGTGAGCGTCAACCCGAACTTCACGCTGTCCCCGACGGTCAATTTCGACAAGAACGCCAATACGATCACGCTGACCAGCAGCGGCAGCTGGCTCGCCGACGGCTTCGCCGCCGGCCAGTTCATCAGCGTCGAGCCGGCGGGCGGCCAGACCACCGCCAACGGAACCGGCGCGAGCGGCTCCTATCTGATCCAGAGCGTCACCGCGACGGTGATCACCCTCAATCCGTCGACGCCGCTCGTCGCGACGGAGACCGCCAAAGAGGTCTATATCCAGCAGAGCCAGCCGATTCAGCTCTATCCGGCGCAGCCGCACCGGCTGTCGTCGATCCAGGGCTCGCTGATCATCGAAGGCGACAAGATCCCGAACAAGGATCGCTCGCTGCGCACGGCGGTCATGCTGCCGACCGAGGTGGACATTCCGCTGCCGGCGCAGACCCAGGAGACCGATCATCCGGAAACCCAGACCAATACGCTGAACATCTTCAACGACGGCAGCACGCAGAACGACGTCGGGACGCTCGGCCTGCTGGGTCAGGCGAACAGCCGCGATATCAACGGCGTCGCGAAGGAATATGTCGAGACGCCGGCGGACATCGCCGGTTCCGCGGCCGAATTCGGCCAGATCACCGGCCTGAACATGGGCGGCGAAACGCCTCTCAATTACGGCACGGTCCATAGTCCGAACCTGGTCTATTACCCGGCCGGCATCACCTACCGGAATATCCAGGTTACCGACATCATGCTCGGCTCCGGGAACGACACGTTCACGGTCAATGCGACGCCGGTGCAGCCGCAAAGCCCCTTCGGGGCGGATGTTGGCGACAGCATTACCGTCGTCCAGGGCGGCGGCGGCAATAACGATCTGATCGCCAATGGCGGCGGCGGCGCCAATTCGCCGCTGATCCTGGTCGGCTCCACGACCCAGGACGGATCGTTCTACAATTCGACCACGGCCAATATCACCGGCGAGGCGCGCGCATTCGCCGATCAGGGCAATAACATTCTGGACGCGCGCAACGACCCGAATTCCGTCATTCTCTATGGCGGCGCCGGCAATGACACGATCTATTCCGGCGCGGGCGGCGCCTGGATCGCGGGCGGCGGCGGCAATAACACGATCTATGGCGGTTCGGGCGACGACAATATTTATGGCGCCGACGGGTTCAACCTCGATCTGTCGCAGCGCCTGAGCCTGGCCGTCGCCGCCGATACGCAGGTGCTGTCGGTCGTCAACGCGCCGGCGCCCGGCGACTATGCGGCGACGCATGACGCGCTCAAGGCCGGAAACAACACGATTTACGGCGGCAGCGGCGACAATATCATCATCGGCGACCACGGCGTCATTACGCAGACCGCCGGGACGCAGCGCATCATGACGACGGGAGAGGTCATCGCCATTTCGACGGCGCGCGTGACCGATTACGGCAATGCGACCATCTTCGGCAGCGGCGCCGGCGGCTGGTCCGGCGGCGGCTCGGGAACCGGCAATGACATCATCCTGGGCGGCAGCGGCGTCAACACGATCTGGGGCGGCCACGGCGCGGACATCATCCTGGGCGCGGACGGCCTGGTGACCTTCACCACCCCGACGCATCTGAACACGATCGAATCGACCGATTTCGCCTATGGCGGCGGCGCGGCCGGGGTCGGTACGGCGATCCACGGCGGAACCGGCGACAATATCATCATCGCCGGGGGCGGCGACGATCACATCTGGGGCGGCGGCGCCAATGACCTGATCTTCGGCGAACAGGGCTTCGTCCAGATGAACGGGCTGGGGCTGGGCTATGGCAGTGCGGTGCTCATCACCACCGATTTCATCGATCCGAACTCCGGCGCGAGCGGCCTGACCTCCAGGGGCCCGGGCCGCACCGTCGGCGGAACCTCGGGCGTCAACGACATTATCGAAGCCTATCCGCAGATCGCGAACGGCTATCAGATCACCGGAGGCGGCGACAGCATCCTGATCGGCGGTCCTGGCAACAGCTGGATCGGCGGCGGCGCTGGCGACGATCTCGTCTTCGGCAACAATGTCACGCTGACGCTTGCGGCGAGCATAGCCAATCCGCGCTTCCAGGCGCTGACCGGCACGACCATCTATACGGATACGGCGACGACCGACACGGTCAATGTCACGGGGACGCCGCTGAACTTCCGGACCGAATCCGGCCATCTGCCGCTGTGGGACAATTGGCATGTCGCCAGCCTGGACCAATCCGACGGCACGCCGGCGAGCCATTTTGGCGACAATTACATCGCCGGCGGTCCGGGCGACAACATGATCTTCGGCGGCCAGGGCGACAACGCCATCCAGGGCGCCGGCTCGATCCTCGGCGCGCTCAATCCGCCGACCGTGGCGGTCACGACGCCGGGCGTCGTCAATACCACTGCTGAAGTGGCGAGCCTCACGCTCAATCCGTTCATCAGCACCTATAGCCTGATGTTCACGGTCGGGACGGCGACCCAGGTCGTCGACGGGATCAGTGCGTCCGCGACGGCGACCGCGCTTCAGAGCGCGATTGCGGCCCTGCCGATCTTCGCCGGCAAGACGATCACAGTCTCCGGCAGTTCAGCGGCCGGCTATTCGATCACCTTCGACAAGACGCTTGGCTCCGTGGCCATCTCGGCCAACAGCAAGGTCTACGCCTATCGCGACGCGGAGATCCAGCTCCAGGTGGCGCCCGGCCAGACGGTGACGGCGCTTGGCGCGCTGCATGTCAACCCGTCCTTCGAGGCGGCGACCGACGGCAATAATTATATCGAGGGCGGCGGCGGCAATAGTGTCATCTTCGGCGGCATCGGCCAGAACGACATCATCGGCGGCAATTCCGATATGTTCAGCCTGACCACCGCCACCCAGCGTCCGGACAACGGCAATGTCATCATCTTCGCCGGCGCCGGGACCGAGATCGCCCGCGATCTCTATCAGCTTCCGGCCGGAACGAGCGCGGGCGACGCCCACGCCCGCAACGCTTCGGTGATCGTCGCCAATAATGGCGACATCTACGACCTGGTCGGCACGAATGGAACGGACAGCGGCGGCTTCCTGACCTTCAACTACGATTCAGGGCAGAACGGCCTGATCAACAAGCCCGGGATCGCGGTGACCAATTATTATGGCGGAACGCAATTCGTGATCCCGCGCGCCGTAAAACTGCTCGACTACACTTATGGCGGGCCGGACTTCAATCCGACCGCGGCGGCGAGCGATCGCGGCGGCGTGGCGGAAATCCACGCCGAATCCGGTGACACCACGATCTATGGCGGCCCGAACCTCGATTATCTGTTCGGCGGCTCCGGCAACGACCTGATCATCGGCGGCTATGGCGGCAAGTGGATCGCGGGCGGCAATGGCGAAACCGGCCAGGTCGATTCCAGCGGCAATCCGATCATCAACACCACCGGCATTCTCGGAGCCGACGGCCGGCTGTTCATGAGCCGCAATTCGACCACCTATGGTGAGCCGCTTTACGGCATTCAGCCCCTGTCGGCGCTCGACCAGGTGATCAGCACGCCCGGCAATGCGCAAATGTCGACAATCAATGTCGCCAATGCCTTGACCGTGACCGCCGAGATGACGCCGTTCAATGTCGACCCGAACGGGGTGATGGACTGGCAGACCGGGGTTCTCAACGGGACGCCCTACACGCCGAGCCATTACGACGACATCATCTACGGCGGTCTGGGCAATACGTTCATCCATGGCGGCCCGGGCAGCGATGCGATTTCCGGCGCGCAGGCCTTGCCCATGTTCTGGAACGATCCGGTCAAGAACCCGCACGATTATGGCGCGCCGGCCTCGGGCGGCGGCATCCTCGGCTATGACGCCAGCACCCGCGAATTCGCCGCCTATAGCGAATCGAATCCGCGCAGCCTGATCGGCGGAACGCTGAACGGCTTCTTCCTCAACTTCGACTCGACCGAAGGGCTCGCGCTCAATGGCGCGACGGAAGCCTATGCCGGGTCGAAGGTCATCTTCGGCGATCTCGGCAACAATTGGATCGTCGGCGCCAATAGCGCGAGCAATCTGTTCGGCGGCTTCGGCGACGACCTGCTCGACGGCAGGCGGACGCTGACAATCCATGGCGGTCTCAATGACCAGCCTGACAACAACACCGTGTTCCACAGCGTCGCCTATGGCGGCGCGGGCGCGGACACGCTGATCGCAGGCGGCGCCTATGACCGCCTGATCGACTGGGCCGGCAATTTCAACACCTACGTCGTGCCCTTCGCGCCATGGGGCCAGCCGACGGTCAGCCGGCAGGTGTCGCCGCAGCTGCAGACCTATTTGATGCAGCTGGCCGCTGCAGATGGCGCGGACAATCTCTATGCCGACTACAATGCGGCCGGCGTCGATAATGTCGCCGGGCTCGATCCGACGCGCAACGGCGAGCCCTATGGCGAAATCGGCCTCGTCAACCAGCACGATCCGTTCTGGCATCTGCAGACCGGCGCGCCTAACCAGCAGCCTCCGGGCAATCTGGGCGGCGTCCAACGCCTCGTGACGGGCAGGTTCACAGCAAGCAGCGGCGCTCTGGGGCCGATTGCGCCCACGACGGGCAAATTCTCCGTCTCCGGCGGAGCGCTCAACGCTGCGCCGACGACAGCGGGGACGAGCACTTTCGCGGTGCTCAACGACGAAGAATATCTCCCGAGCTATTACGAGATGACCTCGTCGGTGACGATGAGCAAGCCGGCGGCGGGCTATCTGTCGAACGGCTATCTGGTGTTCGATTATGTCAGCGCGACGGACTTCAAGTTCGCCGGCGTCAGCCTGAGTTCGGGCGCGATCCAGATCGGCCATTATGACGGAACGAACTGGGTGATCGACGCGTCCGTCTCCGAGAAAATTTCGGCGGGAACGAAATATTCTCTGGTTTTGGCCATCAACGGCACGACGGCGACGCTGACGGTGAACGGCAGCTGGACGGTGGCCTATACCTACGCGCCGCGCATGGTCGACGGCACGGCGGTGGGGCTGAACTACGGTATCGCTGGCCTTGCGACGAACAATTCGACCGCCGCCTTCGGCGATACCGCCGTTCAGGTTCTGGTCATGCCGATGACCGCCAATTACGTCGACAATTTCACCACGACGCCGAAATATTTCGATCCGCCGGCCGTGGGAAGTTGGCGCGTCAATGGCGCCTATGTCGGAACGGCGCCGGCGGGCGGAGTCGCGATCAGCACTGTCGATCTCGGCCTCGCCCTGAGCATGCAGCCGGACTCATTCAAGCTGCAGGCCGGTTCGACGCTCGAAATCACGACGACGATGAAGCAGATCTATCCGCGCGCCGGCGTCGCCTTCGATATTTACGGGACCGGCAAGTTCAAATTTGCCGCCTTGTACGAGGATACGCAGCAGCTCGTCGTCGGCCATTACACGACATCGGGAGGATGGGTGATCGACAGCGCCATAAGCTATAAGTTCAACAGTGGCACGTCCTACACGCTCGACGTCGTGCTGAACGGCGGCACGGTCAATGTTTCCGTGAACGGAAAACTGCTGATCAATTATGCCTATGGCAATGTCGTCACCACGGGCAAGTTCGGCCTCATTTCGATCGGAGGGACCAACCAGTTCCAGTCCATCCAGGTGCGGACCAACGATCCGGCCTTCCCCTATACTTCCGCCGGCGCGGCGACCCTGCTTCAGGTTGCGGCCAAGGCGGCGCCGACCAATTCAGCCGGCGCCTTGCTGACGCCGCAGGAACTGGCGCCCATCGTCACGGAGGCGGAGGAGCTGTGGATCGCGGCCCTCGGCCCGAATGACGCGCGGCTTGCCGCGCTGACGACAGTGACCATCGAGATCGGCGATCTGCCCGGGCTCGAACTGGGGTCGACTCATAATGGCGTGATCACCATTTCCGCCGACGCCGCCGGCTGGGGCTGGTTCGTCGACCCGACGCCCGGCGACAACGGCGAATTCGCGCTGCACGCGTCGGACGATGTGTTCTACGCCAAGCCGAACAGCGCCGCCTATGGCCATATGGACCTCCTCTCGACCGTGCTGCACGAGTTGGGCAACGCCATGGGCTTCGCCGAAGACCATGGCCAGGACGTCACCGGAATGACTCTGTCGGCGGGCGAACGCCGCCTGCCGGGCGACTTCAACGCCATGGCGTTCAACCTGGGGACGGCTTCCCCGGCTCAAGGCGCGGCTGCGGCGCCATGGACCGCTCCGGGAGGTTCGGCTATGCTCCACACGCCAGGCGCCGGCAAAGCGCCGGGCGCGCCGGCGTCGATCGACTGGACGCAGACGAAGGGCGCCGACTTCTCGTCCGACCTTTCCGGCGCCGAGGGTCGCGAGGGAATGCCTGCCTGGCTGGCCGCAATGCTCAATCAGACGGAGGACGACTTCTTCCATCAAAAACCCAATGCGGGCATGCGGTTCAAGACGACGAACGAAGCGCGTTGATCCGCTCGGGCGTGGCGCAGAACGCCATCGGGCGTTGCGCATGGCCGATGGCGTCGCCGCGACGGGCGTCGTTAGGGCGTCGAAAGACGCCCGTCCTCACGGATCGGCCGGGCTCCGACGAATCGGAAGCAAAGGCCGGTCATATGACTATGACGCGTTGCGGCGGCCGACCGCGGCGCGGCGAGTAGAGTGGGTCGGTCCTTGGGAGGCGATTGTTTAATGTCGACGCAACTACTCATTTACAAGACCGCGGTTCCCGTGACGCGCGGACGGCACGGCGACTGTTACATCGAAGGCAGCGCCGATTATGGCTTCAGCAGCGAAGTCAATTCCGTCCCGCTGATGGCGGTGGAGTTTCCCCAGGCGGCGGGGGAATATCCAATCGTATTCGCGGGAAGCGGCTCCGAGATCGTGCCGGCGGTCATACTCGGGGTGCGCGGCTCGGAAAACCTTTTCGTGTCGGGCGAAAGCGAATGGAAGGCCAAATATATCCCGGCCTTCGTGCGGCGTTATCCCTTCGTTTTTGCGCGTGAGGCCGATCGCTTCCTGCTGTGCGTGGACGAGGAATATGCCGGCTTCAATCGCGATGGCCGCGGTCTGCGCCTTTTCGGCGAGGACGGCGCGCCGACGCCCTATGTCGACAATGTTCTCAATTTCCTCAAGGAATATCAGGCCCAGTTCCTGCGCACCCAGCGTTTCTGCGCGCGCATCGGCGAACTCGGACTGCTTGAGCCGATGCAGGCCCAGGTGAAGACGGGGGACGGCCCGAGCTTTTCGCTCAGCGGCTTCATGGCCGTCAATCGCGACAAGCTCAAGGCGCTTCCGGCCGAAACGCTCAGCGAACTCGCCAAGACCGACGAACTGGAGCTTCTCTACCTTCATCTCCAGTCGATGCGGAATTTCGAAGGCCTGCGCGACCGGCTCGAACACCGCCTGCACGAAGGCGACGGCGCTCGGATCGAGGCCGAGGGCGCGTTGAACTGACATCCTCCATCTGAGGTGGTGAAGGCTTCGGCATGGGGGTCGCGTCATTCCACTCGCTGGGCGCCGAAGATCGCGTCCGCGCAGAATCGATTGCCTGGGCGCGGTTTTCGTCGGCCACCCGGTCGGATGAGTTCTTTTCCGGCTGGCTGGCGATTCTCTGTTCGCAGCTCGATCGGGCCGAAGGCGGCCTTCTTGTGCTGGGGCCCGACGCGAGCGGGTCCTTCGCCCCGGTCGCCTTCTGGCCGCACGCCTCGCACGATCTGCGCCATCTGGGCGCGGCCGCCCAACGCGTTCTGGACGGCCGCGAGGGCGTGATCCTCGGTCCCGACGGACAGTCGGAGCCGGCGCGGGATCAGCCGGCGCAATTCGGCTATCCAATCGAGGTGGCGGGAAAGCTGAAAGGCGCCGTCGTGGTCCAGGTCGGCGCGGGCGCCGACATGAGCCTGCAACGCTCGTTCCGCCTGGTTCACTGGAGCTCCGCCTGGCTCGTCGACCATCTGCGCCAGCAGCATCACGAGGAAACCAACGCGCGTCTGGCCCGGATGGGACTGGCGATGGACCTCGCCGCGACAATTCTGCGGGAGCCGGGCGTCATGGTTTCGGCGCTGGCCATCGCCAATGAACTGGCGGTGCAACTCCCATGCGACCGCGTTTCGATCGGGCTGGAGCGCGACGGCGACATCGAATTGACCGCGATCTCGCACACGGCCGTGTTCAATCCCAAAATGGCTTTCGCCAGGTCGATCGGCGCGGCAATGGAGGAAGCGCTCGATCTCGACGCGGCGATCGTCATTCCGCCTCTGGACGACGCGCCGCCGGGCGCCGCGGCTCACGCCGATCTCGTCCGCGACCAGCGCGACATCGCGATCTGCTCCGTCCCGATGCGCGACGAGACGCGTGTCATCGGCGTCGTCACGGCCGAAAGGACGACGGGACAGGCGTTCGACAAGGAGACCGTGGAGCTGATGGAGACGGTCGCGGCTCTGCTCGCGCCGATCATCGTCCTCAAGCAGCGCAATGAGCGCGGCCTTTGGCGTCGGCTGCGCGACGCGGGCGAGGAAGCGCTCGGCCGGCTGCTCGGCAGCGGCCATCTCGGCCTCAAGCTGATCGTCCTGACCGTGGCGGCGCTCACGCTGTTCTTCAGCTTCTATACGACGACCTATCGCGTTTCGGCCCGGGCGGTGCTCGAGGGTCGGATACAGCGGGCGGCGGTCGCGCCTTTCGACGGCCATATCGCGGACAGCTATGTCCGGGCCGGCGACGTCGTGCGCAAAGGCCAGGTCCTGGCCCGGCTTGACAATCGCGATCTCAGACTCGAACGCACCCGGTTGCTCTCGGACCTCGACCAGGTGCAGGGCAAGCTCCGCGAGGCGCAGGCGAAGCAGGACCGCGGGGCGATGGCGATCCTGGCGGCCCAGATCAAGGAGTTGCAGGCGCAGCTCGCCCTGAACCAGGACAGGCTGAACCGCGCCAATCTGATTGCGCCTTTCGATGGCGTCGTCGTTTCGGGCGATCTCAGCCAGCTGCTCGATACCCCGGTCGAGCAGGGCAAGCTGCTCTTCCAGATCTCGCCGCTCGAATCCTATCGCGTCATCCTGCAGGTCGACGAACGGGACATTTCGAACCTGAGCGCCAATCAGAAAGGCGCGCTGATGCTTTCCGGCCTGCCCGGCCAGGTCTTTCCCTTCGTCGTGCAGCAGGTCACCCCGGTGTCGACGACCCAGGAAGGATTGAATTATTTCCGCGTCGAGGCGCATCTCAACGGTCCGATCGACCGGCTGCGGCCCGGCATGGAAGGCGTGGGGAAAGTCGATGTCGGCCGGCGGCGACTCATCTGGATCTGGACCCACAGCCTGTTCGACTGGCTGCGCATGTGGGCCTGGAAGGAGGCGCCTTGAACGCTCCGATCCTGAGCAATCTCTGGTACAGGGTCGCGGATCTGAAGCCCCGGCTGCGCGCGCACGCGGTCATGCATCGGCATCATTATCGCGGCGAGGTCTGGCGCCTGCTCCAGGACCCGGCCTCCGGCCGCGTGCATCGATTCAGCCCGGCGGCGCAGCTGATCATCGGCTTGATGGATGGCGAGCGGACGGTCGCGACTCTCTGGGATATCGCCAAGCGCCGCCTCGGCGACGACGCGCCGACCCAGGACGAGATGATCCAGCTTCTGGGCCAGCTCCATACCGCGGACCTCCTGCAGAGCGACGTCGCTCCCGACGTCGCTGAAATTTTCGATCGCAGCGAAAGGGATTGGCGCGCGCGCCAGCGTCAGGCTTTCGGCAATCCCATGGCGATCCGGATCGGTCTGTGGGACCCGGACCGGTTCCTGAACCGCATGGCCGGTCCGATCCAGTTCATCTGGAGCGGCTGGGGCGCGCTCATCTGGCTCTCCGTGGTCCTGCCGGCGCTGGCTCTGGTTCCGGCGCATTGGCCGGAGCTCAGCCACAATTTCGCGGATCGCATCCTGGCGGTCGACAATCTCGTCGTCCTCTACATGGTCTTTCCCCTCATCAAGGCGGCCCACGAAATGGGGCATGCGACCGCGATCAAGGCCGGCGGCGGGGAGGTGCACGAGATCGGCGTCATTCTGCTCGTGCTCTTGCCGGTGCCTTTCGTAGAGGCCTCGGCGGCGAGCGCGTTCCGGTCGAAATATCGGCGGGCCGTGGTCGGAGCGGCGGGAATGGCGGTGGAGGTCTTCATCGCCGCTCTGGCTTTTTATCTCTGGCTTCTCGTCGAACCGGGACTGACCCGCGCGGCTCTGTTCAACGTCATGGTGATCGCCGGGGTCTCGACCCTCGTCTTCAACGGCAATCCGCTGCTGCGCTACGACGCCTATTACATCCTGAGCGATCTGATCGAGATTCCCAATCTCTCGATGCGCGCGGCCCGCTACTGGATCTATCTCGCGGAACGCTATGTCCTCGGCGCCTGGGAGCTCGAGCCGCCGCACGCCACGCTCGGGGAAAAAGCATGGTTCCTGTTCTATGGCGCCGCTTCGACGATCTACCGGATGATCATCACCATCGTGATCGCTTTGTTCATCGCGTCGCGGTTCTTCTTCATCGGCGTGGTGCTTGCGCTCTGGGCGGTGGCGGCGATGGCGGTCGTCCCGGTCGTCAGGGGCGTCCTGTATCTCACGTCGAACCCGCGCCTGCAGAGGCGCCGCGACCGGATTATCGCCATGCTGGTCGGCGCGATTGCGGCTATATCCGCGTTCGTGTTTTTCGTGCCGCTGCCGTCACATACCGAAGTCGAGGGCGTCGTCTGGCTGCCCGACCAGTCCTTCGTCCGCGCGGAGGCCAATGGCGTGCTCGTGGATTATCTCGCCAGACCCGGCAGCCGCGTCGAGGCCGGCGAAAAATTGATCCGCCTCGAAGATCGCGCCACGACCGCGCAGTATGAATTCGTCGCCGACCGGGTTCAGGAGCTCGACGCCGCCGCCCAGGTCGAAACGGCCGGCGATCGGGCCCGCGCCGAACTGGCGCTGAAGCGGCTCGATTCCGAGAAACAGGACCTCGCCATCATCTCGGGCAAGCTGGCCAATCTGGAGACCGCGGCCAAGACCTCGGGCCAGTTCGTCGTGCCGCAGCCGGAAGACCTGATCGGCCGCTATTTTCACAAGGGCGAACTGATCGGCCATGTGATCGGCGACGTCGATCCGATCGTCCGCGCCGTGGTGCCGCAGGACGCGGTCGACCGGGTGCGCGCGACGACCGACCACATCCTGGTGCGGGTCGTGGACGAGCCGGGGACCACCTGGAAGGGCAAGATCGTCCGGGCCGTTCCCGGCGGCGACGATTTGCTGCCGAGCCGGGCGCTCGCTTTCGAGGGCGGCGGCGAAATCGCGACCGATCCGAGAGACACCAAGGCCGCGAAAGCCCTGCGCCGCGTTTTCCAGTTCGACATAGCGCTGATCGGGGCGCGTGAAATGAGACATTTCGGCCAGCGCGCCTATGTGCGGTTCGAACATCAGGACGAAACCCTCTCGCAACAGATCTATCGGGCGGTTCGTCTGCTTTTCCTGACGCGTTTCAATGCCTAGCGCGACGGTCCTGTCCCGTTCGGTCAAGCTCGCGCCCGGGCGCCCCTATCCCGAACGCGCGGAGCCGACGCTCGGCTGGCACGACCATGTCGCCGAATTTCTGTGGTTCAACGTCGCCAAGCCGCTGTGGCGGACGGCGTTCCGCCCGACCCGTTCGCTGGGCCGCGTCGTTGTGGAAAGCGAACGCCACGAAGCGGCTTTGCAGCGGGCGAGCGACGAGGAATTGAAGGCGAAAGCCGGCGCTTTGCGCCAGGGCCTGCGCCGCGACGGCTTCGAGCTTTCCCTGGCGGGCGAGACTTTTGCGCTGGTGCGCGAGGCGGCGTCGCGGACGCTCGGCCTCCGCCATTTTCCCACGCAGATGATGGCGGGATGGGCCATGCTGCAGGGGCGGCTGGTGGAAATGGAGACGGGCGAGGGCAAGTCGCTCGCGGCGACGCTCCCGGCCTGCGCCGCGGCGCTGGCCGGCGCGCCGGTCCATATTGTGACCGTGAACGATTATCTCGCCAAACGCGACGCCGAGGCGATGAAGCCGCTTTACGACTTCCTCGGCCTGAGCGTCGGCGCCGCGGTCCAGGGCATGACGCGCAGCGAGAAGCGCGCGGTTTACAAGAAGTCGGTGGTCTATTGCACCAACAAGGAGCTGGCCTTCGATTATCTGCGCGACGGGGCTGCGCGCTCGGGGCGGCGGAGCCGGCTGCACCTCTGTCTGGACAGGCTCGGCGGCCTGGCCTCGGACGACGACGCGCCGGTTCTGCGCGGGCTCCATTTCGCCATCGTCGACGAGGCGGACAGCGTTTTTATCGACGAGGCGAGGACCCCGCTCATCCTGTCGGCCTCGGCGGGAGACGCCGAAGAAACTGAGACCTTTCGCCAGGCGCTGGACCTCGCGGCCGGACTCGAGCCGGGATCGGACTTCGAGATCGAGCACGCCGAGCGTTATTGCCTCCTGACCGAAGCGGGACGCGACAAGCTGGCCTTGGCGACGCGCGATTTCGAAGGGATCTGGCAATCCGAGCGCGAGCGCGAGGAGCGCGTGATTCAGGCCTTGTCGGCGATCTGCCTGTTCGAACGCGACAAGCATTATGTCGTCGCCGACGGCAAGGTCCAGATCGTCGACGAGAACACCGGCCGCATCCTGCCCGACCGGTCCTGGGAGCGCGGGCTGCACCAGATGATCGAGGTCAAGGAGGATTGCGAGCCGACGCAAAGGCGCGAAACCATCGCGCGACTCACCTATCAGCGCTTGTTTCGCAGATATCTTCTGCTCGCCGGCATCACGGGGACGGCGAAGGAGGTCGCGCGCGAGATCCGCACCGTCTATGGCCTTGACGTCGCGCGCATTCCACTTCACCGCCCGTCGCAACGCCGTTACACCACGCCGCGCCTTTGCCCGACGAAGGAAGAGAAATGGCGCATCGTCGAGCGCGTCGTCAAAGTCGCGCGCGAACGCGGCTTGCCCGTGCTGATAGGCACCCGCTCGGTCCATGCGTCGGAGGAGATCAGTTCCCTGTTGCGCGCGCGCGGCGTCGACCACGCCTTGCTGAATGCCAAACAGGACAACGCCGAGGCGGAGATCGTCGCAGCCGCGGGAGAGCCGGGGCGGGTGACGGTGGCGACGAACATGGCCGGCCGAGGCACGGACATCAAATTGGCCGATGGCGTGCGGGAAGTTGGCGGGCTCAACGTGATCCTGACCGAATATCACGAATCGCAGCGCATCGACCGGCAGCTGTTCGGCCGCTGCGCAAGGCAGGGCGACCCCGGCTCCTGTCACACGATCGTGTCGCTCGAAGATGATTTCTTCCTCGCCAATTCACCCTGGCTCGCCGCCCAGGCGGCGCGGATCCTGAAGATGGACAGGCGATTCCAGCCGCTGGCGCTTCGCATTTTACGGCTCCACGCCCAATATGTCGCCGAGTCGCGAAATTCGCGGCAGCGGGTCGCCAGCATGCGAAGCGATGAGCGCTGGGAGCAAATCCTTGCCTTTTCGGGTCGCAGGGAGTGAGCGCCGCCGAGACGTCCAACCTGCATTTCGCGCATGGCGAACGCCTGGCGCTGCTCGAGCGCTGGGACGAAGCCGCGGCGGAATATGATCGGGCCATCGCCACCGGGTGCGATGGCCCGCAGGCGTGGGATCGGCGCGGCGTCGCAATGAAGAATCTTGGCGAACTGGAGGAGGCGCTGGCAAGTTTCGACATGGCGCTGCACCGCGATCCGAATCGTGTCGAAAGCCATGACAACCGCTCGAACCTGCTGCGCGCCCTTGACGATAATGAGGAAGCGCTGGCGGCCGCCGAGGCCGCGCTTCGGCTCGATCCCTCCTGCTGCGCGGCGCTGAACGCCCGCGGTCACGCCCTGCGCGCCCTGGGCCGAAACGCCGAGGCGCTCGAAAGCTATGATCGCGCGGTCAAGATTTGTCCGGACAATGGTCCTTCGCGTTTCAATCGCGGCGCCTGCCTGTTGCTGACGGGGGATTTCGAACGCGGCTGGCCCGATTACGAATTCCGTTGGCGCAGCTCCGACCTCGATCGCATGGGTTCGATCGTCAATCGCCCGTTATGGCGCGGCGAAGACCTGGCCGGGAAGTCGATCCTGCTCCATGCCGAACAGGGACTTGGCGACGCCATTCAGTTCTGCCGTTACGCCAGCCTGGTCGCCGATCTTGGCGCGAAAGTCACCTTGGCGGCGCCGGCGCAGCTTCGCCGGCTCATGTCATCGCTTGCCGGCGTTGGGGAATTTACCTCGCGCGTCGATGTCGCCGACCATTATGACTTCCATTGCCCCCTTCTCAGCCTGCCGCTCGCGTTCGGCGCGCGGTCCGAAACCATCCCCGGCCGCACGCCTTATCTTTCCGTTCCCGATTCGGTTCGGGCCAAATGGCGCGACCGCCTTGGGCCGCGGCGCGCGTTCCGGATCGGTCTGGCCTGGGCCGGCAATCCCGAGCACGCCTCCGACCGCCAGCGCTCGATGCCTCTCGCCATGGCGCGGGGCCTTCTGCCGGCCGGGGCCGAAGTCCATTGCCTTCAATATATGATCCCGCCGCGGGACGTGCCGGAGATGGCGCTGTTCCCCGAAATGCGATTCTTCGGCGCCGACGCCGCCGATTTCGTCGATACCGCCGCGATCGTCCTCGAAATGGACCTCGTCATCACCGTCGACACCTCCATGCTTCATCTCGCCGGCGCGCTCGGCGCGCGGACCTGGGGCCTGCTGTCCTTCGCCGCCGACTGGCGCTGGCTGCTGAACCGTTCCGACAGCCCCTGGTATCCGACCCTGCGGCTGTTTCGCCAGAAGGCCGCGGGTCGATGGGCTCCGGTCATCGACGAGGTCCGGCGGGAGGCGGCGGAACTGTCCGAGCGCGCCGGCGCGTGAGGGAAGGACGAGGGGCCTGACAGGCGGCTGCTCGGGCCGATCGGCGACAATCCGCCAGCCAAAGCCTGGGAGCGCTTCTACGCCTTGTCGGCGCATGCCGCCATGGCGGCCGGATTTGACGAAAATAGCGTCTGCCAAACCCGGGACGGTTCAAATAAGTTAGCGAAAGATAATCATTGTTGCAAATAACTATGCCCATTTGTTCGTCATATTTGGATTGCTCATTTCAGTTTTTGGCGCTAGGGAAGGCCCCTGAAAAACGTTAACGGGGGCGGATATGATCGAGAAACCTGATGAAAGCAATGCTTCATCGTACATTCGTCACGTTAAGCAAGGAAATATTGCAAGCGGCGTTCTTCAGGTTGTAATGCCAGAGCCTAAGGTCTTTCATCCTTTCAGTAGATCCTATATGGCGTCAGCAAATTGTGTAGCGAGTGATTTTTATTCGCAACAATACCTTGATTTTTGTCTTTCCATACGCGAAGAGCCGTATCTGCATCGTAAGCTCTGGGAGTTTGCTTTTATCGCCGAACATTTGTCGAGCGCCGGGGTCTTGACGCCGGGGTCGCAGGGCATCGGTTTCGGCGTAGGCACAGAACCGCTTCCTGCACTATTTGCGTCGAAAGGGTGTCCTATCTTGGCGACCGATGCGCCTCCTGGCGCGGCTGATCCAGGATGGAGCGAAACCGCGCAATGGAGTCAAGATATTGCGAAGCTATTTAGGCCAGAAGTGGTTTCTGACGACGTGTTCAAAGAATATGTCAAGTTCGCGTCTTGTGATATGGCCGCTATTCCTGACACTTTCAAAGATGGGTTCGATTTTTGCTGGTCCGCATGTTGCTTCGAACATTTAGGGTCGCTCGAAGCTGGTGCGGATTTTGTTGTTGAGAGTGTCGAGAAAACGCTGCGGGTCGGCGGCGTCGCGTGCCACACGAGCGAGTTCAATGTCTCGTCCAATGAGGAAACTATAGACAGCGGCGGCACAGTCTTGTACCGTTTGAAAGATGTTGAACGTCTTATTGAGCGGTTGCTTGCGCGCGGCCATGAGGTGGTCAACTTGCCTTTCACTCCGGGGCTTTCGTATGTCGACCATTTGGTTGACGTGTCCCCGTTTACAGGGAACGTGCATTTGAAAATTCGACTTGGTGATTTTGTCACGACCTCATTTGGTATCGTCGTGCGTCGTGGACGATAACGATACACTCCGAGATCCGACAATACGTGGTAGTTAGCTAGCAGAAGTCAGGGTAATAATGTTAAAGAAAGAACGGCTCGTTTTTTTTCACGTTGAAAAATGCGGTGGTACAACGATATATTCGACGCTTTCACCATTATTTGATAGGTCGATTACGTCGCATGATGGTTCAGACGCTAACGTTGATGGCGCGGCGGCCTCATTTGTCTCTACCCATACCGCTTATTACCGTGTGAGACACAATCCCGAGCGGGACTTCCTAATCGCGAGTTTCCGTGATCCTTCAACGAGACTGCGTTCGCTCTATCGTTATTGGGCGGCAATGAAATCGGGGGCGCTTATGACCCGTTTCGCCGACCCCGCGGCCTTAGCGCGTGTGCAATTGGCACGTAATTTGTCGGTCCGTGAATTTGCCTCGTCCGAAGATCCCTTACTTCTTCCGCATGTCGACAACGCTATGGTTCGTCACTTCTGTCACGTCGAGGACCGTGTGACTGAAGACCATTTCCAAGAAGCCTGCAAAAATATTGAAATGATAGATGAGTTGCTGTTTGTTGAAACTCTTAACCGTGATCTTTTAAGGGTTTTCGAACGTTTGGGACGCGCGCCGATATTTGACGTAGCTGTACGCAATGTTACCGATAAGTTGCACTTAAATGACCCGAACGCTTGGGCCGCGCCGCCTTCGGACGAGGCGGCAGAAGTTAGTGATGCTGAATTCGAATATATCCGACCAGCGATCATATTCGACGCGAGGCTCTATGCGTTCGCTGCGAACCTAAATCGCCAACGCGCGAAGGTTTCGACGACGGCAGAAAGCCGCTACGTGCAAATCCGAGGAATGAATGTTGCGGAGATTGTGGCTGATATCTGTTACGTTTTCGCGGAGAATAAACGGAATCGAATCTTCCTTTGGGGGGAGTGGTCTTCTAAGAGCGATACGCAAGCATGGACGTTGGGCGGGCTTTCCTTTCTGCGCTTCAAGATATTGCGGTCGGACCTAGCAAAAATTTCCACGCCGGTCGTTTTGCTGAATCTTGTCGCGTTTCTGCCTGACGCGCGTCGTTGGAACATGGTCGACATCGGGTTAGGTGACAAACCTGCGCAGTTTCGTCTTGTCTTTCTGAATCCTGGCCATGTTCTCGATGTTCGCGATATCAGCGCGGATGGGGCTGCCCCGGAGCGGACAATCCTTGTGACAAGGGGGCGGTGCCGCGTTTCTTTGCAGCTGTTGAGTGATGGCGAACTCGCGGAAGATCATGAGTGTGACGCGTTTGATCGGGACATATTCGCCTATTTCAGGATTCGGTTTGCGAACCTGCCTTGCAAGCCAGCCTCATTGTTCGGCGTTGCGGATTCACGTACGCTAGGCATGGCTTTGGGTCAGCTTGAACTGAAAAGCCAGGAGTCACTACTCGTTGATGCGGATCCGCGAGGCGACGCCGGCTAAGCGCAACGCGAATGGGAGGACGCCAGATATCGCACTAGTTGCGAAGGCCTTGGACGCTTACGGATTTCCATCTCTAACCTAGGCGCCTATTTTGCGTGTTGCCGCATTTGCGGCCATCTGTTGAGCCAAGCTTCAAGTATATCGTACTGTGCCCCTGGTTCCGGAGCAATCACGAAGCGAACGGTGCGCGCGTCAACGCGGGGGGGCAGGGCCGCAACCTTATGCAAAAAGCCTGCGGACAGATAGATCGAACGGCTCTCTCGCGTGGCGCTCGGATGGGAACCATTATAGGATTGAACAACGCCAACGAACGAATCCTCCCAAATGACCTGTCCGCGGGCGTCCAATTGCTGGACTGAAACTTTAATCTTTCCGACGTCACCGGCAGTTGTTTTCGCGGTAACTCCGTATAAATAATTCCCGCTGTGTACCGCGCCAACTGGAAGTTCTTGGCTTAACGATAGGCAACTGTTGCCGCGGGAACAGTTGATACTGACGTATCGGATGCCGGTTTGATTGAAGACTCGGTCAGCCGATGCAGTCGAGTTTTTTAATCCCCAAGTCGCCGAAGACTGACCGCTTTCAGGTGGGACGACGCTCCAAACGTAAGGCGCCTCATTTTGGGAAACGGCGTCAAAGTGCGAATGGGCGAGGACGTTCGCTTGGGGCAACGGCCATTCGGGTATGTCGGGCGTCTTGCTCAAGACAACGTTCGAAAAGTCCTGACAATCAGCTATGTTGAAATCCACGTCGCGATATTGAACGACATCGGGCGCCAAGCAATTACTTGTGACCGGTCGGCCTTGAGCGGCGGGGGTCCAAAATTCCCATCTTGTTAAGCCATACTGTTGCGTAAAGTAATAAACCTCCATATGGCCATGCTGCAGAAATTCTGGTGTTGTATTGAAGTCATGATAAGAAATAAGTGCATCCATCGTCTTGCGAGGGTTTTTACGGACGCCCCCAAAAGTTACGTCTTTTTTTAATTCCCATTGCGTCGTCGTTCTGTTGGTAACTTGTGTGCAGGCGCCGGGAAATGTCTGCCCTTTCTGTTCCCAATAGACGCCTGCGATGGCCGATGTCGTGATTCCACCCCTTAAAAAATCGTTCTCAGGAAAGGATAACCAGCCGTTGCCAATTGTACAATTGGCGCCAAAAAAGGTTACGCCTGCGGCATCTCCCGCTTTCGTCGCCGCGATCGAAATCCATCCATTGGCGATAGAATAGACATCGTATCCGTCGGTATTGTTAAAAAAAGTATTGAATTTCGGTCCCCAGTCGAAGTCCCGAACGTATAATGGGGCACCTTTTTTATCCACCAGGACAAAAGAATCGCTTTCCTCATTCCTTGTCTGATTAATGTTGTGGTACGGTAATGGATCGCCAACCGAAATTTTTTTGCGGTGCGTGCCGCTAGGGCAAACGAAATACGGGTCCGCGGCGACTGGTTCATTCGCATCATCGGCGCACACGCTTTTGACAAGCCACTCCGTTGCAACGGCCGACAACGGGTAATTTGCTACATGGGGAGCCTGAGCGAGACAACCGTTGCACGTAAGAATCAACGCGCCAACAGCAATCGCACTGATACGTTTCATTCGCTGAACTAGTCGAACAGAATTGATAAACTGTTTTTGCATGGAATACTCCTGCGACGAGACATTCGCTTGACGCCCGCATATATTTGGAAGGGCGGTGCGTGGACACAAATTAAGGTGTCCCTCTGCGTTGAAGTTGCGCCGGAATTGCCACACGTATTTCCATTCTCGCGGCTGTGCCGCGGCGGCGGCACGGCCGCGCCATCGCTATGCTACGCTGAAAGTAATTTTCTCCACGATTTTAACTCGCGACAGGGCGTCAGCGCTTTCGCAGAATGCCAGCGCGGTGAGGCCGACGAAAAGTTCGCGGTGGTCGGGCACGGCAAATGGGCCAGAACTGAATAGCACGATGGACAGCGAACCGTCTGTTTCTGTTTTACCGTCGGCGACGAGCCAGCGCGCACGCGGTCTCAATTGTTTAAAGACGTTGGCGATTCCGCCGATTTCAATCCGCACTGAAACTTTTTGGGGGTCGGTTTCACCAGGAAGCTGCATGGCAAGGTACACTGCAACGGCGGTGTTTGGCGCCAATTTGGTCGCAAACCTTAATGTTGCGCGCCTGGCGCTGGTCCAGCAGCCCCAATTTTCGGCTGCAAACCATCCCCTCCCGCGCGCATTCGCGAGATAGGTCAGGGGGAGGTCAAGCTGGTCGCGGCGCGCAATTTCGTCCCTCCCCAAGCCAACGACATCACCGACTTCGATAAAACCATTTTGTGTCTTTTGGTTGCCTTCGCAGATCGTCGTGAGAGCGTCGAAATATTCGGAAGCAAATGTTTGCCAACGTTTCGGCGCGTATCCGTTGACAACCTCCTGGGTCCAAGATTGGAGCTTGTCTGGATGGTCTAGAAGGTCGCGTACCAGCTCGTAACCTTCGTTGACATCATCCGGATTGATGTAGCGCGCGAATTTGCCGCCAACCTCGGGCATGGAGGCGCGGTTGGACGAAACGCAGGGCTTGCCATAGGCGAGGCTTTCGCCAACGGGAAGGCCGAAGCCCTCCACAAAGCTCGGAAACATTGTGAACATCGCGTGCCGGTACAATTCGCTCAATTCGAAATCCGTCACACCATGAACGACGCGCAACCTTCCGCCAAGCTGGTTAGAATTAGCTAGATAGTTAGTGAATTGTTCGATATCCCATCCGATTTTGCCGACGAAGACTAGATTTGGGATGTTCTGTGCCTTGTTGGCGATCAGTTTCTCCCAAAGTCGAACTATGTACATGTGGTTTTTGCGAACCTCAATTGTTGAGACGGACAAGACGTAAGGCTCGGAAAGAATGTCCTTTACTTCTTCACTCAGAACATGGGACTCGTTGTCGGGCGAAGCCAGCTCTGTAGCAAGCACAACGGCCTGTACCGGGATTTCGAAATTCATTCTTGTTCGCATGAAATTGCGAACGTCTTCCGCGACAAACTCGGAATTGGTGAGGACGCCGTTCGCCAAGGTGAGGACATCGATTAACGCGCGACGGAATGCCAGGGTTGCTGCTTCATGTACATATTCCGGATGGCTTATTTGTATGAGATCATGAATGAAAACGACGAAACCCACGCCACTTTCGCGAAGGCGGCGCACCATGTCGAAATGAGCGTAAATCCAGAATGCGCCAGCAATCGTGAATATATCACCCGGTTTAGGCGCGACCAATTTTCTCGATGCGTAAACGGCGTCGATGGCTTTATCAAGATTGGCACGACCTGCGCGTGCGCCATGTAGAGCATCGATCATTCCAAGAACAAGGCGTCGATTCACCGCAAAAATGCGCATATTATCGTATTCTGGCACAACAGGCACAATTCTAATTGGACCATTGTTTTTAACATATTCATCAATATTTGAAATTAAATTAGCGACGACGCGCTGTATTCCGCTCAAAGATGGATTTGTTTTTACATATTCCATCAAATCGGTCATATCAACAAAAATCGTTTTTGTTGCGCTTGGCAGGTATGTGCCTTCTGCATCCGATAAATCCGCGCCGAGATCGATTAACTCCTGGAGCGCATCGCGATTTGATGAATTCAATTCGAAAGAGCGTTTGTAGGCGGTTATGGCCGCATCGCGCTGACCCGCCAGTTTCTCCAAATGGCCAAGGTTGAGATGGACATCAAAATCGTCTGGCCTCAGGCGTATTGCTGTGCCGTATGCGGCGCGGGCCTCGCCAAATCTGTTTGCTTCCTTCAGAGCGTGGCCCAGTTGCACCCAGATTTCGAAATCTTCCGGCGCATTCGAAAGGTAAGATTGATAGTTCTCCGCTGCCTTGCTCCAATCGCCTTCGACACGCGCCCGATCTCCTGACGCGCGTAACTCGTTATTTCGGCGTGAGTCGATTGCCGAGTCGCTCGACTCGTTCGTTGACTTATTCGTTTTGGACAACCACGCCTTCATCGGGGATTTCTCTTCTAAGCAATCGAATTCTCGGCGTTTACAATTTTTATGGTTCGACTACAAGATAATTTCGCCGATGGTACGGGCGGCCATTACTTCTTTGGGAGCAACGAGGTCGCTGGCCCAATCCGGTCTTCGTAACTGCCTCGGCAGCCAAATTGTTGGTTCGGTGGTCGACACTGGTATAAGGCGTTTTTAGTCACGCGCTCATGGAAATCAGGAATGCTATCATTTGCGCAAAACTTCGAAGATGTCATGCTGGCGCGCGCCTTGCGTGGCGTCGAAAAGGGATTTTATGTCGATGTTGGCGCGTGGGACCCGATTGTCGATTCGGTTACGGCTTATTTCTATAACAGGGGTTGGCGCGGCGTAAATATTGAGCCCGCGCCTTTTTATGCACAGGCGCTGGCGCGCCAAAGGCCAGGCGACGTTAACCTTCCTGTCGCGATCGGCGCGGGCTCTGGCGAAACTGAGCTTTTCGTCATGGAAGGATCGGGCTGCTCGACGAGCGATCCCGCAATCGCCGAACTGCCGGCGCTGGCCCGTTTTCCGAAAAGCCGCATTCGCGTCGAAACCTGGACATTGACGCAAGTTTTCGAAAGATATGCGCCTGCGGAAACGCATTTTTTGAAGGTCGATTGCGAAGGCGCGGAGACAGCGGTTTTCGCCGGTTTCGATCTCCAGCGATTCCGCCCCTGGATCATCGTCGTCGAGGCGACGCGGCCCCTGTCACAGATTCCGTCGCATCAGAACTGGGAGCCGCTGCTGCTTGGCTCCGCCTATCATTTCGCTTATTTCGATGGATTAAACCGATTTTACGTCGCGGACGAACATAGCGAGCTGGATGCGGCTCTGGCCACGCCGCCGAACGTTTGGGACGAGATCGAATTGGCGAGGCACGCGCGTGCGATCGCGAAATTGCAGGCGCGAATCGCAGGTCTCGAAGCTCAGTTGAACGCCGGCGCGAGGTCCCGTCGAAACGAACAAAGCGAGGAAGGCGATAAGCCTGGCCACGAGGAGGGCTGAATTATTTCCAGTGGCAGGCGTAACCTGTCGCGTGAAACGCTGCAGGTCGTCATTCGAATGCTGCGGATTGTGGCCGACGCGCGCGTTGAACTTGCGCCCAGCATTGGTTCAAGCTAGGCAGGGCGCGACCGTTGTTGCGGCGATATTTTCCAGCCGAGCGCTTGTCGTGCAAACAAAAATCCTGTTCGAATTGTTCAACCTGACCCTCGCGCGCGGCACCGGGATCGCCACTTACGCCCGCAATCTCTGCGCGCTCGCCAATCAGCTCGGCTTCGATGCCGAGGGTTTGCTGCATTCCAATCGGCCCATCGACCCGAAAGACCCGGTTCTCGCCGAAATCGCCTTTTTCGATGCGCGCAACCGCAGTCCCGATCCGGTTTACCTCTACACGACCATGATCTTGCGACGACTCATGGGTCTGCCGTTCGGCCTGCCGTCGTTGGAAATGCCCAAACGGAAGATCGTGACCCCGACCGCGGCGCAAGATCCGTTTCAGGGCCTGTCGCGCCTTCATGTCGCGACCCTGTTCATGGATGCGACGCGCTATCATTTCAAGCTTTACGGGCGATCCGCGAAGCTTCGGGTCAAGGCGCGGCCGGATATTTTTCACGCCACCCAGGCGATCCCGCTGCGGGTCGAGGGCGCCCGCAATATCTATACGATCCACGATGTCGTGCCGTTGAAACTGCCGCAATCGACCCTCGACGACAAGAAATTCTTCTTGAATATGGTCCGCCATCTCGGCGCGACGGCCGACCGGATCGTCACGGTTTCGGAAGCCTCGCGCCGCGATCTCATCGACATTTGCGGGATCGACCCGAACCGTGTCGTCAACACCTATCAATCCGTGTCCTTCCCGGAAGAGCTGCTGGCGCAGACCTATGCCGAATCCGCCAATCTCGTGCGGCGCGCCTTCGGGCTGGAGGCCGACGATTATTATCTGTTTTTCGGCGCGCTGGAGCCGAAGAAGAATGTCGGCCGGCTGCTGGATTCCTATATCGTCAGCGGGACGAAGCGAAAGCTGGCGTTGGCCGGGGGGCTTGGCTGGGAATATCACGACGACCTCGCCAAGATCGAGGATCTGCGCTCCCACGCCCTGAAAATCGACGGCGCCCGGATCACGCCCGACGAGCAGATCAGACGTCTCAGCCATGTGCCGCTGTTTCAGCTGACCGCTCTGATCCGCTGCGCCCGCGCGGTGGTTTTTCCCTCGCTTTACGAGGGCTTCGGCCTCCCGGTGCTGGAAGCCATGCTGCTCGGCGCGCCGGTGCTGACCTCGAACGGCTCGTCGCTGCCGGAAGTCGCTGGAGACGCGGCTCTGCTGGTCGATCCCACCGATGTGCGCGGCATCGCCGGCGCGCTGCGCAGGCTCGACGAGGATGACGCGCTCTGCGCCGATCTGCGCCAGCGCGGTTACGCCCAGGCGGCGAAATTCTCGCCCGAGGCGCATAAGGAGCGGCTCGCCCGGGTCTATGACGAGGCTTTGGCCGGCCCGCCGAGGCAAAACGCCAGAGCGGCGTGAACAAAAGTCGATGCTTGTTTTTCGTAAAAACGCTGCGAAAACAAACGAATCGAGAGCGGATTGCGATTCGGCAGAATCGCAATCCGCTCCAGGCGGCGCTCACAGGGCAGCGATGAAATTGTCGATGGCGGCGAAATAATCCGCTTCGGTCGGCGCCGTGCAACCGGCGGCGGCGCGCAGCGCCTCCCGGCGGCGCGGAAAATCCGGTTTGGCGAAATCCAAGATCGCATTTTTCCAGCCGAGCCCGTCGATCGGCGACAGGTAGGTCGCGGATGCGCCGGCGGTTTCGTGAAAAATCGCGATGTCGGAGGCGATGAGCGGCGCGCCGAGATTCAGCGCCTCGACGACCGGTAGCCCATAGCCCTCGGCATAGCTCGGCATCAGCACGGCGCGGGCGTTCGCCACCAGCCGGCGCAAAGCGCGGCGCGGCAGGCCGCTGACCCTCTGCACCGTGCGGCGCAGCGCAGGACAGCGATCCAGCATGCGCAGGACATGTTCGTGATCCCAGCCGTCGACGCCGACCAGAACCAGTTTCGGCGCTTCGGGGCCGAGCTCTTTCCAGATATTCAGGATGAGCTGGTGGTTCTTGCGCGGTTCGATCGTCCCGACCATGACGAAATAGGGGGCCTCGGCCAAAAGCGGATCGTCATCCTCGCGGTCGCGCCTGGCGCCGAGCGGCGACGGGAGGTGACGGACGATCATCGGCGGCGCAGGCTTGCGGCGGCGTTCATATTCCTCGGCGAGCCGGTCGCGGACGACGGCGGAGGTTGTGATGACCGCTTTCGCGTGCCGGACGATCGTCTGGACGCGGCGATCGAAACGCTGCCAATAGCCGGCGCGGAAGAATTCCGGATGGTCGAGCGGCAGAAGATCGTGGACGACGAAAAGCGGGGTGACGTCGGGACGGCGGGCGAGCCAGTCGAAGAAGCGATGATATTCGAACCCTGCCTGGGCAACATTGAGATAAATCGCGCCTTCGGGGACGGATGCGCCAAAATCGTCAATAAGACGCAGGAATAATTGGTCGGCGAGGGCGCGCGGCCCCTCGTCGACGCTGCGGCAGATCAATTCGCCGGGCAATTGCCGTTGCCCGGAGGGATCGGCGATCCAGGCGCGAAGATCGTTCCATGTCGCGTCGTCCGGCAGTGCGTCGTCCTCGCCGACCTTGCGGTGGAAACGCGCCACGAGCCGGCGCAGCCTCGCCGGGCTCCAGAGATGCGGCTCGCGCAGCCCGTAATGCAGGCCGCCGGCCAGCCCTTTATCCTCCGCATAGCGGCGGGCGTAAAGCAGATCGACGCGATCCATGCCGGTGAGGGCGCGGCGGTTCAGCCGCGCCACCAGATGAGTTGCGTCATAGACCAGCGGACGGCGCGGACCCGCCGCCGGCGTCAGGCCCGCGCTTTGCGTACGATCAGGCCGAAGCATGTGGAGGCGAAGCCGTCGATGGATAGCTTGATATGGGTGCTGTCGTGCTGCGCCCGCATGGTTTCGAGCTTGCCGCTCGGATCGCCAGGATAGGGCGGCACGTCGATGAAACGGTCGAGCGGCTTTTCGCCAATGTCGAAATCGAGCGGCGCGACCTCATGGCCGTCCGCCCGCAGCCGCTCGGCCAGGGCTTCGAAATGGCGCCGCTGTGGCAGAACGGTCGGCCAATTGTCGAGCGTACGGCCATTGTCGAGGAAATTGAACTCGGTGGTATGAATGGCGACGCCGCCGGGTTTCAGCGTGCGCAGCGAATTGACGACGAAATCCATGCCCTTTTCGATCGAGCCCAGATGTTCCAGCGCGCAGATCGACCAGCAGAAGTCATGGCCGGCGAGATCATCGGGAAGGGCGTTCATATCGACAGAGCGGTGCGAAACCAGCGCGTCGAAAGCCTCGCGCGGGACGAGATAATCCTTGTAGGCCTGTTCGAGCGAGGAGAGATGCTGTCCGGTGTCGCGCCAGCCGGCGGCGGCGGCTTCCTCGCTCTGCAGATCGGTCACGGTCGCCTGAACGCCCCGGGAGGCGAGATAGCTCGCGATCGGCTCCTCGCCGCAGCCGAAGCCGAGGCCGCGCCGGCCGGGGGCGAGCTGGCCGCTTTCCGCCAGGGCCTGAAGCAGGAAGCAAAATTCCCAGATCTTGCGGTGGAACACCACCGGAATGCGCAGCTGGGCGCACCAATGGGCGCACCAGTCGCTTTCGAGATCGGCTTGCGTGCTCGGCTTGCAGGCCAGCCCGACGGGACGATAGGCGGCGTCCTGGCGCGGCGGCAGTTCCGCCGCGAGCCGCCGGGCCAGTTCGAAACCGAAATATTTGATGTTGAGCGCAAGAATATCGATGTCGCGCAGCCGCAAAGCCAGAGCCGACAGGTTCGGCCGCGACTGGTCGTCCACATTGGCCACGTTGCGGCGCAGGGCGTCGTCCAGCCAGGCCGGATCGAGAGGCGGAGGAGTGCTGGATATATTCGACATGCGGCTCGCAAAGGCGTCGATGAATGGAAGAATCGAATTGGGTGAAGGAGCGCCGCCAATTTAGCGGCGCGGCGCCGGCGCCGCTACAATTAAATCACAGGCTTGGCGCTCGGATTCCGCCTCGTTCTTCCCTTCGATCGATCTGAACATGTTTCAGCGCGAGTCGGCCCTCGATGCAGCCGGTCAGGACCTGTATGCGGATTTCGACCGGCGCCAGCGGATTGGTCACCTCGAAATCGAGGTGGAAGGCAAAAAGTCCTGCGGGAGGAAGCTTGGCGGTGATCGCCGTCAATATCGCCTCGGAGAAAATATCGGCGCCGAGGCGATTGTCGGAATGGCAATGCTCCGTCTCGATTTCCACCGTCATGCGCCATTTGCCTTCCGGCAGGTGAAGATAGGGGCCGCAGACGATGAATCGGGCCGGTCCCAGAAGCTCGATCGGCCCCTCCAGAAAGGCGCCCGGCTCATCCCATTTGAGGAAAAGAGACGTCGGCCAGACGAATTGCGAGACGGTCCGGCCGGCGGTCAAGGGTGCGTAGCGGTCGCTGAGAACCTTGAGCGCCGCGCGCTGCGAAGGTGAAAGACGCAACGGCTCCGCCAGATCGCTGCCATGGGGGAAATGGCGTTCGACATAATCTTTCAAAGTGTCGATGTCGCTTCCCTCCGGCGCGAGAGCCGTCATGATCGATGCGATCTGGGCGTCGGAAAAGGCGGCGCCGTAGAACTGGCAGAGGCTTTCGACAAAGGCGCCGAGGTTGCGGGAAAGATCGGACGGCGATATGCGCAACACACGCGGCGTGCTGGTCAGGGCGGCGAGGGCGCAGACGACCTGGGTGGCGAAACGCGCCGCCGGCGCAAATTCCATCCCACGGGAGCGCATCACATAGGAAACGATGTGGGCGAAATCCTCGACCACCAGCGCGATCGGGGAGCGCACATTGGACACCAGTTCGCTGATCTTCTTGTGCGGGCAATCGGAAAACAGGATGACGCATTTCTTTTGCTGGTTTTCGGCGCTGAACCATTTCTCGCGCAATTCCTCGAGAAACATGGCTTGAATGAAAACGTGCTCGCCGAACAGTTCATCTCCCATGCTTCGCAAGATATTTGCGGTCGCATAGGACAGCGATGACGGCGAGCCGAAGGAAACGATCAGCATGACGGGCCCAATACAGGATTTCCGGATTGTGGATTGAGGGCGCCGAAACACAATATCGTCGGCCAGGATTGCGTCATCTCTTGAGGGGCGCTAAATTTTCGACATGGTTTTTGCGTAGTTGGCGGCTGCACGTCTGATTTGGAAACGGCGAAATTTCGCGGCGATCGCCGCAAAGTCGCATGAAAGCGCGCAATGGGCAATATTTTGAAACCGAAGGCCGCGACGGGATTGACGATCCAGCTTGACGGCTCCCTGGCGCAGCGCGCCGCGGGCGCCGCTCTGAAATGGGCGCCAGCGAGCCGACGTTCCCGGCTCTATATCCTTGCGGTCATGCTCCCCACCCTGTGGGCGATGCTTTATTACGGACTGATCGCGTCCAAACGTTATGTTTCCGAGGCGCAATTCGTCGTGCGCAGCGTCTCCAGCCAGCGGCTGAGCGGCCTGCAGATGTTCTTTCGTTCCTTCGGTCTGTCGCCGGCCGCCGACGACGCCAATGCCGTCGAGAGCTATTTGCAGTCGCGCGACGCCGTGCGCGCGCTGGCCGGCAAGTTGCCGCTGCGAGAGATGTTCGGCCGCAAGGAAGCCGACGTATTCGCGCGCTTTCCCCATTTTTATCTTTGGCCGCGCAATTCGTTCGAACGGCTTTACGACTATTACCTCGAACGGGTGACCGTCGTGCGCGATCCGACCACCGGAATCACGGATTTGCGCGTCATCGCCTTCGACCCCCGCGACGCGCAGGAAATCGCCCAGGAATTGTTGCAACTGGCCGAGGCCATGGTCAACCGCATGAACGCCCGCGCCGAGAAGGATGCGGTGAAATCCTCGCTTGATGATCTCGCCATGGCCAACGCGCGGCTGGCGGCGTCGCAAAAGAGCCTGGCCGCCTATCGCAAAGAGGCGCAATTCCTCGACCCCGCCTCGACCTCCGCCTCCATCCTCGAGACGATCACCAGTCTCTCGAGCGATCTCGCCTCCGCGACGGCGCTTGCGGAGGAGATGAAAAAGACCTCGCCAGCCAATCCCGCGATTTTCTCGATGTCGCAGAAAATCAATTCGCTTCGGGACGCCATCGACGCCGAACGGCAAAAAATCGCCGGCGGCGACCGCGCCGTTGCGGCCAAGCTTGCCCGCTACGAACAATTGCTGCTCGATGAGAAGCTTGCCGAAACCGGGGTGGAGGCCGCGAATGTTTCGCTGGAAGTCGCGCGGCAGGACGCCCGCAAGCAGTCGATCTATGTCGAGGAGGTGGTCGAACCCAATCTTGCCGACGAATCGACCGAACCGCAACGATTGCGCATGATCGCCACGGTCTTCGTATTGTCCTTCGCCATTTTCGGCGTGATCTGGCTGCTGGTCGCCGGAACCAAGGAACATGTCGTCAGATGAATGCGATTCTGAATCATATGCAGAACCATGGAACCTTGGGGCAGGCTTTGTCCGGCTTCAAGGCCCAGGCGAAGGTCATTCTGGCCTTGATGGTCCGCGACGCCGTCGCCAAGTTCGGCCATGAATCGCTCGGCTTTTTCTGGATCATCGGCGAACCCATGACGCTCACCGCGGGCGTAATGGTGATGTGGAGCCTTTCCGGCTCCAAGGAGGCCGCGGAAGTCGGCGTGGTGCCTTTCGCCTTGACCGGCTATTCGCACATCACCTTGTGGCGGCATCTCATCGGCCGCTCCATATTGGGCATTACGCGCAACGCTCCTTTGTTCTATTTGAGTCGCGTCAAATTCTTCGATGTGCTTCTCGCCGGGGCGCTGCTCGAAATCGTCGCTATCTTCGCGGCCTTTCTCATCGTCTATACGCCGCTCACGCTGCTCGGCTATGTGCCGGTGATGCACGATCCGCTGCTTTCGATCGGAGGTTTCCTGCTGACCGGCTGGTTCGGCTTCGCCTTCGGGCTGGTCATCGCGGGTATTTCGGAACTCAATGAAACCGCCGAGCGGTTCATCCATCCCGCCATGTATATCACCATTCCGGCGACCGGCATTTTCACCATGCAATATTGGCTGCCCGCCAAGGCGCAGAAAGTGCTCGCCTGGTCGCCCTTGGTCAATTCCATGGAGATGTTTCGCGGCGGGATTTTTCCGCCGACCATGCCCGTGCAATATGACGTTCCCTATGTCATCGCCTGGTGCGTGGCCTTGACGGCGATCGGCGTGCCCTTCTGCAATTACGCGCAACGCCATGCGAATTTGGACGGCTGATCCGGAAAGGCGGGCGCAGGTGTCAATCAAGATCAAGGACAAGGCGGCGGATTTCGCAGATTTGCGAAACGATTTCGACCTGCATGAAATCACGCTTACGCCCCTCGTTCAGAAAACGGACATAATCGTGGACGCCGATGCGCCCGCGGTCGCCGAAACGGCGCCGTCGCTCTGGACGCGGTTCGCGCCCTATCGGTTGTTTGTCTCCATTGTGGTCATTCCCTGCGCCCTGGCCGCGATCTATCTGTTCGTCATCGCGTCGGACCGCTATCTTTCAGAAGCACAGTTCATCGTGCGCTCCGCCAGCGACAGCGGCGCCGCAACGGCCACGGCGCTGATCGAGAGCAATGGCCTGTCGCGCGCGCATGACGAGACCTATGTCGTCAACGCCTATATCAATTCGCGCGACGCCATGGACTGGCTGATCCGCAATGCCGGTCTGCGTCAGGTGTTCAGCCGTCCCGAAGCCGATTTCATCAATCGGTTCCCGAATTCCTTCACGCGCGACAATCTGGAAAATTATTTCGAATATTACAAAAATATGGTCGAATCGGAGCCCGATGAGGAGACTGGCATCAGCACCGTCAGCGTGGTCGCCTTCACGCCGCAGGATGCGCAGCAGGTGGCGAAAGGCCTGCTACGCGCCGCCGAAATCCTGGTCAACAACATGAATATGCGCGCCGAAGCGGATGCGGTGACCGACGCCGACGCCGTCGTCGAGGAGGCGAGGCGCGGGCTTGGGGAGATCGAGCGGAAACTGGCCCAGTTCCGCAGCCGGGCGGGATTCGTCAGCGCCCAGCAGGAGGATGTGGCGGCGCTGAAAACCGTCACCAGCCTCATGACCCAGTTGGCGGAAGCGCAGGCCAATCTCAAGCAATCGCAGGCCTTGACGCCCGACAACCCCGGGATCCCCAATCTTGCCGCAAAGATCAAAGCCTATGAGGCGCAACTCAACCAGGCCAAGGCGTCGATCGCCGGCGGCCGGTCGTCGATCGCCTCGAAAACCGGCGAATTCGAAATGCTGAGCCTGGAGGAGAAAATCGCCGAAAGGGCGCTGGCCAAGGCGGTCGCCGACCGCGAAGCGGCGCGGCAGGCGGCGCGTCGGCAGCACCTTTACCTCCAGGTCGTCGTCGAGCCCAATCTGGCGGATCAATCGACCTATCCGCGCCGTCTGCTCTATCTGCTTCTCACGTTCGTCGCCGCCGAGGCGATCTATATGATCGTCAAAAATCTGCGGCAATTCGCCATCGAGCACGCGCTGTGAAACATTTTCTCAAAAATTCCCTCGCCGGCTTCGGCCGGCGGCCCGCGGCGCCGGGCGCGGCTTTGCCCGTCGTGGCCGCGCCGGGGCAGACGCCGATCGCGCCGCGCCCCGTCGGGACAGTCGCCGGCCGGCGCAGCCTTCGCGTCGAAAACATCGTCAAGGAATATCACACCAACATTGGCCGCCGGCGCATCCTCGACGGCATTTCCTTTGAAGTGGGCGCGGGGGAAAAGATCGCGGTGGTCGGCCGCAACGGCGCCGGCAAATCGACTCTGTTCAAGATCGTCAGCGGCGTCGAATTGCCGACTTCGGGCGAGATCCATCGCGGCCTGTTCATGTCCTGGCCGCTCGGCTTTGCCGGCGGACTGTCGGGCGAAATGACCGGGCGCGACAACGCCCGCTTCATCGCAAGGCTTTACGAGCGCGACCTCGACGAGGTCATCGATTTCGTCGACGATTTCGCCGAACTCGGCAGCCAGCTCGACCTGTCCGTGCGCAATTATTCGACCGGCCAGCGCATGCGTCTCGCCTTCGCGCTGACGCTTGCCGTCGATTTCGAATGTTTTCTGATCGACGAAGTCCTGTCGGTCGGCGATCAGCGCTTTCACCGCAAATGTCACGAAGCTTTGTTCGAGAAGCGGCGCGATTGCGCCATGATCCTCATCAGCCATGACGTCAACATCATCCGCGAATTCTGCTCGAAAGTGCTGGTTCTGAAGGCTGGCCGCAGCAAATTCTTCGACGACGTCGATCTCGCGCTGAATATCTATCAGACGTTGTGAGCTTGCGAAAACCGGCGGATGGAGAGCGCGCCATCGAATGACGAAGACGCGCGCCCGGATTACCTCGGCGATCACCGAGGCGGCGCCGGGTGGGCGGCGCAAAATGAGGCTCCCGCGCGGCTTTGGCGGTCGAAAAAGGTTGTGATCTCGCGCCATTGCCGGCTGGAATCGAGAATAGCAGGTCGGTAGCATCGGCTATTCTGGGCGTGGCCGGGCGCAAGCCGAATTTGTCGAGCCATCGGCGGCGCTTGCCAATCTCACGCCCGGCTGTCGCCGCAAGGCGGGTGAGCAAACGGAGGTGAAGAACCCTCATGGCCAGAAAGCCTGCGAAATCGCCGCAACCGGTCGGTAAAGCGCGAAAACGGGCCGCGCCGCTTATCGACGACGAGGTTCTATCTGCTCTGCTCGACGCGCTCTTGACACAGGGCGCCTGTGTCTTGCCAGGGGCGGCGCCAGCGAGCCTGGATCGCATGTTCGCCGATTTTCTCGAAATTTGTCGCGAAGGCCGATTGGAGGATAGCGACGAATTGATCGCCGATCTCGCCTCGGCGCTGGAGGAGGGGCGCATAGACGCCAACGGCGGCGCTCCTGACGCGCGGCGGGCGCTCGCGGAAATCGACCGGCTGCTGCGGGAAGCACTGGCGGACGGCGCCTTGAAACCGGCGGAGATGATGGCGACCGGCAAAATTTTCATCGACGCCGGCTTGCCGCCGCCGCAATGTCTGAAGGAGGCTCTGGCGCGTGTGTTCAGCCTGCTAACGGAAGCGCCGGGGGCCGAAAGTCAGGAAGATCTCGGCGCCGTATTGGGGGAAGACGCGTTCAAGGTCGGCGACAATCCTTTTGACATATATGACCACGCGCGTTCGCTGACCTGCATTCTGCCTGATGCGGCGAAAATCGCGATCATCGGCCATCTCGCCAATGATCCCCTGGCCGCGCAAGCGGCCGCCGGCTTTTTGCTCGATCCCGACGACGCGGTGGCGATCGCCACGGCGGAGGCGCTGGCCGAGGCGGCGAAAAAAGCGCCGGTCGAGAGCGTCGCGCTGGAGAGACTTGTTCTCATCCGGCCGTGGCTGGAGCCGGCGCGGCGACCCGCCGTCGACGCGGCGATCAAAGCCATGCGGCGCAACGCCTTGCCCGCCGAGCCGGCGCCGGCCGCGAAAGTCGTGAAATGCGTGGCGACGCTTTGCGACGGATCGGGCGCGATGCAATTCGCCATGGCGCAAAAGGTTGGAACGCGCTTTCGCATCGCGGCGATCATGACCAAACCGGCCGGCGTCGCCGACGCTTTCGTTCTCGATGGCCTGCCCAAGCGTGAAATGGAGGCCGTGCTCGCCCAGGTGAAATCGGCGGTCCCGACGAGAGAAACGGACGCGTCGACGCTGGCGCGGCTGTTGCGAATCGCCCTCGGCGACAATCTGACGTCAAAAACGCCGCCGCCGTTCCAGATCGTGCAGGCGGTCGAAGCGATGGGGCTCGGGCAAATATGTCCTGATTGCGCGTCGCCGTCCGAAGTGATCGAGCGCCTTCTCGCCGACGCGCCTCCCGCGTCCGCCAAGCCGGAGATCCAGGTTGCGGAGCTTGATTTTGTGGAGGGCTGGTTTGAGGGCGTCGCGGATGTCGAAAGCCTGCTGAAGCCGGTGAAGGGACGGCAAAGGCGGATCAAGAAGCTCCTTGAGGCCTATCTGCCCGGGCGGCGCCATTTCTGGGCGCGGCAATGCGCCATGACGGCGCTCGTCCTGCGCGCCGGCAGGGACCGCATTGACACGGCCTGGCCGCAACTGGCGCGGGCGGGCCGCGACATCGCCTCCGACCGCCCGCTCGCCGAAATTCCGCTGATGACTCGCGTCGCCGAGGAAACCGTTCGGGCGTTCGAGGAGAGTCTTTGATTCGCCGCCAAGATTCGCCGCCAAGATTCGCCGCCAAGCCCATGTCCTTTCGGTCGAGCGTCCGGGCCAATCCTTTCGCCCTCAAAGGATCGGACTAAAAAGCCTTGCTATGGGAGCGCCGATGCGCAGCGCCGCCGATTCGTCGGAAAGCGGTCGATCGTGAATCGAAGAGGCGGCGATATCCGTTTCCAGCATGGCGGCGACCGCCTGCGCAAAGCCCGAATCGAAGATCAGGGCGCTTGCCTCGAAGTTCAGCCGGCATGACCGGCTGTCGAGATTGTGGCTGCCGATCGATGCGACCGCGTCGTCGATCAGCAGAACCTTCTGGTGGATGAAGCCGGGCGCGTAGCGATAGAACCGGACGCCTGACCCGCGCATCTCGTCGAGAAAGGCGAAGGCGGCGAGCCAGGACAGCCAATGGTCGCGTTTCGCCGGGATGATCACGCGCACGTCGACGCCGCGCGCCGCGGCGAGACACAACGCATTCATCAGGCCGGAATCGGGGGTGAAATAGGGCGTGCTGATCCACAGGCGTTTTCGCGCAGAGGTCAGTGCGTGGAGAAAATAGAGACTGCCCGTCTCGCGCGCATCGGCCGGACCCGAGGCCAGGACGAGCGCGCTGACGCCGCCGGGAGCCGCCCGCGGCCGCCAGTACAGGTCGAGGCTTTCGCCCGTGGCCCAATGCCAGTCGTCGACGAAATGACTTTGCATTTGCGCCACGACCGGCCCTTCGAGGCGCACCATGGTGTCGCGCCAGGCGCCGAGCGCGGGGTTGCGGCCGAGATATTCGTCTCCGAAGTTGAATCCGCCGGTAAAGGCCGTTTCCCCATCGATGACCGTGATCTTGCGGTGATCGCGGAAATTGAGGCGCATCGGCGCGAACAGACGCCAGCCATGACGGGAGTGGAAATCGGTGATCGCGACGCCGGCCTCGCGCAATCGCCGGACGTAAGCGCGATCGAGGCTATAGCTGCCGAAAGGATCGTAGAGGATTTCGACGCGCACGCCTTCGCGCGCCTTTTTGATCAGCCGTTCCTGGAGAGCGCGGCCGAGCCGGTCGTTGCGCAGGATATAGGTTTCGATCAGAATGTAGCGGCGCGCATTGGCGATTGCGGTGAAAACCGCCTCGAAGGCCGCGCGGTCGGTCAGGAGCGCCGCCGCATTTTGTCCGACGGCGCTCCGCCCGGCCAGCGCTTCGAATCCTTTTCGCATCGGGTCGGCTTCTTCGGCCGGCGCCGGCATCGACCGATCGTCCAGGCCCCTGCTGCTGGCGTGAATCGTCATTTGCGATGACCGGCGCGCGCGAACCATGCCGTGATAGCGAAAGTCGCCGAAGACCAGAAAGGCCGGCACGCCCAGCAGGGGAAAAACCATTAGAAAGAAGGCCCAGCCGACGGCGCCTTGAGGCGTGCGCGCCGACCGGATCGCGCGCAAGGCAAAAAAGGCCGCCACGAATTGAAGGGCGAAAAGCCCCGCGGACAATCCGAATGAAAGGGGGGAGGGGAGAGCCATCAGACCTCACGCGGCCGAGATTCGTTTGTCATTGCCAGCTTCGCGATCATAGCGCTTTTCGTCCCCGGGGCGCCCGCGCGAGATGGGGCTGGCCTTGCGCTTGAGCATGACGCCTTCGCCCGGCGCGGCAACCTTTTTCCCACGGGAGCGTTTTGAAGAGAAGACCTGAACCCGAGGGGCCATTCGAAGCGTCGCAACGAAAAAGGATTCCCGGGTCGGGTTGGATTGGAGCGAATTGCAGCCAGCCCGCGCATTGAAATTCGCCGCTTTGCGGGTTTTTCGTCGGGCCGCCGAGCGACAATCGCAATTTCCAGCAAAGGTCGCACGAAATGGCCGAAGACCAGTCCAAAACCGCCGGTCCCGATCTGACCCGTGGCGTTGAATGCGGCGCCATCCCCGATGGCGGCAAGCTTCTCGGCCATGTCGGCGAAGCCCAGGTTCTCGTGGTTCGCGTCGGCGCGGAATTCTTCGCGGTCGACGCCTTTTGCACCCATTATCACGGTCCGCTCGCCGACGGTCTTGTTGCGGACGGCGCCTTGCGCTGTCCGTGGCATCACGCCTGCTTTGACCTGCGCACGGGCGAAGCCCTGCGCCCGCCGGCTTTCGGCCCGCTGGCGTGCTGGTCCGTGGAGCAGCGCAACGGCCGCATTTTCGTGCGTGAACAGCGCAAATCAGCCGCGACGGCGCCGCGCGCCCTTGGCGGCGCGCCCGAACGCATCGTCATTGTCGGCGGCGGCGCGGCCGGTTTCGCCGCGGCGGAGAAATTGAGGCGCGAGCATTATCAGGGAAGCATCGTCATGCTGAGCGATGACGATGCGCCGCCCGTCGATCGGCCCAATCTGTCCAAGGACTATCTCGCCGGCAGCGCGCCGGAGGAATGGGTTCCCCTCCAGCCGGAACAATTTTATGCGGAAAGCGGCATTGACCTCCGCCTCAAGGCGAATGTGACCGCCCTCGATCCGCAACGTCGCGAAGTCATCCTCTGCGATGGCGGCAGCGTTCCCTATGACCGCCTGCTGCTCGCGACGGGCGCCGAGCCGGTCCGTTTGCCGATCTCGGGAGCGGACCGGCCGCATGTCCATGCCCTGCGCTCGTTTTCGGATTGCCAGGCGATCATCGCCGCGGCCGGCGCCGCCCGGCGGGCGGTGGTGATCGGCGCGAGCTTCATCGGCCTCGAAGCCGCCGCGGCGCTGCGCGCCCGCAAGATCGAAGTTCACGTCGTCGCGCCCGAGGCACGGCCGATGGAACGAATCCTCGGTCCGGAGATGGGGGATTTCATTCGCGCGCTTCACGAAGAGCACGGCGTCGTATTCCACCTAGAAGAAAAACCGGCCGCAATCGAGGACAGGCAGGTGATACTGGAGAGCGGCAAAAAGCTCGACGCGGATCTGGTGATCCTCGGCGTCGGCGTGCGGCCGAGGACGCAACTTGCGGAGGCGGCGGGCCTGCGCGTCGATCGCGGCGTGACGGTCGACGCCTATCTTGAAACCAGCGCCCCGGGCGTCTTCGCCGCGGGAGACATCGCGCGCTGGCCCGATCCGCACGGCGGCGCGCCGATTCGCGTCGAGCATTGGGTCGTTGCCGAGCGCCAGGGGCAGACGGCGGCGCTCAACATGCTGGGACGGCGGCAACAATATGCGGCGGTTCCCTTCTTCTGGAGCCAGCATTACGACGTTCCGATCAATTATGTCGGCCATGCCGAGAACTGGGACGATCTTACGATCGAAGGCGACATAAGGGCGAAAGACTGCCTGCTGCGCTTCAACCGGAATGGCCGCGCTTTGGCGGTCGCGTCGATTTTCCGCGATCTCGAAAGCCTCAAGGCCGAGCTTGCAATGGAGCGCGATTCGTAGTTCTCGTCACGAAGAAAGCGGGCAGGATCGGCCTCGAGGACGAACCAGATTGAAGCTGACGAGCTATTCGAATTTCACCTTGCGCGTCCTGATGGTCGCCGCGGCCCGGCAGCCGGAGCTGACCACGATCGGCGAGATCGCGGACGCCTTCCAGATTTCCAAGGCGCATCTGACCCGCTGCGTCCATCAGCTCGGGCAATGGGGCTATATCGAGACCGTCAGGGGCAATGGCGGCGGGTTCCGCCTGGCGCGCGACGCCACGGCGATCTCGGTTGGCGAGGTGATCCGACGGACGGAAGAAGGCTTCGACGTGGTCGAATGTTTCGACGCCGAAACCGCGACCTGCCCGCTGCTGCCGCGCTGCGGCCTGCGTCCCGCCCTGCTGCGGGCGACCGACGTGTTCCTGGCGACCCTCGACGGCTTCACTCTGGCGGAAATCGCCGCCAATGGCGAAGATCTGCTCGACGCGCTCGCGCTTCAGCGTCCCGCCGCCGCTTGCGACGAGGCGCGGGCGGCTTTCTGAACCCCGCCTTCCTCCGCCGTGTCGAGGGCGAGGTCGGCCAGGCTCAGCCGGGCGAGTTCCTCGCGGAAGGCGCGATAAGCGGCTTCGCAGGCTCGGCGCAGGATGCATAAAGAGACGATGCGGCATTCGTCCTCCTGATGCAGGCGGCAGGGGAAGAGATTCTCCTGGGGCTCGAAAAGATCGAGAATTTCCACGGCGTTGATCGCGCCCGCGGGTTTGGCGAGGCGATAGCCGCCGCCGGGACCGCGCTGGCCGACGAGATAGCCCGCCTGCATCAATTCATTGCATGTCTTCAGCACCAGGGCCTCGGTCAGGCCGAGGCGGCGCGCCATCTCCGGCATGGAGAGCGGACGGTCGGTCCGGCAGACCATGAGGATTCGCATCGCGCCATTGGTTGCGGCGTTAAGTCTCATCCCGATCCTTAAAGATATATTGCTAGTATAACTATTTTGGCTTATTTATGTATCATCCTTGGACGGCCGTCCATGCGTCAGATCAAGCGCGGCGCGGCGACAAAAGGACATGGGCGCCCGCTGTCGGCGGCCGCTCCATCTTCATGGACAGGAGCATGGCATGCATTTCGAAAACGGCGCGGCCCATGGCGGCTGCGGATGCGGCGGTCGCGGATCTGGCCACGGACGCGGTCGCGGCCATGGGATGGGCGGCGGTTGCGCCATGCCGGCGTTCGACGCGGTCGAGGGCCGGCTGTCGGCGGAGGCCCACGAGGCGGTGCTGGAGGCGCTCGACGACGAATATCGCGCCCGCGCCTTCTATCTCGCGGTGCTGGAGCGCTTCCCCGGCGCCATGCCCTTCGCCCATATCGTCGAGTCGGAGGAAAGGCACGCCGCCGCGCTCGCCCGCGTTCTCGCGGCCTACGGACTGGCGGTTCCGCCCAATCCCTATATCGGAAACGAGGCCATAAGCCGCAGCGTTCCGGGCTCGATCGCCTGCGCCTGCGACCTCGCCGTCAAGGAGGAGGTCCACAACGACCGGCTCTATGAGGAGAAGCTTCTGCCGAAGGCGGAGGCCTTCCCCCTCGTCGCGCAGGTTTTCGAGCGGCTGATGCTGGCCTCGCGCGAACGCCATCTGCCGGCCTTCCGCCGTTTCGCCGAGGCCTATCGCGCGGGCCGGCGTCCCGAACGGGCGCATTGACTCCGCCATAGGGGCCTCTCCGCCTGGCCCCGGTCTGAGACATTCTGTCGCGCTTCCTCGCAAGCGCGGCAGAGCAGGGGATTTTTACGCCAAATCAGTTCGTTGGACCAGGATCTGTCTCGCCGCGGCGCTCATCGGATGCGCCGCCGCACAATTCTTATATTGAAACTACAGCTTTAATCTTATATCAAAAATTGATGTTTGGATTCCTCTCCCGCGCCGCGAAGCGCGAGAGCGTCCGGCTGAAAGGCGTCCCAAATGATCGATCCAACTGTCGTTGAGCTGTCGCGATGGCAATTCGCCGCGACGGCGCTCTATCACTTCCTTTTCGTTCCGCTCACCCTCGGCCTCTCCTGGCTCCTGGTGATCATGGAGTCGGTCTATGTCATGACCGGCAAGGAAATCTACAAGGACATGGTCAAGTTCTGGGGCAAGCTGTTCGGCATCAATTTCGCCCTCGGCGTGACCACCGGCCTGACCATGGAGTTTCAGTTCGGCACCAATTGGGCCTATTACTCCCATTATGTCGGCGACGTCTTCGGCGCCCCGCTCGCCATTGAAGGCCTGATGGCCTTCTTCCTCGAATCGACTTTCATCGGCCTGTTCTTCCTCGGCTGGGAGAAGCTGACCAAGATCCAGCATCTCGGCGTCACCTTCCTCACCGCGCTCGGCTCCAACCTGTCCGCGCTGTGGATTCTCGTGGCCAACGGCTGGATGCAGAACCCGGTCGGCGCGATTTTCTCGCCCGAGACCATGCGGATGGAGATGCAGAGTTTTTCCGATGTCTTCCTCAACCCCGTCGCGCAGGTCAAATTCGTCCATACCGTCGCGGCGGGCTATGTCACCGGCTCCATGTTCGTGCTCGGCATTTCCGCCTGGCATATTCTCAAGGGCCGCGACCTGGCCTTCTTCCGCCGCTCCTTCGCGGTGGCGGTCGGCTTCGGCCTTGCCGCCAGCCTGTCGGTGATCGTGCTCGGCGACGAATCCGGCTACGTGCTCGGCGACGTGCAGAAGGTGAAGCTCGCGGCGATCGAGGCCGAATGGCATACCGAACCGCCGCCCGCCTCCTTCACCTTGTTCGGTCTGCCCTCGCAGGAAAAGCAGCACACTTACGCCCGGATCTCGATTCCCTGGGTCATGGGGCTGATCGCCACCCGCTCGATCGATACGCCGGTCACGGGCCTGATCGATCTGGAGCAAGAGCACCAGAGCCGCATCCGCTCCGGGATGCTCGCCTATGACGCGCTGATGAAGCTGCGCTCCGGCGACAAATCGGCGGCGACGCAGGCCGAATTCGACGCCCATTCCAAGGACATCGGCTATGGCCTGCTGTTGAAGCAATTCACCGACAATCCGGCCAAGGCGACCGAGGTCGACATCAAGGCGGCGGCCAGAAGCTCCATCCCGACGGTCTGGCCTTTGTTTTGGGCGTTCCGCGTGATGGTCGGCCTCGGCTTCATGATGCTGTTCATCTTCGCCTCGGGCTTCTGGCTCAATGCGGCGAAAAAGCTCGAGCGCAATCGCTGGCTGCTGTGGCTTGCGGTCCTCGCCATTCCCGCGCCATGGATCGCGTCCGAAGCGGGCTGGTTCGTCGCCGAATTCGGCCGTCAGCCTTGGGCGATCGGCGAGGTTCTGCCGACCTTCCTGGCGACTTCGACCCTCACGCCCGGCGATCTCATCTTCTCGCTATCGGGCTTCATCCTATTCTACACCTTCCTGTTCATGATCGAGATCTTTCTCATGCAGAAATATGCGCGGCTGGGGCCGAGTTCGCTGGGCCTTGGACGTTATCATTACGAGAAGGGCGCGCAGGCCCGGTTCTCGGCGGCCGAGTGAGGAGGGCGTCATGTTTGATTTCGCGACCCTGAAATTCATCTGGTGGATCCTCGTCGGCGCGCTGCTGATCGGCTTCGCCATCACCGATGGCATGGACATGGGGGTCGGCAGCCTGCTGCCCTTCGTCGCCAAATCCGACACCGAGCGCCGCATCGCGATCAATACGGTCGGCCCGCATTGGGACGGCAACCAGGTGTGGCTGATCACCGCAGGCGGCGCCATCTTCGCCGCCTGGCCCTCCGTTTACGCGGCGGCCTTCTCCGGCTTCTACATGGCGATGATGCTGGTGCTGTTCGCTCTGTTCTTCCGGCCAGTGGGCTTCGACTATCGCTCCAAGCTCAACGCCAAACGCTGGCGCGGGGCCTGGGACTGGGGCCTGTTCCTCGGCGGCGCGGTTCCGGCCCTGATCTTCGGGGTCGCCTTCGGCAATCTGCTCCAGGGCGTGCCCTTCTGGCTCGACGACCTGCTGCGCCCGCATTACCAGGGCAGCCTGCTCACGGCGCTGCTGCCGCTGCTCAACCCCTTCGCTTTGGTCGCGGGGCTGATCAGCCTCGGCATGCTCACCGTCCATGGCGGATTGTGGCTGCAATTGCGCGCCGACGAGCCGATCGCGGGCCGCGCCCAAAAAATCGTCGCAACCATCGCCCCGGCGGTCACGATCCTGTTCGCGCTCGCCGGAATCTGGATGTGGTTCGGCGTGGACGGCTATCGCATCGTGTCGGAGCCCGCGCATAACGCCATGCCCAATCCCCTGGCCAAGGAAGTTGTCCGCGCCAGCCACGCCTGGTTCGACGTCTATCGCGCTTTTCCGGTCGCCTTGCTCGCCCCGGCGATCGGCCTTGCCGGCCCCCTCCTTGCCGCGCGGCTGTCCGCCATGGGCAGGGCCGGCCTCGCCTTCGTCGCCAGCGCCCTTGCGATGACCGGGATCATCGGCACCGCCGGCCTGTCCATGTTCCCCTTCATCATGCCGTCGAGCCTCAAGCCCAATTCGAGCCTCACCGTGTGGGACGCGACGTCGAGCCATCTGACCCTCAGCGTGATGTTCTGGGCGGTGGTGATCTTCCTGCCCATCGTGCTCGGCTATACGGTCTGGTGCTACGCCAAAATGTGGGGAACGGTCTCGGCCGGGGAAATCGAAACCCGGTCCCATTCCGCTTATTAAGGAAAGGTTCGAACGATGTGGTATTTCGCCTGGATCCTCGGCGTGACCGCCGCCGCCGCCATCGGGGTCATCAATGTCATGTGGTACGAATGCCAGGACAGTCTCGATCGGAACGGCGAGGGGCTGGCTCCCAAGCGGTCCTGATCCGCTCCGCGCGCCCGGGCCGGCGTCCTCGTCCCGCCCCGGCGCGGTTCATCTTGCGCCCCGCCCATGACCGACGCAGCTGATTTCCTTGAACGGACGCGCGCCGACGCCGGCCGCGCCCTGACCTTGGCCATGGCCGCCGCCGCCGCCCGCGGCGGTCTCGCCATTCCCTTCGCCTGGCTGCTCGCGGGCGCAATCGACCGGGCGGCGTTCCACAAGGCCGACGCCACAAGCCTCGCGCCGACTTTGTTCGCCCTCGTCGCTTTGGTCCTGCTTCGCCTCGCGCTCGCGCTCCTCACCGAGCGCGCCGCCGTCATGGCTTCCGCCCGGGCGCGCGCGGGCCTGTTCCGCCGCCTGCTCGCCCATGTCCGCGCGCTCGGGCCCATCCGCCTTGCCGGCCAGCCGACCGGGGAAATGGTTGCGGCGCTGACCGACGCCGTGGCGGCGCTCGATCCTTTTTGGCGCCGCTATCTGCCCGCGCTCGCGTCCGGCGCGGCGCTGCCCGTTCTTATTCTGCTCGCGGTCACCGTCGCCGAATGGCGCGCGGCGCTGGTCTTTCTGATCGGCGCGCCGGTCGCCGTCCTTTTTCTGGTTCTCGTCGGGCAGGGCGCCGAAAAAGCGAGTCAGAAGCAATGGGGCAATCTGACCCGGCTCGGCGGCTCGCTGCTCGACGCCGTCCAGGGCCTGGCGGATTTGAAGATTTTCCGCGCCTCGAAGGCCGAGATCGCGATCGTCGCCCAAATGGCGGAGGCCTACCGCCGCGATACGATGGCGGTCCTGCGCCTCGCCTTTCTGTCCGCGCTGGCGCTGGAGTTCTTTACCGCTCTGGCGATCGCTTTGGTCGCGGTTCTGGTCGGCTTCCGGCTGCTCTGGGGCGAGATGCATTTCCACGCCGGGCTTTTCATCCTACTGCTCGCGCCGGAATTCTACGCGCCCTTGCGCGCGCTCGGCGTCGAGCGCCACGCCAAGATGGAGGCGATCGCGGCGGCGGAAAAAATCGTGGCCTTGCTCGACCGCCCCGCGCCGGCGCGGCCGCGTGCGCCGCTGACGCCTGTTCTGGGCAAGGCGGCGGCGTTGCGCTTCGACAATGTGAGCTTCTCCTACGACGGCGGCCCGCCCGCGCTTGAAAATTTCAGTCTCGACATAGCGGGCGGCGAACATGTCGCCGTGGTCGGGCCGAGCGGCGCCGGCAAGAGCACCATTCTTTCCCTCCTCCTCGGCTTCATCCAGCCGACCTCGGGCCGCATCCTGGCCGACGGCTTCGACCTTGCCGAAATCGACCTCGCGCTTTGGCGGGCGCAGATCGCTTTTGTGCCGCAAAGCCCACATTTCTTCGACGGCGACATTGCGCGGAATGTCGCCATGGGCCGCGCCCCGCCGGACGGCGACGTCGCGTCCGCCGTCGCCCGCGCCTTGCGTGACGCGCGCGCGGAAACCGTCGTGGCCCATCTGCCGCAAGGCGTGAACACGCCGCTCGGCGAGGGCGGGCTGGGTTTAAGCGGCGGCGAGGCGCAGCGCATAGCGCTTGCCCGCGCCTTTTTCCTCCCCGCGCCCCTGATCCTGTTCGACGAGCCGACCGCCCATCTCGATTCCGCGACCGAACGCGAATTACAGCATTCCTTCGCGCGCCTCGCCGTAGGCCGCACCGCGCTCACCATCGCCCATCGTCTGGAAACCGCGAAAAAAGCCGGCCGCCTGATCGTCCTCGACCGCGGCCATATGGTTGAAGCCGGCGCGCATGAGGCGCTCGTCGCGGCGGGCGGTCTCTATGCCCGTCTCGCGGCGGCCGATCTCGCCCCGCCCGATCTCGCGCCACCTTGGCCTGAAGGCGCGGCGCCATGACCAGCCTTTGGCGCCTTGTCGGCCTGTTCCGGCCCCATGCCGGCTGGATCGCGCTGTCGATTCTGATTTCGCTCGCGAGCCTTCTCGCCAATATCGGCCTGCTGGCGACCTCCGGCTGGTTCATCGCGGCCATGGCGGGCGCGGGGCTCGCCGGCGCGGCGATCAATTATTTCACCCCCGCCGCCGTCATCCGGACTTTCGCCATTCTGCGCACCGGCGGGCGCTATGCCGACCGGCTCATCAGCCATGAGGCGACCCTTCGCCTGATCGCGCGCCTTCGCGTGGAAATTTTCGCGCGGCTGGAGCGGATCGCCCCGGCCGCGCTCGGCGACTTGCGCTCGGGCGACGTGCTGGCGAGCCTGCGCGGCGATGTCGATCGGCTGGAGCAGGTCTTTTTGCGCCTGTTCGCGCCCCTGATCGTCGCTCTGCTTGCGGCTTCGATTCTGGTCGCGGCGCTTGCCTTCTGGAGCGCCGCGCTCGCCGTCGCGGCGGCGCTCATTTTCGCTTTGGCCGGTTTCGCCGCGCCGGCTTCGAGCGCCCTTTGGGCGCGCCGCCCGAGCCGGGCCGTCGCCGCCCGCGCCGCGGCCTTGCGCGCTCGTCTCGTCGACGACCTGCAAGGATTGGCGGCCTTGCAGGCGACCGGCGCCGACGCGCGTCATTTCGACGCGCTCGAACGCCAGATGGCCGATCTGCTCGCGGCCGAAGCGGATGTCGCGCGCATCGGCGCCCTTGGCCAGGCCTGCGTCGGCGCAACTGTGGAATTGACGGCGCTCGCCGCTCTGGCGCTCGGGGCGGGGGTGGTGAAGTCGGGCCTGATCGACGGGCCGCAATTGACCGGAGGCGTGCTGACGGCGCTCGCTTCGCTCGAAGCCTTCGGCGGGGTCGCCGCCGCCTTCGCCGGCCTCTTCGCCGTCATCGCCTCGGCCGAGCGCGTCTTCGGCCTCATGGACCGGCGCCCCGTTGTCGTCGAGCCCGCCCGGCCGGCGCCGCCGCCACAGGGCTTCGACCTGAAATTGCACGACGTGAGCCTGACCTTTCCGGGGGCCGCGCGGCCGGCCCTGCGGAACATCGACCTCGACATTCCCGAAGGCCGCCGCATCGCTTTCGTCGGCGCGAGCGGCGCCGGCAAGTCGAGCCTTTCCGACCTGATCGTGCGTTTCCGCGACCCCGATGCGGGCGCGATCTGGCTCGGCGGCGTGGAGCTGAAGGATTTGCCCGGCGACGTCATCCGTTCGCGCATCGTGGTCATGCGCCAGGCGCCGCATATTTTCGCCGCGAGCGTCGCGCGCAACCTGCGCCTCGCCAAGCCGGAAGCGGCCGAACAGGAATTGTGGAACGCCCTTGCGGCGGTCGAAATGGAAGAGACCGTTCGCGCTCTTCCCCAAGGTCTCGACAGTCCGGTCGGGGTCGGGGGCGCCAAATTGTCCGGCGGGCAGGCGAAACGGCTGGCCTTGGCCCGCGCCCTGCTGACGGATGCGCCGATCCTCTTCCTTGACGAGCCGACCGAAGGCCTGGACCCGGACGCCGCGCGCCGCATTCTCGGCAGGATCATAGAGCGGAGCCGTGGCAAGACGCTGCTGCTGGCGACGCACCGCCCCGCCGAACGCGCCGCCATGAACGAGATCGTGACGCTCGACGGCGGCAGGATCGTGGCGCGGCGCCTCGTATGAGCCGAGGCTTGCGGAACCGTTCAGCTTGATCCCATAATCATGGTCGCCGCGACCTTTCTTCGGCGCTTCGGCAAGCGCTGCGGCGCGACTGGGCGCGATCTCCGAAAAGTGGATGTCGGTTTTCGGATGATATTCCTGCTTGGGCACGGTTTGATTGGGCGCGGTTTGACCGATCGCCGCCAGCCGAACGGATCAGGGGCCTTGATCGTCCCGGCGGCAGGATGTTTCGATCATTGGGAGGGAGCGAATGAAAGGTTGATTTTCGCGCGGAGCAGCCTGCTCGCGGCGCTTGTCGCATTGACGCCGATCCCGTCGGAGGCGATGGGCGTTGCGACGATGCCCGGCCCGGCGGCTCACGGTGACGATTATATCGTCCTGGCGCGGGGAAGGGGCGGCGGCTTCCATGGCGGCGGGGTCCATCGTGGCGCGGGCGTCCATCGCAATGTGAACCGGAACGTCAACCGCAACGTCAACCGCAACGTTCGTGTCAATCGCGGGATTTATCGCGGCCCCAATGTCTATTATCGCGGCGGCGCGTGGGTCCGTCCGCGCAATTATTGGTGGCCGGTTGGCGGCGCCATCGCCGCCGGCGCGGCGATCGGCGTCATTTCGGCCGCGGCGGCGGCGTCCTGGGCCGGCTCGCCTCCCGGACCCAATTATTGCTGGTATTACACCAACTCCAGCAAACGCAGCGGTTTCTGGGACGTCTGCCGCTGAAGCTTCGGCCGGTCGATTTCAGAAGCTGGGCGCGGGAAAGGAAAGAGCCGGGACGGGATCGGCTGGATTTGCCGCTCCCGTCCGATTCGGGTTCAATCATTTCGGGGTTTCGGCCGACATCGTTTTGAATCGTTCGATCGCCACGCGCGCGTTGAAAAGCAGGCGGTCGCGGCCAAGTTGTTGGTCGAAGCCGGAACGGCGCGCCATCTCGAGCGCCGCGGGATTGAGTCCGGCAAGCCAGAACTGTGCGCCTCGTTCGGTCGCGCGCTTGTCCGCCTCGATCATCGTTTGCAAGGCGGAAAATTCGATGTCGGGAACGCGGCTCATGTCGAGGACGAGGACCCGCGGCCGATATTGCGCCTGGAGCGCAGCAACCTGATCGGCGACGTTCTGGACGTTGAGGAAGAACAGGCGGCCCTCCGGCCGCAGGATCAGAAGGCCTTCGATCATTTCGTCGTCGGGATGGTCCGGCGACAAGGGACGCAAGACGTCGGCGCCGCGCTTGCGCACGATCACCGAGACGCGCGGATGCGCGGTTTGGCTCCCGAGGCCGATGACGGAGAGGATGATCGCAACGACGACGCCTTGCAGCGTGCCGAAAACCAGCACGCCGAGCGTGGCGGCGACGGCCCACCAGAACTCCATGGTGCGGACGCGGTGGATGGCGGCGAATTCCCGCGGCTGGATCAGGCCCGCCGAATAGACGATCACGATCGCCGCCAGAGTGGCGTTTGGCAACAGCCCGAGCAGCGGCGCCAGAGCCAGCATGGTGGCGAGCGATGCCGCCGCGGTGACCAGAGAAGTCATTTGCGACCGGCCGCCGGCCGCAAAAACAACGCCGGTCTGCGATGTCCCGCCGCCGGCGGGCATCGCGCCGAGAAAGGCTCCGCCGATATTGGCCGCGCCGGTGGCGATCAGTTCGCGGTTCGGGTTGATCGGCGGATCGTTCGGGCGCGCGAAGGCGCGGGCCGCCGCTATGCTTTCGGTGAAGCTCATCAGCGCCAGGCCGAGGGCGCCGGGCGCGAGATCCCGGGCGAGGCTCAAATCGGGCAAAGTGAGCGCGGGCAGTCCTTGAGGAATGACGCCGACCGTCGCGACGCCATGCGCGGCGAGGCCCAGGAGCCATGACGCGAGAATAGCGCCGCCGACCATGACCAAAGGCGCCGGCGAATGCGGCCGCAGCCATTCCGCGCCGATGAGAAAGGCGAGCGTCGCGACGGCGACGGCAAGCGTCGGCGGGGAGGCGTCGGTGAGGTGATGCGCCAGGGCGACCGCATCGGCGAAGAAGGAATGTTTGGTGAAATGGACCCCGAGCAGCTTTGGCGCCTGGTCCAGCAGGATGACAAGCCCGACGCCCGCCTTGAATCCGGTCAGCACCGGGCTGGAGATGAAATTGGCGACGAAACCGAGGCGCAACAGGCGCGCGAGGACGAGGAAGACGCCGACGAGCGCAGTCAGAGTCGCCGTCGCGGCAATGAGCCTGGCCGGATCGCCGTTCGGCGCGACCGTTCCGAGTTCCGCTCCCGCCAATATCGCGAGGGTCGTCGTCGAGCTGAAGCTGAGCACGCGCGACGAGCCGAGCAGGCCGTAAATGGCGCAGGGAACAAAGGCGGTATAGAGCCCGACTTCGGGAGGCAGGCCCGCGACGGTCGCATAAGCCATCGCCTTGGGAAGGACGACCGCCGCGGCGGTGAGCCCGGCGACGAGATCGAAACGGAAAGCGTTGGCGTCCGTGCGCGGCGTGGGATCGGCGTGGGATGGCGTCGTCATTGGGTCAGTCCCCGCGAAAAGGCGCCCAGGCGCGTCGATCAGATTAAACCTGAAATGTCAGCCAGACCAGTATCGCGAACCATGATCGCGCGATCGTCGCAACCCGCAATGGGGCTTGGCGATCGATCGCGAAGGGCGATAAGCTTGAATCTGCGTCCCAGGGCCCGGATTCTGGAGATCATGACGACGCATTGATCGTTCTGGCGGACGGGTAGTGACCGGAAACGAGACAAAATCCTTGCTGATTGTTGTCGAGGGCCGCGTTCAGGGCGTCGGCTATCGCGAATTCGTGCGCCGCGCCGCCCTGCGCCTGCAACTGTCCGGATGGGTGCGCAATCGCTGGGACGGCGCCGTCGAGGCGCGGGTCAGCGGCGCGGCGCTCGATCTCGACGCTCTGGTCGACGCCATGCGCGCCGGCCCCTCCATGGCCCAGGTGCGCGCCTTGAAAGTGGTCGAGGACGGCGATCCTCCCGAAAGCGGCGGCTTCGTCATCGCCTCCAGCGCCTGAGGCTGTTGATCCGGCCGAGATTTTGTTGGTTGAGGCGTAACGAAGCGCGGCGGCGCGCGTATCCCGCTTGAACACATTTCCAGCAATCGGGAGAAAGCCCATGTTCACTCGTCGCGCGACCTTCGGCCTCATCGCTTGCGCCGCGCTCGCCGGGGGCGCCGCGCAGGCCGCCGCCGCCGAGGACAAGATCGTCCACAGCGACGCCGAATGGCGCAAGCTTCTGACGCCCGACCAATATGAGATTCTGCGCCGCGACGGCACCGAGCGGCCCTTCACCAGCCCGCTCCTGCACGAGAAGCGCAAGGGGATTTTCGCCTGCGCCGGCTGCGACCTCGATCTCTATTCCTCGGCGACCAAATATGACAGCGGCACCGGCTGGCCGAGCTTCTGGGCCCCGCTCCCCCATGCAGTGACCGAGAAGGAGGACCGCTCCTTCGGCATGGTCCGCACGGCGGTGAATTGCGCGCGCTGCGCCGGCCATCTCGGCCATGTCTTCAACGACGGTCCCAAGCCGACGGGCCTGCGCTATTGCATGAACGGCGCGGCGCTGAAATTCAAGGCGGCCTGACATGATCCTCTACCTGCTCGCCTTCCTGGGCGGCGCCCTGACCATCGCCAGCCCCTGCATCCTCCCCGTTCTGCCTTTCGTCTTCGCCGGCGCCGGGCGATCTTTCGGGCGTCGCGGCCTGCCCATGCTGCTGGGCATGGCCATGACCTTCGCTCTGGTCGCGACGCTCGCCGCCGTCGGCGGCGGCTGGGCGGCCCACGCCAATTCCATCGGCCGCGATCTCGCTCTGGCGCTGATGGCTTTGTTCGGCCTCGCGCTGCTGTGGCCGGGGCTCTCCGAGCGGCTGTCGGCGCCGTTGGTTTCCCTCGGCGGCCGTCTGTCGCAGCGCGCGGACGGGGAGGGCGGAATCGGCGCGTCCTTGCTGCTCGGCGTCGCCACCGGCCTGTTGTGGGCGCCCTGCGCCGGCCCGATCCTCGGCGTCATTCTGACCGGCGCGGCGCTCAAGGGCGCGAGCGCCGGGACCTCTTTCCTGCTGCTCGCCTATGGCCTCGGCGCGGCGACCTCGCTCGCTCTGGCTTTGCTCATCGGCGGCAAGGTTTTCGCGGCGATGAAGCGTTCGCTCGGCATCGGCGAATGGGCGCGGCGCGGTTTCGGCGTCGCGGTGCTGGTCGCGGTCGCGGCCATCGCGCTTGGAGCCGACACCGGCTTTCTCGCCAATCTGTCGCTGGCGAGCACCGACAAATGGGAACAGGCGCTCATCGACAAATTCACGCCTGCGCATGCCGCCGCCGACCAGAAGGCCTCGGTCGTCATGGCGCCGGGCGAGGGCGCGATGATGATGAAGGCCGGCGCGGGTGCGTTGAAGGCGGAGCCTGCGCGTCTCGTTGCCAACCTGCCGGACGACGGCCCGGCCCCGGCGCTGACCGGCGCCGTCGCCTGGCTCGATTCGCCGCCGCTGACCTGGAAGGAGCTTAAGGGCAAGGTGGTGCTGGTCGATTTCTGGACCTATAGCTGCATCAACTGCCTGCGGACCCTGCCCTATGTCCGGGCCTGGGCCGACAGATACCGCGATCAGGGTCTGGTGGTGATCGGCGTCCACGCGCCCGAATTCGCCTTCGAGCGCGACATATCCAATGTGAAGCGCGCGGTCGCCGACCTTCACATCGACTATCCGGTGGCGATCGACAACGATTACGCGATCTGGCGCGCTTTCGGCAATCAGTACTGGCCGGCGGAATATCTCATCGACGCGCGCGGCCATCTGCGCCATCAGCATTTTGGCGAGGGCGATTACGCCGAAACCGAAAAGGCGATCCAGGAGCTTCTGGCCGAGGCCGGACATGCGGTCGCGCCGTCGAAGCCGGTCCTGGACAAGGCGTCAGGCGTCGAGGCGGCGCCCGACTTCGCCGCGCTCAAATCGCCGGAGACCTATATCGGCTATGGCCGCGCCGAAAATTTCGCCTCGCCCGACGGCGCCGTTCAGGATCGCGCCCATGCCTATGAGGGCGTCGCCGACCTCAAGCTCAACCAATGGAGCCTGGCCGGCGACTGGACGGTCCAGGAGGAGCGCGCCGAACTCGATAAGCCGGGCGGCGCCATATTCTTCCGCTTCCACGCCCGCGATCTCAATCTGGTTCTCGGACCCGGCGCCGACGGCAAGCCGGTGCGCTTCAAGGTGACGGTCGATGGCGCGGTCCCCGGCGCCAGCCACGGGGTGGATGTCAATGCGCAGGGCGAGGGGACAGTGACCGGCGACCGCCTCTACCAGCTCGTCCGCCAGTCCGGCGACATTCGCGACCGCCTGTTCCGGATCGAATTCCTCGATCCGGGCGTGCGCGCCTATGCCTTCACCTTCGGCTGAGAGGGAATGCTCATGAAAATCGTGAAAAGTCTCATTCTGTCGGCGGCGCTGGCTCTCGGCGCCGCCACCGCCAGGGCCGACGAAAAGCCGCACACCATTCCCGCGCCCATTCAGGACGAGATGATACATCAGGGGCCGGAGAGCATTGTGCTCGCCGGCGGCTGTTTCTGGGGCGTGCAGGGCGTTTTCCAGCATGTGAAGGGGGTGACGCGGGCGGTTTCCGGCTATGCCGGCGGCGTCGCGGCGACCGCCCATTACGACCTGACCAGCCGGGGCGACACCGGCCATGCCGAATCGGTGCGGGTCACTTTCGATCCGACGAAAACCAGTCTCGGGCGCATCCTGCAAATCTATTTCGCGGTGGCCCATGACCCGACCGAGCTGAACCGGCAGGGCCCGGACTACGGGACGCAATATCGCTCGGCGATCTTCCCGAGCGACGAGGGGCAGGCGAGCATAGCGCGGGCCTATATCACCCAGCTCGATCAGGCCCACGCCTTTCACGCCCCGATCGTGACGACCATCGAGCCGGGCAAGACCTTCTATCCGGCCGAGGCCTATCATCAGGACTTTCTGGCGCTCAATCCCGACTATCCCTATATCGTCATCAACGATCTGCCCAAGATCGCCGCCTTGCGTCGGCTCTATCCGGGCTCATATCGCGACCGGCCGGTCCTGGTCGGGATTGTCGCGCGGTAAGTCTTAGAGCGTTTTCCGACCATATTGACGCAGTCTGCCGAGGGGATTTCGCGCCGTGGCCAGGAGGGTGGCGACGGCCGTGTCGGGGACACGGCCGAGCCGACCGACGCCGCGACGGCGCGAAAGCCCCCGGCCCGAAGGGTTCGCTTTCGGCGGACGCCCGGCGTCGCGCGCGCCTCGACCGCATCCCCAATGCGCTCTTCGGCGCGCGCTTGCCGGATCGTCTCTCCGAAAGCGAACAGATTGCGTCAATATGGTCGGAAAACGCTCTAGAACTTCACCCGCAGGCCGGCGTAGAAGGACAAAGGCTGGGAGGGGACGAGCATTTCCGGATTGGTGAAGGCCTGGAACAGGGACGACGTGTCGAAATAGGTCCCGTAGGTGTAATAGCGCTGGTTCAGCAAGTTTTCGGCGCGGGCGAAGACCTCGACATCGCGCGTAATCTTGTAGGCGCCGTTGAGCGAGACGGTGGCGTAGCCCGGAATCTGCGGCTGCTGGTTGGAGGCGTCGCCGGCATAGCGCATCGGCCCGGTGATGAGGACGTCCGCGCCGACGCGGGTTCTGGAATTGATGTCCCAGTCGAGGCTGATTTTCGCGCGCTGGCGCGGGATCAGCGGGATCTGGTCGCCGGGGACGACATAGATATTGCCGCTGGCGTCGGCTGAAGGGCTGTTCGAGCCGAGCGTCAGGTAGTTGCGGAAGGTCGCGTCGATATAGGCGTAGGTGGCGCGGACGGTGAAGGGGCCCTTGCGGTAATTGATCTGCGCTTCGACGCCCTGGCGGAGCGTGTCGCCGACATTGGCGAAATAGCCGTAGCCCTGCAAATAGGGGTCGGGAATATTGAGGATGTCGTTGAGGCTGAGGGTGCGGTAGACGCCCGCCTTCCAGCCCACCGCGCCCCAGTCGTCGGCGAGAACATGCTGTCCGCGCAGGCCCGCCTCGAAGGTCTGGGCCACGACCTGCTGGAGCGGCGGGTCGGAAACCAGGAAGCTCGCCATGAGGCAGGGCTGCTGCGGATTGGCGCAGCCGAGTTCGAGCGGCGTCGGCGCGCGATTGGCTTCCGAGAACGAGCCATAGGCCAGCAGGTCGGGCGTGATCTTGTAGGTCAGGCCGACCATGGGATTGACGTGGGTATATTGGCTGTCGCCGTTGACGTCGCCGCCGAGCTGGTCGGAGAGCGAGATCGAAGCGATGTTCAGGCGCGCGCCGGCCGAAAGGGTCAGCTTGTCGGTGAGGTCGAGCGCGTCGAGGGCATAGAGGCCGAAATAGCGGTTGTAACTGTTGACGCTGACGGGGCCTTCGGTGACCGGTTCGCCGGAGTTCCCGATAATGACGCCGCTGCCGAGGACATAATAATTGGGCAGGATGGTCGCCAGTTCGGGCGTGGCGGCGTAATTGGTCGCGCCGAAATCGAAGCTCGCGCCCAGGGTCGCGTGGTTCTTCAGGCCGAACAATGTGTCGCTGTTGGTGAGCTGCGCGTTGGCCCCGGCGCTGGTGGTGAGGATGTGCGAATAGTCGATCTCGCCCAGCACCGTGTTCGGCGGGAAGGGATTGGCGAGCTGCTGGCCGTTCACGCCATTGGCCGGCGTCGAATCGTCGCCGAAGCAAAGCTGCGACGGGTCGGCGCAGGGCTGGACCGAGGTCGCGTTGCCGTCCACCGTGTGCTGGATATAGCGGCGGACATAGGCGTTGGTGGTGAGGCTCCAGGTCGGCGACAGGTTGAAACTGCCGGAGAGCGCGATCTGCCCGATCTGGTAATGCTGGGTCTGCGGATAAGTGTAGGTGCTGCCCCAATATTGCTGCAGCATCTGGATCGGGGCCGGGCCGCTCGCGCCGAATTCATTGTCGGCGAGGCCTAAGGTTAGGTGAAATTCATTGCCGTTGGCGCGATAGCCGAGATCGCCATAGAAGCGCTTGATGGCCGAGGCGCCGTCGATACGGAAGCCATTGTCCTGCACGCCTTCGAGCGCGCCATAAAAGGCGAAATCGCCGACCTGCTTGCCATATTCCACCGCGCCCTGGATGCGGCCGTAGGAGCCGCCGGAAATCTGGAGCTGGCCGCCCTGGTTGTTGAAGCCGTCCTTCATCCTGATATTGACGGCGCCGCCGAGCGCATTGAGGCCATAGACCGGATTGGCGGAAATCATGTCCATCGAGGCGATGGCGAAGGTCGGGAGCGCGTCCCAGTTCATCGTGTCGCCGAAGGCCTCGTTCACGCGCACGCCGTTCTGATAGATGGCGAGGCCCTGTGGCGTGCCTTGGATCGGCGACGAGACGAAGCCGCGAAAGACCACGTCGGGCGAGAGCGAATTGCCGGAAGCGCTCTGCACGTCGACGCCCGGCGCGAGCTGTTGGAGGACGGCGGCGGCGTCGGGCGATCCGACGCGCGAAATCTCTTTCGCGTTGATGCGGGTGTTGTTGGCCGGCGTCACGTCGCGGGTGAAATCGAACGGGGCGGCGCTGGGCGGCGGCGCGGCCACTGGCGGCGCCGCGACACCAGGGGCGGCTTGACGCGTGACGACGGGCGTGGCCGCGACGCGGGGCGCGGGGGCCGGGCGCGCCGCAACCCGCGGCCGGGCGCTCGGCACGTCGGTGGTCACGTCGATGTCGGGAAGCGGCTGTCCGCTCTGCGCAAAAGCGAGCGCCGGCGCGCCGAGGACGGCGACGGTCGCGAGAAGGGCGGAGCGCAGGCGGTTCATCTGTTTCCCCAAACTTTGGCAGGCGGCCGTTCGACCTTGGCTGTTTTTCCGCCGCCCCGGGTTTCGCCGCCACGGCTCCCGGCCGGCGCCATTTTTCGTCATAATGAAGACACTAATATAAGCTGGTTTGATCGGGAAGATTTGCTCCGGGGAAAGCATCCTGATCGAGCAGGAAAAAATCCCGGCGTCTATATTAAACCTAGACGCTGAGAATATTTTAGCTATTGCCTGTGATCTATTTGCAACAAGTTGTCACAAATCTTTCCCTTGCGCCAGCGGCAGGGCCGCCTCGACCAGCCCGCCGCCGCCCGGCGCCTCGCCGAAGCTGAGACTTCCGCCAAGGCTCAAGACGCGCTCGCGCATCCCGGTCAGGCCGAGGCCCGGCGGCTTCGACGGATCGATCCCGACGCCGTCGTCCTGGACGCGGACGCGGATTTCCGGCGGCGACACGTTGCGCGACAGGACGATCGAGGCGTGGGTCGCCCTGGCATGGCGATAAATATTGGTGAGGGCCTCCTGAACCAGCCGGTAGAGCGCAAGTCCGGTCTTCTCGTCGGGCGGGTCGAGCCCCTGCGGCAGGCTCAGTTCGATATCGACGCCGGGCTCGGTTTCGCGCCAGCCGTCCACCAGGATTTTCAGCGCCTCGCACAGCCCCAGTTCGTCGAGCGCGGGCGGGCGCAACTGGCGTAGAATGCGCTTGTTGTGGCCCTGCAGCGACTCGATCTCGCCGCGTATGGCGGCGACGCGGCGTTCAAGCTCCTCCTGTCCCGAATTTTTAAGGCCTTTTTCGAGCAGGCTGGCGTTGGCGCGCAGGGCGAAGAGATAGGGGCCGATCTCGTCGTGCAATTCCCGCGCGATCCTTTTGCGCTCGTCTTCCTGCACCTCCATCAGGCGCTGGATCAGGGCGCGATTGGCGTCCGACAGGCTTTGCAGCGCGGCGGCGAGGGCGTTGATCTTGGCGCAGAGGTCGTGAAACTCCGGCGATCCGGCGGCTTCGACCCGCGTCCGGTAGTCGCCGTCGCGCAAGGCGCCGAGCGCGCCCGCGCAGCTCTCCAGCGGGGCCAAGGTGCGGCCGAGGATGAAGCTCGCGCCGATCAGGGCCGCGAGCGCGATCGCGCCGCCGGTCAGGGCCAGATTGCGGACATCCTGCCAGACCTCGTTGACCTCGTCGGCGGGATCGCTGGCGATGACGATGTCGCCATATTTGCGGCCGTCGATCACCGCCGGCAGGATCGTCAGATGGGCGCGGGCGTGGATGAGGGCGTCGAACCAGGACGGCGATTCGCGCCGCGAAATGTCCGGCGCAAGCGCGGCCGCCGGGATTTGTCCGGTATCGTGGACGAAGGCGATGCGGACATGGCGCAACGAATCGAGGCTGCGCGCGAGATGGCGCAGGCTCGCTTCGGGGGCGGGGGCGCCGTGGAAATTGTTGAACGCGGCTTCGACGAAATCGCGCGTCACCCTGGTCATCGCCGCGCTTTCGGCCTGGACGCGGGCGCGGGCGTTGACCGCCATGCGGCCGATATCGGCGGCAAGGCCAAGCAGAAGCACCAGGCCGAAAAGAAGGTCGATTCGAATTTTGAGCGACATGAGGCGAAGGCCGCGCCGGGCTGCGAGCGGGCGATGGTCGAGCCCGTCCCGCCTCAAGTCAAGGGCTTCCGGCGCCAACTCAGCGCCGCCGCGCGAAGCCGCCTTAGGCGCCTTCCCAATAGCTTTCGTCGAACGAATAGCCATAGGCCTTCATTTCAGGCCCGCACAGGCGCTCGAAAAGGGCGCGTCTCGGCTCGTCCCACAGATCCGCGAGGGCGAGGACGCGCCGGGCGGTTCCCGCCTCGGTCTCCTGCGGACGATCCTTCTGGAAGGCCTGGGTCATCGCCGCCACATTGGCGTCGGCAAGGTCCAGCAAATGGCCGATGGCCGCGGCGGCCGTCGTGGGATCCCGGATCAGATCCTGTTGATCGACCTCGACATATTTGTCCCGCGGGATTTTGTCCCGCATGAGCCTCCAGGCTTCCATGTTTCGCGCCCAGTCGCGGCAATGATATTCGAAATTATGGCCGGGAAATTTTTTCAGGCGGGAAACGATATTCTCGATGGCGCGCCTTTTAGCGAAAATGAACACGCTTTCGGGCCAAAGCTCGAGCAAGGTCGGGATCGCCTCGATCATTTCGGGATTGCCGGTCTTGTCGAACCACGGCGCGTCGGGATTGTGGCGGTTGACGACGTCGCGGAAAACGACGGCGATCGAATCCATCAGCGCCTCCTTGTCGACGACCGAGGCGAGAACCTTCGGCCCGTCATTGCCGAACGTGGCGAAATGGCGGTCGATGAAACGGCCGAGAACCGTCAGCAGGCTGAGAAAATTTCCCTCGCGGAAACCATTGTAGCCCGCGCGCAGCATGCCTTCGGCGAGCGCGCTCGTTCCCGACCGGGGGGAGCCGATGATGAAGACTGGATATTTCGCCATCAATTGCCAATCCGCCTTTCACGACAAGGATTTATTGGCCGCCCGCCAGCCGGGGCTCGCGGGCGCTTCCGGGCGATGGAGCGTCGCGGGGAGGCCTGGAGCAACCTCAATCATTTCCACATGAATCGTCTTCGGCCCGGCGGCGTCTCGTCTTTCGAAAATTTTGCGCTGACGGTCGGAGAGAGTGGGCGAGCATTCGTGAAAACTTTAGTTTCGGGGCTGTTTTCATAGCTTCCGGCTTTATCGCTGTCCAGCGGCCTCGGGCGCGAGGCCAGGCTCCAGCCCAAATCCTTGTCCAAAGTTCAGCTCTGCGGAAAAATATTTCATCTTGCCCTTGCCAACAGGCATGCGTTATCGGCAATATGAATAATCGCGAAAGTATGAATAAGTGCGCATAACGCCGCCTCGCGGCACATTGTGGCGGCAGCGAAACGACAGACGCCCGCGCCTCGGAGACGATAGCGAAACATGCCCTCCGCCCTGGACATTCACGCGCATGCCGACGAGGCTCCGACGAGGGGGCCCGTTGACGCAGCGGCGCTCGCCGACGCGGCCGATCAGGCCAGCGACTTTCTCAAATCGCTGGCCAATCCCGTGCGGCTGCGGATCCTGTGCCTGCTGGCGCAAGGCGAATCGCCGGTCGGCGACATCGCCGAAAAGCTCTCCGCCCGGCAAAGCCTGATTTCCCAGCATCTCGCCTTGCTGCGGAAGGACGGCCTCGTGCGCCCCCGCCGCGATGGCCAGACCATCCGCTACGCATTGGCCGACGAAAAGGCCGAACGGCTGATCGGCGTGCTCTACGAATCCTTCTGCCCGGTCAAGCGCTGATAAAAAGCTTGCATTTCGGCAAAGGCTGACAGGCGCGAACTTGTCGCGCGCCGCCAGTCCGCCAATGTCTCGGAGCAAAGGAGACATGGCATGACCGTCATGCAGGATTTGGAAGCGCGAAAGGATTTGGACGCGCGAAAGGTCGTCGCCGTCACGCGGGGCGAGGCGACCTCGGACGGCGCGGGGGTGAAGATGATTCGCCTCATCGGTTCGGCCGCGCAGCCGCCCGTCGACCCATTCCTGATGCTCGATTTCTTCGGCTCCGAACAGCCCGGCGATTATATCGGCGGCTTCCCCGATCACCCGCATCGCGGCTTCGAGACGGTAACCTATATGCTGGCGGGACGGATGCGCCACCGCGATAATCACGGCCACTCGGGGGTGATCGAGGCCGGCGACGTGCAATGGATGAAGGCCGGGCGCGGCCTGATTCATTCCGAAATGCCGGAACAGGACCACGGTCTGATGCGCGGCTTCCAGCTCTGGATCAACCTGCCCGCCGCCGAGAAAATGTCGCCGCCGGCCTATCAGGAATTCAAGGCGGCCCAGATTCCGGTCGAGACGCGAGAGGGCGCCCGGGTCAAGATCGTTGCCGGCGCGGGGGCGTCGGGCGCGCTCGGCCCGGTCCGGGCGCCGCATGTGGACGCCGTCTATCTGGATGTGGAGCTTGCGCCCGGCGCGACCTTCAGCCAGGCCCTGCCGGCGGATCACCAGGCCTTTTTCGTCCTTTACGAGGGCTCGGCTTCCGCGCCCGGGGACAAAGGCGAGCAGGCGGTCGAGGCGCTCGCCCTCCTCGCGCTCGGCGCGGGCGGGGAGGCGGTCCTGACCGGCGGCCCGCAAGGCGCCCGCGCCCTGCTGCTCGCGGCGCGACCGTTGCGCGAGCCCATCGCCTGGAGCGGCCCCTTCGTGATGAACAGCCGGCAGGAGCTGATCCAGGCTTTCGAGGATTATCGGGCGGGTCGATTCTAAAGCGTTTTCCGACCATATTGACGCAATCTGTTCGCTTTCGGAGAGACGATCCGGCAAGCGCGCGCCGAAGAGCGCATTGGGGATGCGGTCGAGGCGCGCGCGACGCCGGGCGTCCGCCGAAAGCGAACCCTTCGGGCCGGGGGCTTTCGCGCCGTCGCGGCGTCGGTCGGCTCGGCCGTGTCCCCGACACGGCCGTCGCCACCCTCCTGGCCACGGCGCGAAATTCCCTCGGCAGATTGCGTCAATATGGTCGGAAAACGCTCTAGCGACGGCCGCAAGGCGAAGCGGCCGCGCTCCGGATCAGGCCGCTTCGCCGCAGCCGCACGGCGTGCGGCGCGGCGCGGATCGGGCGCCGGCGCGCGCCGCCAGGGCGGCCTCGAGCGCTGTGACGGCGTGGCTCCATGTATCGCGCAGTTCTTCGAGACAATCGTCGCCGTAAAGCGCGAAAGTATCGGTTCCGAGCGCGCGCCACGCCCGGCAGAGCCCGGCCAGGGCGATGGCGCCGACATTGCCGGCGCTGCTTTCGAGGGCGTGCGCCGCGCGACCGAAGGCGTGGCGATCGCCCCGTTCGACCGCGACCGCCATATGCTCGGCGATGAGTCCGCCTTCCTCGATGAATTCCTTGACCACCTTGGCCAGGAAATCCTCGCCGCCCAGAGCGGCCAGCGCCTTGATCGAGGACTCGTCGAGCGGTGCGGTCGCGGCGGTCCGCGCTGCGCGGGCGGCTTTTTTCGCGTGGCGCTCGGGCGGCTTCGCCGCGGCGGCCGATCCGGCGTCGCGCCATGAGGCGTCGCCCCATGCGGCGTCGAGCGCGGCAAGCAGGGCTTCGGCGGCGATCGGCTTGACCAGACAGGCCGCCATCCCGGCGCGCGCGCAGTCCTCGCGCCTTTGCGCGCTGGCGTCGGCGGTCAAGGCGAGGATCGGCGCGTGGTTCTCTCCGGCGCGCGCGAGGCGATAGAGCCGCGCCGCCTCGATGCCGTCGATCCTGGGCATGTTGAGGTCGAGCAGGATGAGGTCGAAATCCTCATTCAGCATGGCGTCGAGCGCCGCCTCGCCGTCCGCGGCCGTTTCGACCCGATAGCCGCCGCCCGACAAAATCGCCTCGAAGATCATCCGATTGACGCCATTGTCCTCGGCGAGCAGGATTTTCCGGCCGGCGCCGCGCGGCCGGATCGTAGCGGCGAGCGCTTCGTCGCGCGGCGCTTCCGCTAGTCCGCCCGACAAGTCGCGCAGCTCGGCGGCGATCCGCTGCGCCGTCGCGATCTCGTCGGCGTTGTTGGCGTCATGGGCGACGGCGGCGAGGGCGAAGCGCCGGGCGAGGGCCAGGGAGTCGAAGGGTGCTGGCGCGACGACGCAGACCGGCCCAAGCGCCTGCGGCCCGGCGAAAGCCGGCGCGTCCTCGAATACCAAGGGCGGAGCCATGATTTGCGAGGCGCGCGCGATCGCGTCGGCGTCGTCGCGCTCGACCGCCAGTTCGAACCAGAACAGCGCGCCTTTCCCGGGCTCGCTCTCGACCCCGATGCGCCCGCCGCGCGCCTCGAGCCGGCGCCGCGCGATGGCCAGCCCCAGCCCGCTGCCGCCGAACCGTGCGGCGATGTCGGGTCCGCCCTGCACGAAGGTTTCGAAAATGCGGTCCTGCGCCGCCTTGTCGATCCCGATGCCGGTGTCGCGCGCCTCGACCCGCAGCACGAGGCCGCCGTCCTCGCCTTCGCGCGCCGAGACATGGATCGCGACGGCGCCAGAGGCGGTGAACTTCACCGCATTGCCGCCCACGTTCTGGATGGTGTCGAGCAGGAGTCCGGCATCCGAAAGAATGTAGCGCGGCGCGCCGGCGCCGATGCTTAAGCCCAGGCGCACGCCCTTGCCGTCGGCCTCGACCGCCAGCATGGCGCGCAGCGACATCAGCAGGGCGTAGAGATCGATCCGTTCGGGCGGGGGCGCTTCGACGCCGATCTCGTCGCGCGAGACCGTCAGCAGACCCTCGATATGGCGCAGAAGGAGGCCGCCGGCGCCGCGGATGGTCTCGACCATATCACGCTGCTGGCCGTCCAGGCGGGTGTTTTTCAGCATGTCGCCGAGGCCGAGAATCGCGGTCAGCGGCGTGCGCAGCTCGTGGCTCACATTGGCGAGCAGGAGGGTCTTGGCGCGACTGGCGCGCTCGGCTTCGGCGCGGGCCTCGGCGATGCGGCGCAACAACAATCCTCCATAGGCCGGCATGGTGATGAGCGCGCAGAACAGGCCGGCGGACAGCGAGGCGTTCGCCCGCCAGAACGGCGTGAACACTATCGTCGCGGCGAAGCCGATCGCCGCGCTGGCGACGGACGCCGCCATATAGGCCGCGCCGAGGCGGACGCCATTGCCGAGGATCATCCACAGATAGAGCGGGAAAAGAAAAGCCGATGCGCTTGAGCCCAGATAAAGGCCGTAGGAAATGGCGGCGGAATCGGCGCAGATGGCGACGATGCGGCGAAGCCGGTTCGGTTCCGGCCGCAAGGCGAGATGGGCCTGCGCCAGCCCGATGAAGACGACATAGGCCTGCAGTCCGGGCAGGCCGGCATTGAGAAAAAGGCGCGCGTCTCCGCCGCGGCCCGCCTGCCAGGCGGCGGCGCACAGGACCACCAGCGCCAGGAACAGGCGGTTGAGCATGATTCCCTGCTCGGGGCGTTCCTGGGCGAGAAAGAATCCGCGCCTCATTCCGGCCGAGGCGGCGCGCGCGGCGCGGCCGATCGCGGCAGGCGCGGCGAAGATCGATGCGGCAGACGATTTCATGCCCGGCGCGCCTTGATTTCCGGCGCATCCTCGGCGGCGCGCGTTCCAAGCAGCGCGCTGAAATCGCGTAGCGCGAAGGGCGCGCCGAAACATGGCCCCTGGGCCCAGCCGACGCCGGCGCGCCTCAGCGGCGCCAGCAGCGCCGGCGACGCAGCGTCGGCCGCGCGCAAAACGGGCGTCTTGCCAAACTGACGCTCGATCCGGGCGCGAAGCGCGCGCGCCCGCGCCACCCCTCCATCGTCGGGGCTCGAGAAGCGGATGGCGCCGATCGCGCCCTGGGCCAGCGCCTTTTGCAGGACCGGCCAATGGGGCGCGTCGGCGCTATCCTGCCCGAGCGCCCCAAGATCGAAGGTCAGTCCGGCGCCGAGGGCGGCGAGGGCGGGAACGAGCCTGTCCGCCCGCGCGCCATTCGCCAGCATATCCGTGACAGGAAGGATGAGATCGAGGCGGGCGGGTTCGACGCCGGATTCGGCGAGAAGCGGCGGCAGGCGCAAAACAAAGGACTCGGCGTCGTCGCTGGCGAGGCTCAGGCGCAGGCAGAGGCGGAAGTTTTCGACTCCATCGCGCCGGGTCCGCGCCGCGCAGGACAAAGCGACGCTCAGGGCCTCCCGGTCGGAGAATTCCGCTTCGCGGGCGCCGTCCTGCAACTGGGCGCCGACGAGGGCGCCGCTGGCGAGATCGACCAGAGGCGCGAGACGCCATCGCTCCGCGACGGGGCGCGGAGAGTCGGCGCGCCAGATTTCGCGCATCGAGCCGATCGCCGCGCGTAGGCAGGCCGCCGCATCTTCCCCGGCGCGGGGCAAAGCCGCGCCGGCGCGCAGGGTGGCGATGCGCCCGAAGGCCGCCCTGGCGCGCAGCAGGCGGCGCGCCAGGGCCCGCGCGTCGGACCGATGGGCGACCCCCGTTTGCAGCAGGACGTAGCGCAAAGGATCGAGCCGGGCGACAGCGTCGCATTCGCGCACATGGGCGCGCAGGATGGCGGACAAATCCGGCGCGGGGCCTACGGGAACGATCTCGATGACATGAAGGGCGAAGCCGCCTTCGCCGCAGCGATCGAGCAAAGCGCGGATTTCGTCCTCGGGACGCGCCTCCGCCGCGGGCGCCGCGTCGCCGGCGGAACGGCTGAGCTTGAGCAGGTTGCGCGCCCGGGTGATGAATTCGCAATGGTCGATCGGCGCGCGCAGAAAATCCGTCGCGCCGCTCTCCAGCGCGCGCAGGCGCTTCTGGCGCTGTCCGCAGACGGTGATCATCATGATCGGCACCCGGGCGGAGCCGGGCTGGGCGCGGAAACGGGTGATGAATTCGTCGCCGTCGATCCGGGGCATTTCGTAATCGGTGACGATCAGATCGGCCGCATTCGCTTTCAGCCAGTCGAGCGCGCTGGCGGCGTCGCCAAAGGCCTGGACGGTGACGTCCTGACCGAGAGACCTTGCGAGTTGTGTGTAAATGGCGCGATTAGTAGCTCGATCATCAACGATAACTATGCTGTACATACCCAAACCCGGTCGCCAGCCTGGAGCCCGGCGCGTTTTCCGCTTTTTCGTAAACAGAACGACGCCGCTTGTCGGCCGCCGTCCGCGGACTCCAGACGGCCTATTTTCCTGAAAACTCATTAAGGTATTGTTTCTATTATATCTTTAATTCGTTTCGCTCGACGATTCCGGTCGCGGCCAGAATGGCGACAGACGGCGGACGCCGCTTGCGTCGACGCGCGCCGCAAGCTCGGCGAGCCGCGCGCCGGCAAAGCGCAGGTCGGGCGCGATTTCAGCGAGCGGGACAAGGACGAAGGCGCGTTGCGCAAGTCCGGGATGGGGCAGGGTCAGCCTGTCGTCGCGCCATGCGAGGTCGTCGTAAAACAGAAGATCGATGTCGATCGCACGCGGTCCCCAGCGCCGGGTTTCCTCGCGTCCCAGCGCGCGCTCCGTCGCCTTGACGAGGTCGAGCAGGTCGAGCGGCGCGAGCCTGGTGCGGGCCAAGGCGCAGGCGTTGACGAAGTCCGGCTGGTCGGTCACGCCCCAGGGCGGGGTGGCGTAAAGCGAAGAGAGCGCGTCGAACACGAGTCCCGCCGCGCTGAGCGACGCGACGGCGCGGCGGAGATTCTCGGCTGGATCGCCGAGATTGGCGCCGAGGCCGAGGCCGATGCGCCGCTGCGCTCCGAGGGCGTCAGGCGCGCTCAATTTCGCTCCAGATTCTCAAGGCGCCGACATGTTCGGCGACGTCATGGACGCGGAAGATCGACGCCCCGCGCGAAAAGGCGCGCAAATGGGCGGCAAGCGTTCCGGCAAGGCGCTCGCCGACCGGCGCGCCGGTCAGGGCGCCGATAAAGCTTTTGCGCGAGGCGCCGATCAGCACGGGAAGGCCGAATTTTTCCCGCAAGGCGCCGCAGGCGTCGATCGCCTGAAGATTCTGGCGCAGAGTCTTGCCGAAGCCGACGCCCGGATCGAGCACGATTTTTTCGCGCGCCACGCCGGCTTTTTCGGCGCGTTCGAGCGTCTCGCCGAAAAAGGCGAGCATGTCGGCGACAATGTCGCGCGCCGCATCCGCTTCCGCGCAATGATGCATGACGATGAGCGCGGCGCCGCTTGCCGCCGCGACCTCGGCCATGGCCGGATCGGCGCGCAGGCCGGACACGTCATTGATCGCCGTCGCGCCGAGCAAGGCCGCCCGGCGCGCGACGGCGGCCTTGGTCGTATCGACCGAAACCGGCAGAGCGATGCGCGCGAGAAGAGGCGCCAGCACGGGCTCAAGCCGCGCCCATTCTTCCGCCTCGTCCACCGGCGCGAAGCCCGGCCGGGTGGATTCGGCGCCGATATCGATCATGTCCGCGCCGGCGGCCTCCATCGCTTGCGCATGGGCGAGGGCCGCCTCCGCCGCGACAAACCGTCCGCCGTCGGAGAAGGAATCCGGCGTGACGTTCAAAATTCCCATGACGAGGGGCCCATGGGCCAACCGCGCGACCAGCCTGTCCGCGCCTTCCCTTGCTTTAGCGAATGGCTCCATCGAGCCCCCCTTTTTCGCGGGAGAGCGGATAAACGCCGCCTCGCCCGATGCAATGCCACCGCAAAACCTATTCCTGATCATTCTCGGCGTCGGGCGATTGGTCCAATTCCTGCGCCTGACCATCGTCGATGGGCTTCGGCGTCTTGATTTTTTTGTGCCGACCGCCCTGGTGTAGCATTTCGATCTGCACCTGCTGGATTTCCGACAGGCGTTGCCATTGCCGGGAGATGAGGTAGTCGATCTTTTCGTGCAGATGGCGAATTTCGAGTTCCGCCTTGAGGTTTACGCGATAGTCGTTGAAGGAGCGCTGACGGTCTTTTTCTTCCTGCCGCTTCTGGCTCATCATGATGACCGGCGCCTGGATCGCCGCAAGACAGGACAGCACAAGATTGAGCAATATGAAGGGATAGGGGTCGAATGCGGCCCGTTCGCCTCTTGCAATATTGAAAGCCATCCAAATCAACATGACGACGCCGAACGATATCAGAAAGGCCCAACTCCCGCCGAAGCTTGCCAGTTGATCCGATAGGCGTTCTCCGAGCGTGCGGTGTTCGTCGTATTCTTCCTCGGTGTTCTCGGCGATCGTATCCTGTTTCGCGATGCTTTCGGCGACCTCCCGGTCGAGTTCCGAAAACTCGCCGTGCTCCTGCTGGAGCAGCTCTTCGACGTAAAGCATCTGATAGCGAGCAAGTTCGCCATAGCTGATCTTCGCGTTCGGCGGCAGGTCCGGGAAGTCGCGTTGGATACGCTCGGCGAGCGAAGGCCGCAAGCTGTCGATGCGGACCAACTGGCGCTTGCGGTACATGCGCCCGCTGATCGCCGAGGTCGCTTTCTTGACGCGCTGTTTGACGTCGATTGTCTGGTCGTCGTCGTCGTCGATGAAGTCCTGCTCTTCGTCAAAGTTCTGCTGATCGACCTCTTGATCATCGAGGTTGTCGTCAAGCGGAGGTTTCCCGCTGGTTGGCGTCGTGGACAATGTCGTCTCCGGAACAAATCGCGTGAGGGTTTCCGTGGCGGGCGGCCGACGGGCGTTACCACAAAGCCGCGGCGGGGCCAAAGCGGCTTCGGGTCGCGCGCCGTCATAACGGATTGGTTGTCAGATTGTATGACGATGAACGGCTGTTTTGGCCAGGCGGGTCTTCCGCCCGATGTCTGCCTGCCGCCGTCCGGCGGCGAAATGCAATCTGCGCAATGGGCGATCAAGAGCGAATGGGCCGATCAGGACCGAAGGGGCCGATCAGGAAAAGGACTCGCGCCTCTGCGCCGCGACCGGGATGGCGGCGCGCACCTTGGCGACGAGCGCGGCGTCAAGCCGCGCGGCGACGAAGCCGGGCGCGTCGGCGACCATGGCGATGCGGCGCCCCCACGGGTCGCAAATCAATGAATGGCCATAGGTCTGGCGGGTTTCGCCCTTGACCTGATGGGCGCCGGTCTGGGCGGGCGCGAGGAAATAGCTTTGCGTCTCGATCGCCCGCGCCCGGCACAGGACCTCCCAATGGTCCTTGCCGGTCTGCAGGGTGAAGGCGGAGGGCAGCACGATGGCCTGGGCCCCGCGCGCCGCCAGCGCCTGAAAAAGCGCCGGGAAGCGAATATCGTAGCAGATGGCGCAGCCTAAGGTCAGGCCCTCGGCCTCATAGGTCACGACGTCGCCGCCCGGCCTGAAGGCGGCGCTTTCGCGATAGGCGGCGCCATCGGGCGTGGTGACGTCGAACATGTGAATCTTGCGATAGACCGCGATTTCGCGGCCCAGGCGGTCGAAGACCACGGACGTGTTGGACAGGCGGTCGCCGTCGGCGTTCCTTTCGAGCAGGGAGCCGGCATGGAGGAACACGCCATGTTTGGCGGCAAGCTCCGCGCCCAGCGCATAGGCCGGACCCTCGCGCAAAATTTCGGCGGCCTCGAATTTTTCCGGTTTCGAGCCGCCGAGAAAATCGAACACTTCCGGCAGGCCGATCCAGTCCGGCTTTTCGAAAGCCACAGCCTCCTCGATCAGCCGCCGCGCCTGCGCCAGATTGGCGGGCTTGTCGGCGGTCGAATTCATCTGGATCACGCAGGTCTTCATGTCTTCCCGCCCTCTTCGGCGCTCAGCAGAGCAAGTTTCGCGCGGCAAAACAAGCAAAGCCTTCTGTCGCCGCGCGGCCCGGCCTAGAATTCGCCAAACGAATCGCCCGGGCCTTCATGCGCTTCACCTTCCTCCACGCCGCCGATCTGCATCTCGGCAGCCCGTTCCGGGGCCTGAGCCTGCGCGACGAGGCGCTCAGCCGTCGACTCGCCGGCGCCAGCCGCGAAGCTTTCGTCGAACTCATCGACCGGGCGCTCGAAGAAAAAATCGCCTTCGCCATTTTCGCCGGCGATATTTTCGACGGCGACTGGCGCGACGCATCGATCGCTCTGTTCTTCAACCGCCAGATCTCGCGGCTCGCCAAGGCGGATGTGCCGATTTTTCTCCTCAAGGGCAATCACGACGCCGATTCCGTCGTCACCAAGAGCGTCGTTCCGCCCGATCTCGCGCGGCAGTTTCCGACCGGCCGGGAGGGAACTTTCGAACTTCCAGAATTGCGCGTCGCCCTGCATGGCCGCGGCTTTTCGCATCGCGCCGAGAGCGAAAATCTCGCACGCGCCTTGCCGCCGCCCAAATCGGGCTGGTTCAACATCGGCGTCCTGCATACGTCGCTTGACGGCCGCCCCGGCCATACGCCCTATGCGCCCTGCACGCTCGACGACCTGCGCGCGAAAAACTACGATTATTGGGCGCTCGGCCATGTCCACGCCCATGAAGTGGTCGCACGCGATCCCTATGTGGTTTTCCCGGGCAATCTCCAGGGCCGCAACATCCGCGAGACCGGCCCGAAAGGCGCCGTTCTGGTCGATGTCGCCGACGGGCAGGTGAGGGACTTGCGCCGCCTAATCGTCGATCGCGCCCGATTCGCGGAGATTGCGCTCGACGCCGCCGGCCATGACGATGCGGCGAGCCTGCTGCGGGCGGTGGAGGCCCGCGCCGGCGGCGAGGTCCGCGAGGCCGAAGGCCGTCCGCTCGCCTTGCGCATCCGCATTTTTGGCGCGAGTCCGCTCCACGTCCAATTCGCCGCCGATCCGGCGCGCTGGCGCGACGAGATCGAGGCGGCGGCGCAACGCGCCCACGAGGATGTCGCGATCGAGCGGCTGCTGTTCGAGACCGGGGCGCCGCCTTCGGCGCCGCGTTTCGATAGGGAATTCGATTTCGCGGCTTTGCTCGACGCCTGCCTCGCCGATCCGGGCCTGCGCGAGGCGGCGCTTGCCGCGCTCGGGACGATCGAGGCGAAAATTCCGGCGCCGGGCCTGAGCCTCGGCGACGACCTCGACGCGCTTCTGCGGGAGGCGCGCGACCTCGCTTTGGCGCGCGCCGAAGGGGGCGGGTCATGAGGCTGATCGAACTCACCCTCGACTGCTACGGCCCGTTCAACGGCGTGCGCCTGGAATTCGATCCCGGCGCGCGGGTCCATATCGTCTATGGCGCGAACGAGACCGGCAAATCCTCGGCCCTGGCGGCGATCGGCGACCTGTTTTATGGCGCGCCGCGCCGGGAAAAAATTTCCTTCCTGCGGCCGAGGGACATGCGGCTCGGCGCGACCATCCGGGGCCGCAACGGCCAGATCATGCAATTCTTCCGCCGGCGCGGCGACAAAAATACTCTGCTCGACGCCTCGGGCGCGGCCCTGCCCGACGATGCGCTCGCGCCCTTCCTCGGCGCGGCGACGCGCGAGATTTTCCATCGCGCCTTCGGCCTCGACGCCGCGAGCCTGCGCGCCGGCGGCGACGACATGTTGCGCGCCGAGGGCGAGATCGGCGCGAGCCTGTTCGCGGCGGCCTCGGGGTTGCGCGGCCTGCTCGACCTGCGCGCGGGGCTGGATGCGGAGGCGGAAAAGATTTTCGGCGACCGCCGCGCCGGCCATCGCGCCTTCTATCAGGCCCTGGACCGCTATGATGAGGCGCGGGCGCAGGAAAAATCGGCTCAGGTTTCGGAAGGCCAGTTGAAAGGTCTCGCCGACGCCATCGACACGGCGGCGGCGGAAATCGCGGATATCGAAGCCGCGGAAAAGGAGGCCCAGGCGGAAAGGCTGCGGTTGGAGCGGCTGCGCAAGGCAGCGCCGCTCCTGCGGCGCCTGGCGCTGCTGCGGGCCGAGGCGGCGCTTTTCACCGATCTCGCCGCCATTTCGCCGGAGGCGGCGGCGAAATTCGCGGAGTTTCTGGCCGCCCGCGGCCGCGCCCGCGAAACGGCGGAACGAGCCCGCAAAACCAGGGAGGCGGCGCGCGCGGAGGTGGAGGCTGCGCAGCCGGACAACGATCTGCTCGCTCAAGGCCAGACGATCGAGGACCTGATTCGCGCCAGCGGCGCCTATGAGAAATCCGCCGCCGACCTGCCCCGGCGGGAAACGGCCCTCCGGGACGCCCGGCAGCAACTGGATCTGCGCGCGCAGGCTTGCGGGCTGGCGACGATCGAAGGCCTGCGCGCCGCCGCGCCGGACGCCGCGACCTTGCTGCGCGCCGAAAAGCTGATCGGCCGCGGCAGGGAGTTTGCGGCCACCAAGCAGCAGCCGGAGCGCGATCTCGCCGACGAGGAGAGCCGGCTCGCCGCCCTTGGCGCCCAGAACGGCGAGGCCCTGCCCGAGGCCGAGGCGCTGCGGGAAAAGCTGCGCGCCTTCGGCGATATCGAACGGCGCGACGCCAGCCTGCAAGACGTTTCTCGCGCCTGCGCCGATGAGGCGCGCACCCTTGCCGAGGCCCAGGGCCGGCTGTCGCCGCCGCTGCCCGATCTAGACCTTTTCGCCTGCCGCCCCAGCCCGGACGCCGGCGCGATCGAACAGGCGGCGCGCGCCTTCGACGATTTTCGCGCGCGCGAGGCCGAGGCGCGGCGAAAGGCGGAGGAAGCGGGGGAGCGGCTCGCCGCCGCCGAGACCCAGCTGCGCAAGCTGGAGCTGGAAGGCCCGCTCGTCCGTCTCGCCGATTTGCGCGCCGCCCGCGCCCGGCGCGACGAAGCGTGGTCTTCCCTGCGCGGCCTGTTCGCCGACGGAAGCAGCGCCGATCCCGCCCGGCTCGACGACCGCGCCCGGCTGTTCGAGGCGCTCGCGGTCGAGGCCGACCGCAGCGCCGACATCCTGCTCTCCGGCGCCGCGCGGGTCGCGGCGGCGGAAGCCGAACGCGAAAAAATCGCTTTTCAACAGACGGAAAAAGACCGCGCCGACGCCGCGCTGGCCCAATTGGCCGAAGAAGGCGTATGGTCGCGGGAGGATTGGGCGCGCGCCTGGGAGGCCTGCGGCGTGACCCCGGCCGCACCGCGCGACATGCTGGCCTGGCGCGCCAAGGCTGACAATCTGCTGGCGGCGCGCGATGATCTCGCGCGCGAAAAAGCCCGCGCCGAGGGGCTGCGTCAGGCGCTGGAGGAGGCGAGGCCGGGGCTGGAGGCGCTGGCCGGCGCATGCGGCCTGCCGTCCTTGCCGCTTGGCCCCGGCGCGCTTGCGCGCAGAATCGCCGCGCGAATCGAGGAAATCGCCAAGGCGCAAGCTGTTTCGCGCGAGGCGCGCGCGCGCCTCGCCGACGCGCCCGAGCGGATCGCCAGGCTCAAGGCCCAGCTCCGGAAGCTTGGCGATGACGAAGCGTTGTGGCGCGATCAATGGCTCGACGCGCTCGCGCGTTTGCGTCTCGATTCCGACGCGACATTCGACGAGGCGCAGGCGCGGATCGCGCTCTGGCGCGGCCTGCCCGCTGAACTGGCCGACGAAGAGGAAAAGGCGCGGCGGGTCGACGCGATCCGCGACGACATCCTTGCCTTCGAACAGAGCCTCGACGCCCTGCTGGCGCTGTGCGGCCGCGACATTCCCGCGCGGCCGGCGGAAACCGCGGTCGCGCGGCTGCGCGAAAGAATCTTGCGGGCGCGCGAAACGTCCGCTTTGCGCGCCCGCGCCGAACGCGACCTGCAGGCGGGCGCGGAATCGGCGCGGCAGGCTGAGGAGGCCTGCGCCCTGGTGGAGCGGGAGGTCCGAAACTTTTGCGAGGACTTCGGTCAGAACGGCGAGCCGGAGCAGCTCGCCGCGCGCCTTTCCGCGCGTGAGGCGGTCGAGCAGGAGATCAGGACTCAACGCGCCAGCCTCGCCTTGGTCGCCGATGGTTTCGAGGAGGCGGCGCTGGCGCGCGAAATCGAGGGCTTCGACGCCGACGCCGCGCAAATTCGCATCGACGAGATCGGCCGGCAGGGCGAGGAGCGCAAAACCCGCGCGCGCGAAATCTATGCCGGGCAGAGCGCCAAAAAGGCCGAATGGGCGCGCCTGCAGGACAGCATGGGCGCGGAAGCGGCGATCCTGGCCCGGGAGAGCGCGCGCGCGGAAATTCATGAGCAGGCGCGGCGCTGGGCGGCGCTGAAGCTCGCCGCGCTTCTGGTTGACGCCGGATTGGCGCGCCATCGCGCCGAACGCAAGGATCCGCTGCTCGCCCGCGCCGGCGCCTTGTTCTCGGCGCTGACCGAAGGGCGTTACGCCGGGCTCGACCAGAATTTCGGCGAGGACGACCAGCTTCGCCTGCGCGCGCGGCGCGCCGACGGGGCGGAGCTCGAACTCAATGGGTTAAGCGAAGGCGCGCGCGACCAGCTCTATCTGGCCTTGCGGCTCGCCTTTCTCGAAGATTACGCCGCGCGCTCCGAGGCGCCGCCCTTTATTGGCGACGATCTGTTCGCGAGTTTCGATGATTCGCGCGTCGCGGCCGGATTCCGAGCGCTGGCGGCGGCGAGCGCGGCGATTCAGCCCATTCTTTTCACCCATCATGCGCATATCCTGCGCCTGGCCGAAACGGCGCTCGGCGGGAGCGCGCAAATCCTGCGGCTCGACGCGCAAGAGGCATGAATTATGTTCTGGCGCCAAATTTGTTTTGCGCTAAATTATTACCAAACAGAAATCTGGGGACTGCATCATGCGTCAGAATCGTAAGAGCGGAATTTCCAGCCATCTCGTGCGGCTGATGATCGCCAATTGGGCGCTCGGCTGGGCGGTCGGATTCGCCTGCGCCGGGGCGGTTCTCGTCTCCAATGTCGGCGGAATCCGCGAAATCATGATGCGGTCCGACGTCATGCTGCAGGGCCTGGCGCTGCTGTTCGGCGGCTTCGGCTTCACCTTCGGCGGCGTGGTCTGCGCGACCGCCATCATGCTGCTGCCGACCGACGAGGACTCGTGGAATCACCGGGGCGGCCGGCGCGCGCCGATCCTGCTCCCGGCTTACGCTCTGGCCAAGGTCCGCGCCGCGCGCCCCTAAGTCGCCGCGCCGCATCGACTTTTCGCCCCACACGGGCTACACAGCGGAATCGCCCGCCCGGCCATGCGCCGGGGGGCCGTTGTGAAAACTGGTCATGCCTTCCACGCTCCGTTCCAAGCCCGCTCAGGCCGGCCGCAAATCGCAATCCGGCAAGAAATCCCAAACCGGACTATGCGCGGAGCCGCCGCTTCCGCCCGCGCCGGGCGGAGAGCATTATCGCCTGCTGCTGACCTGCCAGAACCGTCCCGGCATCGTCGCGCGCGTCGCCGGCCATATTTTCCAGGCGGGTTTCAACATCGGCGATTCGCGCCAGTTCGACGAATTCGAAACGAATCAGTTCTTCATGCGCATCGAGTTCAATCCGGTGTGCGCCGACGCCGACGTCGAAGCCTGGCGCGCCAGCTTCACGGAGCTTGCCGAGGAATTCGGCATGAAATGGACCCTTTGCGCGGCCTGGCGGCGACCGAAGGTGATGATTCTGGTCTCGAAATTCGACCATTGCCTGGCCGATCTGCTCTACCGCTGGCGCATCGACGACCTGCAGATCGACATTGTCGCCATCGTCGCCAATTACCCCCGAGAGGCCTATCCCCATCTCGATTTCGGAACGATTCCCTTCCATTATCTGCCGGTCACCCGCGAAACCAAGATGGAGCAGGAGGCCGAGATCTGGGCCCTGGTCCAGGAGAGCGGCGCGGAGCTGGTTGTGCTCGCCCGCTATATGCAGATATTGTCCGACGGCCTCGCCGCGAAACTCTCCGGGCGCTGCATCAACATCCACCATTCCTTCCTGCCGAGTTTCAAAGGCTCGAAGCCCTATCACCAGGCGCACGCGCGCGGCGTGAAGGTCATCGGCGCGACCGCCCATTATGTGACCTCGGACCTCGACGAGGGGCCGATCATCGAGCAGGACGTCGAGCGCATTTCGCATCATCAAACGCCGGACGATCTGATCCGCAAGGGCCGCGACATCGAGCGCCGGGTGTTGGCCCGCGCCGTGCGCTACCATATCGAAAGCCGCGTGCTGATCAACGGCCGCAAGACGATCGTGTTCACGGAATAAAGCGGCATACCCGCTCTCGCAGGGCAGCGAACGGTGAAAATTACACGCCGGGCGCCCTGGATCGACGCCTGCATTCGGCTCGTTGCCGCCGGAGCCGCCGTCACCGGCGATGGTCTCATCATGACCCAAGGCGGAAATTCGTCATTGGAATCGTCGCGGTCCGCGAAAAGCGGTGAGCGGTCATACGCCGAAGGAACGGTTAAGGGGCTTGAGCCGTTGTAGGTTCAACGGCAAGTTTGCACCATAGCGGATATTGATGAGAGGGCAGAGATTCCGCTCCGGATCCGAGCGATGGGAAAGCCATGAACATCGCCGCCTCATTGGATTCTCGTTGCGGCCATCGCACAGCGGCGCAATCCCGCTGTGCGAGTCATCGGCGTCATTTGTCCCATTCAACGCGCCGTCGATTTCCGCGCAAGAGATGGCGTTGCATGCGCCGAAGGTCGGCACAGCTCATTGACGCCTGCGGCTATCTGCTTGTTCACTCGAAGGAAGAAAGCCTTGGGCGATATTCGACGCGTCTCGAAAGGACCGAGCTATGCGCCTGAACGTTGCCGCGTTAGCCGCGACGACGGTTTGTTGCCTCGCCGGGATCGCTTTCGCGCAGATGGCGACGCCCGCCGAGCAAATACGGCCGGTGAGCCCCGTCGCGGCGGACGATCGCCAGGCTGTTCCCGTCACGCCCGCCACGCGCATTTTTGTTCTTGCTGAAATGCGCACAATGCTGGCGGCGGCGCAGGGCGTGGCCGAAGCTGCCGGCAAGCACGATTTCAAAGCCGTTGCAGCCGCGGCGCGCACGTCGGGCCTGAAGGCGTTTGAGGGGATGCCCAAGCAGATCATGATGGAGCTGCCCGAAGATTTTCGCGGGCTGGGACGCCAATCGCATATGTCGTTCGACGCGATCGCGCAAGCGGCAGATTCGGGTTCGGACGCGACGGTCGTCAGCGCGAAATTGGGGGAGGCGCTGCAGTTTTGCGTCGCTTGCCACGAGGCCTATCGCTTTACACCGAAGAAGTGAAAGCGAATAGGCCGCACGCGAAGGGCGCGAGGCGCCGATACGACCGCGGAAGGCTATGGCGGCCGAATACGGAGAAAGCGAAAATGCGCGTCGTCGGATCTTCGACGACAAAGGCCCGGGCCTGCGGCTCAGTCTTCGTTGGAGCGTCGTTTGTCGTCGCGCTCGTCGCTTTGGCGGCGCCCCCGCCCGCGGAAGCGCGTCCAATCTATGCCCGGCAAACCAATTTGCCTTGCGGCAGCTGCCATATCAATCCTCAAGGCGGCGGGCCGAGAAACGCTTTTGGCCGCGCTTTCGCAAGAAACGGACACCGTCTGCCCGGCAAGGCAGGAGATGGGCGCCGTCAGGGCGGCGAAGGTTCTAAGCCTGAGCGCTACCGCCACATGATGGACGGCGGCATGATGGGGCCGGGAATGATGGGCGGCGACGGGCGTTAGCGAAACGCTGTGGACTTTGCCGTGACGCCGCTCGTTCCTGTCGACGGCGGGACGCCGATTGTCGAATACGCGACGCACGTCGCCCTTGAAGATCTGCAAAATCCGCCGCGACAAAAGTTTCGGGGCCGACTCAAGGAGATGCTGAACGCTCAAGCGTCGCCGGGCGATATGCAAGGGGAATGACATGATGTGGCATAACGGATGGATGTCGTGGAATTCGGGCGGAGGCTTCGGCGTCATGTGGATTGGGCCGATATTTTTGATCGTTATTCTTGCCGCGGCCGTTTGGGCGGTAAGCGCCTTTGCATCGAAAGGCGGTGGCGGAAGGCGGCTTCCGTCGCCCGACGACAAGACGCCGCGCGAGATTCTCGATGAACGTTTCGCGCGGGGCGAGATTGACGAGGAAGAATACCGCCGCCGGCGCGACGCGCTCAAATCGTGAAGGAACCGCCGGGTTTCGATCACGCAATGGCCAGATGTCGTCCAAATTGCGAGGCGTATGCAGTGCCGCAGGCTGAATTCGCTGGATTCCGGAATTTGGCGGCGCAACGCAGCCAATCGATCGCCCGCGCCCGCTCTCGATTTCGACTATCCGGTCGGCGATGTGACGCCCATGAAGGCGGCCACGGCGAGGACGACCGCCGCCAGGCCCTGATCGACGACAACATGGCGAAGCAAATCCTTCGTCGCTTCTTTCCGGCGGGCGCCAAGCAAGGGCGTCAGCACGAAGCGGTTGCGGTAAGCGATTGCGATCAGCGCGCCGAACAGCACGACTTTGGACACAACGCACCACCCCCAAGCAGTGAGGTCCGACGGGTTCAGGGCCGCAACCTCCGGTTGGATATTGAGGGCGGCGCCGACAAGGACCAGCGCAACGGCGCCGGTCGCCATGGTCGCGAAACGTCCCAGCGCGAACTGAACATAGGGACGGACGCGATCGTCGTGTTTCGCTTCAGCCAATATTGTGCGCAACGGCCAAAGCCCACCGATCCACGCCGCGCCGCCGAGGAGGTGCAGCGAATAGCCGGCAATAACGAACGGCCTCACCTTGTCGGGCAGCGCCGCCGGATGACCGATTCCCGCCTGACTGACCAGCAGCGCGCCGACGAGAACAAGCACGATGCCGGTCGCCGCATTGCGGGCCGGCAAGCGCCTTCTCGCCAAGACCAACGCGCCTACAAGAAGCGCGGTCAACAGAAGACGGGCCAGCCACAGGCGTCCGAAGCTGGCTTCGAGAAAAAAGGCCTTCACAAAACCGGGGTCGCCTACACTGATCCAGCCGTCGCCCATGCTTGCGATCGATGTCGCCACCCAGGCCAGCAGCGATAGCGGCTGAACCGTCCCCGCGACCGCGATTGCCCGCCGCGTCGATGAAGCCAACCGTTCGCCGCAAGGCGCCGGGGCCGCGCGCGTGACATAGAACGGGAACAGAACGACGCCGAACAGAACGAAAAGCGAAAAGAACTGCGCCCATCGCGCCGCCGCGAGAATTGCGAACAGGGCGTCGCTCATGGGCGCACTTCGAAATGATAGCTCCCCCGCATCACATGGGTGTCATTGCTGACGCAACGCCATCGTGTTTCATAGGCGCCGGGCGGCAAAGGCTGGGAAAGCTTGACGACGAGCGTCGCAGGAGCAGCCTGATCGACATAGGCTTTGCCCGCCGTGGCGACCGGCCCCTTAGCGCCGACGATCTCGATGGCCGACATGCTTGGCTCGACGGCCTCGCTGAACGCGATGCGCACTTCTTGCGGCCCCGCGGCAACGATCGAATCCGGCGCCGGACTGGCGCTCTTGAGATGCGCGTGAGCGGACGCGCCCGAGATCAGCGCGCAATAAAGCAACACGGGAGCGAGATACCGGAGTTGATGTCTTGCTATCATTATTTCCTCCTTCATGTGGATTTGCGCGTCGTCGACCTGACGCCGCGCCGTTCGTGGTCAGCGGCGCAAATATTTGATCAGCGCGGCGATAGCCAGAACGATGACGACGAGGATCAACAGCCAAAACAGACCCATTCCCCACATCGCGCCGCCGCTCATCATTCCTTCGAAACCCGTCATGGCGTTTCTCCCTTTGTCTCGCCCGCGACGGGCGCGTCCCGATGGCGTCGTCCGCTCATTCGTCTGTTCTGATTGCGTCGATGACGTAGACGCCGTCGACGCCGCGATTCAAGGTGAAGGAGATCTTTGAGCCGGGCTTGAGCGAGCCGAGATCGATTCCCGGCGCGACGCCGAAATTCATGGTCATTCCCGGCCAATTCAGCGCGGCGATCGGCCCATGGGTGATGTTGAGCTTGCGCGCCTTCGTGTCGATCGTGTTCAGGGTTCCCTGTCCGGTTGGTTCGTCGGCTTGCGCGACGACAATCGCGCCGGCGGTTGATGCGGCGACGGACGTGGCGACGGCGCCGATCAGAATCGTCGCTACGGCGCAGATCGTCCTGGCGAATGCGGTCCGGCGATGACAAAGCTTCGATTGCATATGCGGTCTCCTGATAGTCGGCCTATTCGGCGGCCGAGGATTCGACTGGCGGAACGTGAGAGGGCGTTTGGTCGGCCGCTTTCGCCGCCGCGCGTTCGCGCGGCAGCCCAACCCCCTTCATGAGGGCGTAGATGGCGGGGATGACGACGAGTGTCAGGAGCGTGGAGGACGTCATGCCGCCGATCATCGGCACGGCGATCCGCTGCATGACTTCCGAGCCCGCGCCCGTGCTCCAAAGAATTGGCACGAGGCCGGCCATGATGGCGGCGACCGTCATCATTTTCGGACGCACGCGCTCGACTGCGCCGCGCATGATCGCGTCGTGCAAATCGGCGCGGGTGAACGGCTGGGCCGCCTCGGCGCGTTCGGCCGCGACCTCCGCCATAGCCTGGTCGAGATAGATCAACATCACCACGCCGGTTTCGGCGGCGACGCCGGCAAGCGCGATGAAGCCTACCGCGACCGCGACCGACATGTTGAACCCCATGAGCCACATCAGCCAGACGCCGCCGACCAGCGCGAAGGGGAGCGACGTCATTACAATCAGCGTCTCGGTCAATCGCCTGAAGTTGAGATAGAGGAGCAGGAAAATGATGAGCAGCGTGATCGGCACGACCACACGCATCCTCGCCGCGGCGCGCTCCATATATTCGAACTGCCCGCTCCAGGCGACGTAATAGCCCGGCGGGAATTTGACCGAATTCGCCACCGCCTGGCGCGCCTCGGCGACATAGGAGCCGATATCGCGGTCGCGGACATCGACATAGACATAGGCCGCGAGCTGGCCGTTCTCGGTGCGGATCGCGGTCGGCCCGCGAACGAGTTGGATCTTGGCGACCTGGCCGAGAGGCGCCGTGCCGCCGGCCGGCAGCGGAACAAGCACGTCGCGGGCGATCTCTTGCGGCGAGGAGCGGAAATCGCGCGGATAGCGGATATTGACGCCATAGCGCTCGCGCCCCTCTACCGTGGTCGTGACGGTCTCGCCGCCGAGGGCGGTGGCGATGACCTCCTGCAGGTCGCCAATCGTCAGGCCATATTGCGCCAGCGCCGCCCGATCCGGGACGATATCGAGGTAATAGCCGCCTATGATCCGTTCCGCATAGGCGCTCGACGTGCCTGGAACCTTTCTGACCACCGATTCAACCTGACGAGCGAGGGCCTCGATCTCATTCAGGTCGCGGCCGAAGATCTTGACGCCTACCGGTGTGCGAATGCCGGTCGAAAGCATGTCCAGGCGGCCCTTGATCGGCATGGTCCAGGCGTTGGAGACGCCGGGAAACTGGAGCGCCGCGTCCATTTTGGCGATCAGCTTGTCGATCGTCAGGCCGGCGGGCCATTGCTCCTTCGGCTTCAACTGGATCACTGTCTCGAACATTTCCATCGGCGCGGGGTCGGTCGCGGTCGCGGCGCGCCCGGCCTTGCCGAAGACGGATCGCACTTCGGGGAAGCTCTTGATGATCTGGTCCTGCGTCTGGAGAAGTTCTGCCGCCTTGGTGACCGAGAGGCCGGGCAAGGTCGTGGGCATGTAAAGCAGCGTGCCTTCGTTGAGCGTCGGCATGAACTCGCTGCCGATCTGGCGCGCAGGCCACACGGTCGCGGCGAGCGCGGCCAACGCGACCAGGACAGTTAACACCCTGGCGCGCAGGACCGTCTGGATCACCGGCCGATAGAGCCAGATCAGCAATTTGTTGAGCGGGTTTTTGTGCTCGGGAATGATCTTTCCGCGCACGAAAATCACCATCAAGGCGGGAACGAGCGTGATCGACAGGATCGCCGCCGCCGCCATCGAAAAGGTCTTCGTATAGGCGAGCGGGCGGAACAGCCGCCCTTCCTGCGCCTCCAGAGCAAAGATCGGCAGGAAGGCGGCGGTGATGACCAGAAGGCTGAAAAAAAGCGCCGGACCCACTTCCGTAGCGGCCTCGATCAGGATGTCGAGCCTTGGCTTGCCAGGCGGCGCGCGCTCAAGATGTTTGTGGGCGTTCTCGATCATCACGATCGCTGCGTCCACCATCGCCCCGATGGCGATGGCGATGCCGCCGAGGCTCATGATGTTGGCGCCGAGACCGAGCGTCTTCATCGCCGCGAAGGCCATGAGCACGCCGACCGGCAGCATGATGATCGCGACGAGAGCGCTGCGCACATGGAGCAGGAAAATCACGCAGACGAAAGCGACGATGAGGCTTTCCTCGGCGAGCGTGTGTTTCAGCGTCTCGATCGCCGCGTCGATAAGCTGCGAGCGGTCGTAAACGGGAATGATTTCGACGCTCTTGGGCAGGCTCGACGCCATCCGCGCGAGGGCCGCCTTGACGTTGTCGATGACGGTGAGCGCATTGGCGCCGAAGCGCTGGATGGCGATGCCGCTCGCCACTTCGCCATCGCCGTTGAGTTCGGTGACACCACGCCGCTCGTCGGGACCGATCTCGACCCGCGCCACGTCCTTGAGCCGCAGCGGCGTGCCGTTGTCCGAGCGCAGGACGATATTTTCGAGGTCGGAAACTCCTCGTAGATAGCCCCGCCCGCGCACCACGAATTCGAATTCGGAAAGCTCAACCGTACGGCCGCCAACATCCGTGTTGCTGGTGCGGATGGCGTCCCGCAGCTTTTGCAGCGGAATGCCGAGTTCCTGCAAGCGGCGCGGATCGACGACGACATTATATTGCTTGACGAAGCCGCCAACGCTCGCGACCTCGGCCACTCCCTCGGCCTTGGCGAGGCCATAGCGAATGGTCCAGTCCTGAAGCGAACGCAGTTCGGCGAGCGTCATTTCCTTGGCGACGACGGCATATTGATAGACCCAGCCGACGCCGGTCGCGTCCGGACCCAGCACCGGCGTGACGCCGGCTGGCAGCTGTTTGCCCGCGGCGGAGAGATATTCGAGCACGCGCGAGCGCGCCCAGTAGAGGTCGGTTCCATCCTCGAAAATGATGTAGACGAAGGACACGCCGAAGAAGGAGAAGCCGCGCACGACTTTCGAACGTGGCGCTGTGAGCATGGCGCTGGCGAGCGGATAGGTGACCTGATCCTCGACGACCTGCGGCGCCTGCCCCGGATATTCGGTATATACGATGACCTGAACGTCCGAGAGATCGGGAAGCGCGTCGAGCGGCAACGTGCGAAGCGCCAGGACGCCGGCGGCGACGACAAAGACCATCCCGATGAAAATCAGGAAAAGATTGCGCGCCGACCAGGAAATGAGACGGCCGATCATTTCGACGCCTCCGCCGGATCGAGGCCCTTCACCGCCGCCTTGAGATTGCTCTCCGCGTCAATCAGGAAATTGGCGGAAGTAACGACCTTGTCGCCTTCGGAAACGCCCCGACGGATTTCGACCATGCCCTCGCCATGCATCCCGGTCTTGACCTGGCGAGGCTCAAAGCGGCCGTCTCCCAGATCGAGGAGCACGAGCTTTTTCGTTCCGGAGTCGATGACGGCGCTTTCGGGAACCGTCACGACCTTGGCGCCGTCTCCCGCCGCGATTTCGGCGTCGACATACATGTCGGGCCGTAACACGAGGTCTGGATTCTGCAATTCGATCCGCACGCGCGCGGTGCGCGTCTCGCGGTTGATCTTCGGATAGACCAGGCTGACCTTGCCGGAGAAAACGCGGCCGGGCATGCCCCGCACATGGATCGACGCCGCCTCTCCCGGCCTGATCCTCGGATAATCTTGCTCGGACACATCGACCAAGGCCCAGACGACGGACAGATCGACGATCTTGAAAAGCTCCTGTCCCGCGTCGGCTTTCATCCCGTCCACCGCCGTGCGTTCGAACACGAGGCCGTCGCGCGGCGCTGGCCAATCCACGCTCAGCGGAACCTTGTGTGAGCGTTCGATCTCGGCGATGAAATTCGCCGGAGCGTTCAAAACATCCAGTCGCATGCGCGCGCCGACATAGTCCCGATTGGCGAAATATTGTGCGGCCGCCGCGGCGATCTCGGGCGAATAAAACCTGAAAAGCGTCTGGCCTTTCCTGACCAAATCGCCGGTCGTCACATTGGCCACCTTCTCGATGAAGGCGGTCGAGCGGGTCGCCACGATCGTGACGCGGCGTTCGTCAAGTTGGATCGTTCCCGGGGCGCGAATGCCGGAAACGACCGCTTGCAGCTTGGCCGCCTCGGAGCGCACGCCGGTGCGCTGCACCTTGCCCGGCGACAATGTGATGGCGGAGGACTCCTGATCCTCGCCCTCATAGACGGGCACGTAATCCATGCCCATCGAATCCTTCTTCGGCGTTGGCGAAATGTCGGGGAGACCCATCGGGTTCCGGTAATAGAGGATGTGTTTCCCGGCCGTCTTCTCATGCCCCGCCTCAGGCGCGGCTTTCGCCGGCGCTCCGATCGGCGGGAGCAGCTTCGCGATGTCTGCCGCGCGCACGGGCAGGAAATCCATGCCCATACCGTCCTTCTTCGGGCTCCTGGACAGTTCGGCCCCGCCCATCGGGTCGCGATAGAACAGAATCGGGTCGTCCTGCATTTGCGCGGCGGCCGAAAAGGCCAGTCGCGAGACGAGCGAGGGCGCGGCGAACGCCGCAAGGGCGCAGCCGCCGACGAGCGCAAGCGCGCCCGCGAAACGAGCCTTGGGTGACATGATTTGAAGATCTCCTGGCCGGAGCGCGGCCTTCGCGTGACATCGCGCGGACGCCATTCGCCCTTCAGGGCGAATGGCGATCCAGTTTCACGGCGTCAGGCGATGGGGGGGCGGAGGGCCGGAGACGCGGGCAGACTTAAAAGGCCGGCGAGGCGGAACAACGGGAACAATACGGGCAAAGCGATGCGTGGCGCCGGCGCAAAGGCTTGAGTTGCAGCGAGCGGCGCCGGAGCGGCGCAAAGACCCAGAGCGCAGCATTTGGGAATCGCGCTATGGTCGTCGCTCTGCCCATGATGATGATGCATCGTCGATTCGGCCGCCATGGGCGGACAGCAATGATGCGCTTTGGCCGCCATGGCTCCGTTCGCGACCAGCAGGCCGCAAAGTGCGAAGACCGAGAAAACGACGCGAAGCCAGCTCATCATCCAGAACGCTTCCAGTGCGAGGCGCAATATTATCATCAACCGATGTGGTTGAACAGGTTTTCAACGCGCGGAGCAGGCGCGCGTCCATTTTGAAGGTCACAGCTTAGTCGTTCTCAAACGAGCTGCGTTGGCGATCACGCTGACCGAAGACAGCGACATCGCCGCCGCGGCGATGATCGGCGAAAGCAGAATTCCAAAGAAGGGATACAGGACGCCGGCGGCGACCGGGACGCCAAGCGCATTGTAGACGAAGGCGAAGAACAGATTCTGCCTTATGTTGCTCATCGTCGCCTGCGAAAGCCGACGCGCGCGCACGATGCCCGTTAAATCGCCTTTGAGCAGCGTCACGCCCGCGCTCTCCATCGCGACGTCCGTCCCTGTTCCCATCGCGATTCCGACATCGGCGGAAGCCAGAGCGGGCGCGTCGTTCACGCCGTCGCCCGCCATGGCGACGACCCTTCCCGCCTCCTTGAGGCGCTGGACGATCAGGCTCTTTTTGTCCGGCAGAACCTCCGCCTCGACATCGTCGATGCCGAGCCGGCGCGCCACGGCTTTAGCGGTTGTCCAATTGTCGCCAGTCAGCATCACCACCTTGACGCCGTCTTCCTTGAGCGCCGCCAAGGCGGAAGGCGTCGAGGCCTTGACCGGGTCGGCGATGGCGAAAACGCCCGCAACGCGTCCGTCAACGCCAACGAAGATCGCGGTCGCGCCGTCCTCGCGAAGCCGGTCCGCCTGCGCAGCCACGCTTTCGGTTAAGATCCCTTGTTCTTCAAGGAAACGGGCGTTGCCGAGAAGGACGTGGCGGCCCTCGACCGTCCCCAGCGCGCCGCGGCCGGTGGGGGAATTGAAGCCCTCGACGGGGGCGAGCTCCAATTCGCGCGCCTCGGCGGCCGCGACGATCGCGCGCGCCAGCGGATGTTCGCTCGCCCGCTCCACGGAGGCGGCCAGTCGGAGCACATCCGCCTCGCCAAAGCCCCGCGCCGCGGCAATCGAGGTCACCGCCGGCTTGCCTTCCGTCAGCGTCCCGGTCTTGTCGATGACGAGCGTATCGACCTTCTCCATGCGCTCCAGCGCCTCGGCGTTCTTGATCAGCACGCCGGCCCGGGCGCCGCGGCCGACGCCGACCATGATCGACATGGGCGTGGCGAGGCCGAGCGCGCAGGGGCAGGCGACGATGAGAACCGCCACGGCGGCGATCAGACCATAAGAAAAGCGGGGTTCCGGACCGAAGATCGACCAGGCGGCGAAGGCGAGAACCGCGACGCCAATGACCGCCGGAACGAACCATCCGGAAACCTCGTCGGCAAGACGCTGGATCGGCGCCCGGCTGCGCTGCGCTGCCGCCACGAGTTGAACGATCTGCGAAAGCATGGTGTCGCGGCCGACCCTTTCGGCCTGAACGACGAGGCCGCCGCTCTGGTTGATCGTGCCGCCGATCACCCGGGCGCCGGCCTCCTTGGTGACCGGCATGGATTCGCCGGTGACCATGGATTCATCCATGGCGCTGCGCCCTTCCAGGACGATCGCGTCCGCAGGAACTTTTTCACCGGGTCGCACCCGCAGCCGATCGCCGACTTCAACGGCGTCGAGCCCGATTTCCTCTTCGCCGCCGTCCGCCTTGATGCGGCGCGCCGTTTTCGGCGCCAGATCGAGCAAGGCGCGAATGGCGCCGCTGGTGGTCTCCCGCGCCCTCAATTCGAGCACTTGCCCGAGCAGCACCAGCACGGTGATGACCGCCGCCGCCTCGAAATAGACCGCCACCGAACCATCGGGACCTCGGAAAGCCGCCGGGAAGATTTCCGGGGCGACGGTCGCGGCGACGCTATAGGTCCAGGCGATGCCCGTGCCCATGGCGATCAGGGTGAACATATTGAGCTGGCGCGTGACGAGCGACTTGGCGGCGCGCACGAAAAAGGGCCAGCCGGCCCAAAGCACGACGGGCGTGGCGAGAACAAGCTGAACCCAGTTCGAGGTCGAGCGGCTGATGAAACGGTCGAGGTTAAACAGATGCCCGCCCATTTCGAGGAGGAAAATGGGCAAAGCGATCGCCAGGCCGAGCCAGAACCGGAGCGTCATGTCCTTGAGTTCGGGACTGGGGCCGGTTTCCGCCGTCGCGACGATGGGCTCCAGCGTCATCCCGCAAATCGGGCAGTTGCCGGGACCGGCCTGCCGGATTTCCGGGTGCATGGGACAGGTATGGATCGTTCCCTTGGGAACTGCTTGGGCCGTCCCCTTGTTCGCATCCGGCCGCGCGTATTGCGTCGGATCCGCGATGAATTTCCCGCGGCATCCTTCGGCGCAAAAATAATAGGTCGCGCCGCCGTGAACGGCGCTCAGCGCCTTTTGTGGATCGACCGACATCCCGCAGACAGGATCCTTCGTTCCTTCCCGATGCGCGGCCGCCTGATGCGAATGAGCGGCATGACCGGGATGGTCATGCGCGTGCGTGGTTTCTTCGCCCATCACCAAGGTCCTTCCCAAGTCTTAGTTGAAAGCGTACACCTTCCCATGGTTGGAAGGTCAAGGGGATGGCGATGAATATTGGTCTGGCGGCGAATGAGACCGGCGTCTCGGCCAAAATGATCCGTCATTACGAGGCGATTGGGCTGTTGCGCCCGGCCGCGCGGCGCGCAAATTCCTATCGTGATTATGGCGAGCGCGACGTCCATGACCTCAGGTTCATTCGACGCGCTCGCAAACTCGGCTTTTCGATCGAGGAAATTGGCGACCTTCTCGCATTATGGCGGGACGAAACCCGTCCAAGCAGCGAGGTTCGGCGCATCGCCATGACGCACGTCGAGGATCTTGAGCAGCGCGTGGCCGAAGCGCAGGCGATGATTGCGACATTGCGCGCGCTGGTCAACGCATGCCCCGGCGACGCCACGCCAAATTGTCCGATCCTTCAGGAACTTGGCGGGACGCGCCTTAAATAGGCAAGGACGCCCCGCTGCGCAGGCGCAAGGAGAGGAAGCGAACCGCCCTCGATCATGCTCACCAGTTGCCAGGCGCCATAAATCCGGTTCCGGTTGCGAGCATGGATTCGTGCGGTTCACGGAATTTCCGCATTCAGCGTCACTCCGGCCATTTCCGCTTCGGCGCTGGCGCCCGCTTTTGCCAACTTCTGCCGGTCACGATGTCGTTTGTGTCGACGGATGCGTTCCCGCGCGCTGGGGGAAGACGACGATCAGGGCAAGGATGGCGACGACGAGCACGGCGGAAGCATAATAGCGGCTCAAGGCCAGTCCCCCGAGCGCGTGCGGCTTGTCCAGAAGATCGCCGACCGTGGCGCCAAGTGGCCGGGTCAGGATGAAGGCGCCCCAGAAAAGCGCGACGCGCGAAATGCTGGTGAAATAATAGAGCGCGGCGGTCATGAGAATCGCGGCGCCGAAAACCAGTGCGCCGCCGCCGAAACCCAAGCCGTTGGTGTCGGCCATCCAGTCGCCGAGGGCCGTGCCAAGCGTCTGCGAAAACAGGATGGTCGTCCAGTAGAAGGCCTCGACCCGTGGCGTCGTCACCGTTTCGACCGAGACGCTACCCTCCGCCCAGCGCCACACGGCCAGCGAGCTCACGAGCAGCGCGAGCAGCAGCGACGAACCGCCGGCATAGCCGATCCCGAGCGACCGGTCGGCAAAATCGGCAAAAGTCGTGCCGACTGTGGTGGTGGCGACGATCGTCAGCCAGTAGAGGTAGGGGTTGAAGCGGCTTTCGCGAACCTGGGCGGTCACGGCCAGAACGAAAATCACGGAAAAAATCATCGTGCCGACGGCATAGCCGAGGTTCATCGACATGGTGACGGCGTCGCCGCCGGTTTCTCCGAGCGTCGTCGCAAGAACCTTGATGATCCAGAAGCCGAGCGTGACCTCGGGAACCTTGCTCAGCGCCGCTTTTCGGGCCTCATTCATGGAATGCCTCATGAATTCCTTGGCCTGCCTTCGCCGCGCGCGGCGAAGGCAGGCCGGACATGTCGCGTCGAACTCAGTCCGGATGGGGGCCTTCACGGTCGTTTTCCAGAACCTTGCCGGTCCTGGCGTCCACGCCGACCTCCTGGGTCACGGCGCCGCGCCTGATGTCGAAGGAATAGCGCAGACCGCTGCCTCCGCGCTCACGCTCGAGCTCTTCATCCGTGATCGCGCCGGGATGCGCTTTCAGGGCGATGGCGCGCGCCTCCCGGATGCCAACCTTCGCCTCTCCAGCCAATTTCTGTCCGGTAAAGGCGAACGCCGGCGGCGCAAGCGTCAACAAAACTGCGATCCCGCCAATCAGGCCCAGCCTTTTTGATGTCAGGTTCATTATTTTCTCCAGTGGCCTCCGGCCATTTGCGGCGCTTGGCCGCAGCTGCGCGAATGTCTCGCATCCGGATGATTGTGCGACAGAAGAATTAGGGGCGAATTAGGCGCCGCCGGGGCGGACGGCGTCGCGCGGGAGGACGACCCGCGCGATGACGCCGCTCGTGCCGTCCGAACGGTTTTCGACGGTCAGTTCGAACCCATGACGTTCGGCGATCCGGCGCGTGATCGCCAGACCGAGGCCCGTCCCTTCCGTATCCTGGGGAGCGCCTCGATAGAAGCGATCGAAAATACGGGTTTCGGCGCCCTTGGGCAGACCTGGCCCCGTATCGACGATTTCGACCACGGGGCGGTTATCGCGGCGAACGAGCGCGACATCGATCCTTCCGCCGGCGGGCGTGTAGCGTGTCGCATTGTCGATCAGGCTCGCGAATAGGGCGCGGACGTCCCGCTCGACGCCCTGAACCATGGCGTCGGCGGCGAATTCGATTCCAATGTCCAGGTCTTTGTCTTGCGCCAGCGGCGCGCAGTCGGCGACGCCGTCGAGCAGAAGCGCGCGCAGGTCGAACGTCTCGCTCCTGGCGGGCGGAGGTTCGTCGAGCCGAGCGAGGTCAAGAAGTTGATTGACCAACGCGCCCGCGCGCTTCACCCCCGCGGCGAGCGTGGCCACGCGCTCGTCTTGACCCGCGCCGCGGACGCCGGCGAGATTCTCGACCTGGATTTGCATGGCGGCGAGCGGGGTGCGCAGTTCATGCGCGGCGTCGGCGAGAAATCGCTTCTTCGCCTCGGTTGCAGCCTGAAGGCGCCCGATGAGTCCGTTCATGCTTTCCACGAGCGGCTTCACTTCGGTGGGAACGCCGGCAAGCGGGATTTGCTCGGTCGCAGTCGCGCTGCGCGCCGCGATTTTTGCGGCGAGGTCGTTCAGCCGCCCGATCATGCGGTTCATCGCCCATCCCACCACCAGCCACGAAAGCGGAATGACAATGAGGATCGGCGTGGCCGCGCCGAGCGCCGCGCTGTCCGCGATTTCGGCGCGAACCGTCTCCCGCTGGGCGACCTGCACAGTCCGGGCCTGGTCGCCGACCATATAGACCCGCCACGATTCGCCGCCGGCCGAGGCATTGGTGAAGCCCGGCTTGGCCTGGCGTGGAATCCGGACATCCGGCATGGATTGATGGATCATGCGGCCGGCTCCGTCCCAGATCGTGATCGCGAAGCGATCCTCGGGATCCTGGTCCGCGGCCGCCGGACCCGCCGCCGGCGACAGGCCCGTCCCGGCGTTCAGCGCAATCTGCCGGAGCTGGCCGTCAAAAAATTCCGCTGCCTCGCCGCGGGCGTAAACATAGGCGACGAGGATCGCGGCGAGGCCGACGATCGTCAGCAGTCCGGTCATCCAGATCAGAGCGGCGCGGCGCAGGGAGTTGGTCATGACTTCGGGACCATCCATCCCGCGCCCCGGACATTAAGGATGACGGCCTTTCCGAACTTGCGCCGGATCGAATGAATCAGGACGTCGACGGCGTTGCTCTCGACTTCCTCGCCCCATCCGTAAATGCGCTCTTCGATCTGAGCGCGGGAAAGGATTCGTCCCGGCCTTTCGAGCAGCGCGTGCATCAGGGCGTATTCCCGCGCTGGCAGCACCTCTGTCACCTTTTCGTAGGACATTTCATGGGTCTCGGTGTTGAGCTCCAACGCGCCTGTGGCCAGTAGAGCCGTGGCCTGACCGGCTCGGCGCCGGATCAGCGCGCGCATGCGCGCCAGCAGTTCGCGCGTCTCGAACGGCTTGACGAGATAATCGTCGGCGCCGAGATCGAGCCCGGCGACGCGGTCGTCGATATGATCGCGCGCGGTGATAATGAGCACGGGCGTGTCTATGCCTTCGCGCCGGCCCGCCTTCAGAACCTCGAACCCATCGGCGCGCGGCAATCCCATATCGAGCAGCACGATCGCATAGCCTTCGTCGCGCAAGGCCACCTCGGCCTGCGCGCCGTCGCGGACCCAGTCGACCGACATTCCCGCGGCGGAAAGCGCCGTGACCAAGCCCTTGCCAATCATCGCATCGTCTTCAATGAGCAGAACGCGCATTTGTCACCAACTCTCACCGGAGGTTTCACATTCCAGCGCCGCGCACAAGACGGAAGAGACTCTCCGCTGCGACGGCAATCGAGGAGGCGTGCGGCGGACGACGTCCGCAAAGTTCATGATTCGCTGGATAGCTCCGCCGGAGTTTCGGCCGTTTCGGGCGGTATTGCGGCCATTCGCGCGCGGGAGGCGAGCGTAGGATTACGACCGGCAGGAGCGAAGACCATGCCGCGTCGTCGGGCGTCCATCTCATGATACGCCATGGCCGAACAGATGCCGAGGGTTGCCTGACGCGCCTTGCGCGTCAGGCAACCCTCAAATCGTCACCTGCGCGCCCATCTCCACCACGCGATCCGACGGGATCGAGAAGAAGTCCGTGGCATTGGTCGCCTGTTTCGACAGGCTGACGAAGAGCTTGTCCTGCCAGGGCGGCATGCCGGACACCGGCGATGTTTTCAGCGTCCTTTTGCCGAGGAAGAAGGACGTGGTCATGATGTCGAATTTCACCCCGCATTTGCGCATCAAAGCCATGGCGGCCGGCACGCGCGGGCTTTCCATGAAGCCGAAATAGAGGGTTACGCGCATGAAATCATGCGAAAGCTTCTCTATTTCGAAGCGATTCGCTTCGGAGACGCGCGGCGTCGGCTTGGTGACGACGTTCATGATCACGATGCGCTCGTGCAGCACCTTGTTGTGCTTGAGATTGTGCATCAGCGCGGACGGCGCGACATTGGGATCGCCGGTGAGGAAGACCGCCGTGCCCGGCACGCGGGTCGGCTTGGATTTTTCCATCATGCGGATGAGATCGACGGTCGGAATCGAATCGCGATGGGTCTTCTTGCCGAGAAGGTCGGTGCCGCGCACCCATGTCCACATCACCACCATCGACAATCCGCCAAGACCGAGCGGCACCCAGCCGCCTTCGAGCACCTTGACCAGATTGGCGGCCAGGAAGGCGAGATCGACGGTGAGGAACAGGCAGATGAAGGGGATAGCGGCGACGAGCGGCCAGCGCCACAATTTCCACACCACGAAAAAGGCGAGCGCCGTGGTCACCACCATCGTGCCGGTCACCGCAATGCCATAGGCATTGGCGAGATTGTCCGAGCTGCGGAACAGAAAGACCAGCAGCAGCACGCCGACCAGCAAGGTCCGATTGACGCGCGGGACGAAAATCTGTCCTTCCGTGGTCGCCGATTTGTGCTGGATTTCGAGGCGCGGCAGCAGGCCGAGCTGGATCGCCTGGCGCGACAGCGAGAAGGCTCCCGTGATGACCGCCTGGCTGGCGATGACGGTGGCGGCGGTCGCGAGCACGACGAACGGAATGAGCGCCCAGGGCGGCGCCATCAGATAGAACGGGTCCTTGACCGCCGCGGGGTTTTTCAGCACCAGCGCGCCCTGGCCGAGATAATTCGTCACCAGCGCCGGCAGGACGAAGCACAGCCAGGCGATCTGGATCGGTCGTCGGCCGAAATGGCCCATGTCGGCGTAAAGCGCCTCCGCGCCGGTCACGGCGAGAAAGACGAGGCCGAGGGTGACGAAGCCGGTCGCGCCATGGCCGAACAGGAATTCAATGCCCCTTATCGGGTCGAAGGCGTAGAGGATCCGCGGCGCGTCGGCGATGTGGAAAAGCCCGAGAACCCCGATGAGGCCGAAGAAAACCACCATGATCGGGCCGAAATAGGCCGCGACCCTGGCCGTGCCGCCGCTCTGCACCACGAACAAAGTCACCAGAATGACCACCGCGATCGGCAGGACATAGGGCTCGAAGGCGCTTGACGCGGTATTGAGGCCCTCGACCGCCGACAGCACGGAAATTGCTGGCGTGATGATGGCGTCGCCGGAAAACAGCGCCGCCCCGGCGACGCCGAGCAGGAAGATCGCCTTCGAGCCGCGGCCGAGCGCGTTCTGCGCCAGGGCCATCAGCGACAGGGTGCCGCCTTCGCCCTTGTTGTCGGCGCGCATCAGGAAGAACACATATTTCAGGGTCACCACGAAGAACAGGGCCCAGATCAGCAGCGAAACGATGCCGATGACCTCGGATTCGATCACGCCGTCCTTCTTCATATGGTCCAACGCCGCCTTGAGGGCGTAGAGCGGGCTGGTCCCGATGTCCCCATAGACCACGCCCATCGACCCGAGCAGCAGGGTCCAGAAGCCTTCGGGATGTTCGGAGGGAGGTTCGGCTGGCGTCCGGAGGGAGTCGGAAGAAGGGGCGACGGCGCTGGTAGGAACTGTGTCTTGCGACATGGAGACTCCTGGCTGCCGCCTCAAAATTGAGGCGCTACCAAGGCAAACCTATAGACCTTTCCGTGGCGCCGGAGAAGGGGCCGGGCTTAGCCTTTCGGTTGAGCCGATTGCGACGGCCCGGAATTGCTGGCAAGAGGCGCCATGATTTTCGATCCGCCGCGCTCCGCCCCCGTCCTGCCGATCGACGAGGCCCTGCCGCGCCTCGCGGAAAAACTTGAGGAAACCGAACGGGTTGTGCTGGTCGCGCCGCCCGGGGCCGGCAAGACCACGCGCGTTCCCCTCGCTCTGCTCGACGCGCGCTGGCGGGGCGACGGCAAGATCGTGGTGCTGGAGCCGCGCCGCCTCGCCGCTCGCGCCGCCGCCGAACGGATGTCGACTCTCATGGGCGACAAACTCGGCGAAACCATCGGCCTGAAGGTGCGCCTGCAATCCTTGAGCGGGCCGAAAACGCGAATCGAGGTGGTGACCGAGGGCGTTTTCGCCCGCATGATTCTCGACGACCCGTCGCTTGAAGGCGTCGCGGCGGTGCTGTTCGACGAATTCCACGAGCGTTCGCTCGACGCCGATCTCGGCCTCGCTTTGGCGCTCGACGCCCAGGCCGCGCTGCGGCCGGATTTGCGCCTTCTGGTCATGTCCGCGACGCTTGACGGCGCCCGCGTCGCGAAACTGATGCGGGACGCGCCGATCGTCGAATCGCAGGGGCGCGCTTTTCCTGTCGAGACCGTCTATCTCGGCCGCGACCCGCGCGAAAGAATCGAGGACGCCGCCGCCCGCGCCGTGCGCCGCGCGCTTGCCGAACAGCCCGGTTCGCTGCTCGTTTTCCTGCCCGGCCAGGGCGAAATCCTGCGCCTTGCCGCGCGCCTTGAGGAAAACCTGAACGACGAGGCGATCGACGTCTGCCCGCTCTATGGCGCGATGGAGCGCGCGGCGCAGGATCGCGCCATCCGCCCCGCCGCGGAAGGCCGGCGCAAAATCGTGCTCGCGACCTCGATCGCGGAAACCTCGATCACCATCGACGGCGTCCGCGTCGTTATCGATTGCGGCCTCGTCCGCGCGCCCCGCTTCGAGCCCGATCTTGGCCTCACCCGCCTCGAAACCCTGCGCGTTTCGCGGGCCGCCGCCGATCAGCGGCGCGGGCGCGCCGGCCGCACCCAGCCCGGCCTGTGCTACCGGCTGTGGGAAGAGGCCGCGACCGGCGCGCTGCCGGCTTTCGCCCAACCCGAAATCCTCGCCGCCGATCTTTCGGGGCTGCTGCTCGACCTCGCCGCCTGGGGCGCGCGCGATCCGGGCGAATTGCTCTGGCTCGACCCGCCGCCCGCGCCCGCCTGCGCCGAAGCCCGCGCTTTGCTGCAAAAACTCGGCGCGCTCGATGCGATGAGCGCGATCACCACTCGTGGAAAGGCGATGCGCCGCCTGCCGCTGCCGCCGCGCCTCGCGCGCATGGCGCTTCAGGCGGAAAATTTCGGCGCCGGCGAGCGGGCCTGCGAACTTGCCGTGGTCCTGAGCGAACGGGGCCTGGGCGGCGATTCGCCCGATCTTGCCGGGCGTCTGGAGCGATTCGCCCGCGACAATGCGCCGCGCGCCAGGGATGGCCGTCGTCTCGCCCATGGCTGGGCCCATGCGCTGCGCTCGGCCGCGCGCGAACTGGACGAAAAGAGCGCGCCGATCGCGCTCTCTCCCGGCGCCCTCATTGCTTTGGCTTTTCCCGACCGCATCGCCCGGGCGCGCGGCAAGCGCGGCGACTTTCTCATGGCCAATGGCCGGGCCGCCAGCCTCGAACCGTCTTCGCCGCTTGCGGGCGCAGCCATGCTCGCCGTGGCCGAGGTCGTCGGCCGCGCGGGCGCGAGCCAGATCGTCGCGGCGGCCGAACTGGCCGTGGATGAGTTCGAAACCTTGTTCGGGGCCGAAATCGTCGTTCGCGACGAGACGCGCTTCGACGCCGCGAGCGGCGGCCTGCGTCGCCGCGAGACGCGGCGCTTCGGCGCCTTGACCCTGGCGGAGCGCAATCTCCCGGTCGAAGCCTCGCTGGAAAACGCGCAGATGCTTGCGCGGGCCGCGGCCGCCTTCGGCCTCGACCGCCTGGGCTGGAGCAAGGCGCAAGGGCAATTGCGCGAGCGCGTCGCCTTCCTGCGCGGTGCTTTCTCAAGCGAGGGAGACAATCCCTGGCCGGATTTGAGCGAGGCGGGGCTTGCCGAGAACCCGGAAGAATGGCTCGCGCCCTTCATCCTCGGCCGCCAGAAGCTCGACGAGATCGCCGCGGAGAATTTCGACGCCGCTCTGGCCGCGCTGATTCCCTGGGATCTGGCGCGGCGGCTGGAGGCGGAGGCGCCGACCCATTTTGTCACCCCCGCCGGCTCCGCCATCGCTCTGGATTACGGCGGGGCGGAAGGCCCCGTTCTGGCGGTGCGGGTGCAGGAGCTTTACGGCCTGGCGATTCATCCGAGCCTCGCCGGGGGCAGGGCGCCGCTGACCCTGCATCTGCTCTCGCCGGCGCACCGGCCGATCCAGATCACCCGCGACCTGCCCGGCTTCTGGAAAGGCTCCTGGGCGGCAGTGAAAGCGGAGATGAAGGGCCGCTATCCGCGCCATGTCTGGCCGGACGATCCGGCCGCCGCCGCGCCGACGACCCGCGCGAAGCCGCGGGGAAGCTGAAATTCGCCGCCGCCCGCCGCCGCTTCGTGGGCGTCGTGGCTTCGTTTCAATTCTGGCGCGGCGGGTTCGGCGTTTCGGACCGCGAAGCTCGACGCTCGCTCGTCGGGGCCTGGCGATCGGGCGACGGCGCGCCCAGGACCAGTCCCGCATAAAGGCTGGGCGCGCCGTTATCGTCGAAGATCGCGCGCCAAATTTTCCGTAAAGCGCCCATGGGATTCCTCCTTCGTCTCGAAGGTGTCGAAGAGTGAAATAATGTTGTGCGCTTGAATTAACAATCCGTAAAGGCCTTCGCAAAGCCCTGATCGGTCTCGAATTGCCGAGGTGAAGGCGATGCGTCAGCCGTGAATCGCGCGCTGACCGTAAGCCGCGTCGCCGGCGGAAACACGAAAAGTTTAAAGATTGGCAACCTTTGAGGAAATAAGGTGCGCTCAGGAAACACCCGAAATCTAAGTCTTCCACCCTTATGAATGCATAAACGTTCGCATTTTCTTCATGCCTTGATGGCGTTGAGATGAATGGAGAGGGTGACCAAAGAGGTATATCATGTATACCCACGACACGCCCGGCCGCTTCAGCTGTGAGCAACTTGAAATCTTTGCCAAGGCCGACGCCATGTTTGGAATGTCTTTTCCCTATATGAGCGAAATTCACCCATCCGCGGCGCGTCATTCTTTCAGCCTGTTCGGCCAGGTTCTGGCCCATGCGGCCAGAACGCCGCTCCGCGCCCTGGCGCGCCGCAAGGCGCCGGCCGGTCCCGTCCTCGCGCCGCGCTGAGCGAAAGCCGGCTTCCGGTTTTCGAAATGTCGGCGCTCCAGTCGCCCGCGACGTCCCGTCGCGGGCTTTTTGTTATGATCGCGACGCCCGGCGAGCAGCGGGCGCACATGATTGCGAGTCGCAAAATGCATATTCCATCCGTCGATCCCCTGGTCGCCGTCGGCGTGATCGCCTCGACCGCGGCGACAGACGCCGTTTACGTGCTTTTCAACGCCTCGGTCTCCGAGCGCAGGAGATTCGCCGCCGCGACCTGGAGCAGCGTGTGGTATCTTTTGTCCGCCTTCGCGGTGATCAGCTATACGTCGAACTGGATTTACGTCCTCTTCGCCGCCTCGGGGTCCTGGATCGGCGGTTTCTTCTCGATCACCGCGCTGAACTGGATCAAAATGCGAAAGGGCGGCGCGCCGGCGACGGAATGAGGGATCCGTCTCCTGGGAATGGCGCGGGGCGTCGGCCGGCGCGCTCGAAGACGCGAAGCCGGCTTCGACGGAAATCCCTCATAACGGCTGTCTGGCGCGGCGGCGCCCCACCCAGCGCGAGCAGGAATCTCTAATGAATTGATTCTACGATAATTTTGGTGGAGCTGAGGGGATTCGAACCCCTGACCTCTGCAGTGCGATTGCAGCGCTCTCCCATCTGAGCTACAGCCCCGTTCCGGAGCGGGTGTTTAGGGCTCGCGCGCTTTCCTGTCAATCGGAACGCGCGCCTTGGCTCATGAAAAATGGCCCATGAAACTAAACAATGAAATCTTGCGGCGGCAAAACTTGTTCCGTCGCGCCAAAAACCCTAAAAGGCGGCGGTCCCACTCGGTCTAATCATTTGGCCCGGAGTCGCAATGTCCGCCGCAGCCTTCCTCCTTCCCGTGTTCCGGGTTCTCGATATGGCCATCAACCTCTATTGGTGGGTCATCATCGTCATGGCCGTCATGTCCTGGCTGCTCGCCTTCGACGTGATCAACATGCGCAACGATTTCGTCCGCTCGGTGTGGAACGGCGTCAACGCCCTCACCGAGCCGGCGCTGCGGCCGATCCGCCGCTTCCTGCCCCCGATCGGCGGCATGGATATTTCCCCGATCGTGCTCCTGCTCCTGCTCTCCTTCATCCAGATGGAGCTGGGCCAGCTGGCGCGCAGCCTGATCGTCTCCTCGATGTGACCGCGCCCGCCTTCTGGACCGCCCGCGCCGACGGAATAGACCTCCATGTCCGGCTGACTCCCAAATCCTCGCGCGACGCCCTGGAAGGCGCCGAGACGCGCGACGACGGCGCCCGCGTGCTCAAGGCGCGGGTGCGCGCCGTGCCCGAGGACGGCAAGGCCAACGCCGCCCTGATCGCGCTGGTCGCGAAGAGCCTGAAAGTTCCGGCCTCGCGCGTAAAACTCGCTTCCGGCGCGGCGTCGCGGCAAAAGACCCTTTTCATCGAGGGCGACGCGGAGGCGCTGGCGGAGCGCCTCGCCGCGCTTTTTCCGGACGGTTCAACCGCCTGAAAGAGCGAAGGCGCCATTGCCAAGCCGCGCCGCCATGGCCTAAACGCAGAAGACAGTTCCGCGGGTCTGGGGGCAGACATGAGCAAGACCAATTCCGGCAATTTCTTCGAGGATTTCCAGCTCGGCCAGGTGATCGTCCATGCGACGCCGCGCACGGTGACGGTGGGCGACGTCGCGCTTTATACCGCGCTTTACGGCGGCCGTTTCGCCGTTCAGTCGTCTGACGCCTTCGCCCAGGCGATAGGCTATCCGAGGAGCCCGGTGGACGACCTTCTGGTGTTCCATATTGTCTTCGGCAAGACGGTGCCCGACATTTCGCTCAACGCCGTCGCCAATCTCGGCTATGCCGATTGCCGCTTCCTCGTCCCGGTCTATCCCGGCGACACCCTGTCCTCGACCTCGGAAGTCATCGGCCACAAGGAAAACTCTAACGGCCAGACCGGCGTGGTCTATGTCCGCTCGCGCGGCTTCAACCAGCATGGCGACGCCGTGCTCGAATATGTGCGCTGGGTCATGGTGCGCAAGCGCGACCCCAAATCGCCGGCGCCGGCGGAAGTCACCCCCCAGCTTCCCCGGGCGCTCGCGCCCGACCAACTCGGCGACGCCTGTCCGGTGATCGATCCGCGCAAATATGACCTCGCGCTTGCCGGTTCGCCCTTTCGCTGGGGCGATTATCTGCCGGGCGAGAAGATCGACCATGTCGACGGCATGACGGTCGAGGAGGCCGAGCACCAGCTCGCGACCCGCCTCTACCAGAACACCGCCAAGGTTCATTTCAACCAGTTCACGGAAGGGCAGGGCCGGTTCGGGCGGCGCCTGATCTATGGCGGCCATGTCATTTCGCTCGCCCGGAGCTTGAGCTTCAACGGGCTCGCCAACGCCTTCCACATCGCCGCGATCAACGGCGGGCGCCATGTCAGCCCCTTGTTCGCCGGCCTGACCGTGTTCGCCTGGACCGAAGTGCTGGAGCGCGCCGAAATCCAGGGCCGCGACGACGTCGGAGCGCTGCGCCTGCGCACCATCGCGACCAAGGATCAGCCCTGCGCGGCTCACCCCGCCAAACAGGGCGACGGCTATGATCCGAGCGTCATTCTCGATCTTGACTATTGGGCGCTCGTTCCGCGCTGAAACGAAAAGCCCCCGCGAGCGTCTCGCGGGGGCTTTTATGATCTCTTTCTTCGCGGCTTGTTAATTTCCGCCGGCGGTCAGAACGACCAGCAGGACCAGCATGGCGCCGGCGGAGGCGATGGCCAGGGCGCCGACGCCGGCGAGGCCGAAGGTTAGGCCGAGGACGACGGCCGCGGCGACGATCAGCGCCGCAATGATCATAAAGCCCTTGAGAGCGGCGGCTTCGGTATTGTCCGCATGTTCGACGGACGGGACCTCGACGACGGAAGCGTCGGCAATGAAAGCGTCGCTGCTCATGAATTCCTCTCGCTTTTGGCCTGTGGCCGGGACTGACAAAGGTGAAAACGCCGCTATTTTAAGTTGTCGACGTTTTGACACAGGGGCCCCATCGTATTCCGCGCTCATGGCGCCGCGGCCCGCAGCGATTGCCATACACCCGCTTTCCCGAGAAAAAAAGTGGGGTCAGGAAAATTTATGCCGGCGCAAATAAATATTACGCCTCATCCGCAATGACCTGAATCAAATTTCATCACTGGCGCCTCGATGCGCGCCAGCGCTGCTCAATTCATGCGCCGTTGCGTTTCAGGAACTCCCAAACCTTGCGCGCGGCGTCGAAATTATGGCCCTCGCTTGCGGGCGGAGCGGCGGGATGCGCCGTTTTCGAGCCGGTGTGAGGCGTCAGGGTCGCGATCCGCAGAAGCTCGACCGGCGTCCTGCAGCCCGCATAGGACAGGATCGCGCCGCGCGCCCGGGCCACGCCGTGCGAATCGTGCTCGATCAGCGGACGCTCCTCGCGTTTCGCGCCGCAGCCCGCGCGCCTCGCGAACATGGCGAGGGTCTCTTCGGCGGGCAGCGCCTGGATGGAGCCGCCCACGAATCTGGCGTGGCCGCCTCCGAAGGGGACATTGGGATTGGCGACGTTATTGACGGCGATATAGGCCGTCGGATTGCCGGCGCAATGCGCGAGATCGGCCGGCATGGCGGCGCCGAGCGTCGCGATGCCGGCGACGGAATGGCCGACGCCGCCGCAGATCGCGCGAAAGGCGAAGACCCCGCCCGATGCTTCGCCGACCAGGAAAATCTTGCGCGGGTCGCCAACGCCTGCGTTGACGAAGCGGTTGATCAGATCGTGCAGGAAGAGCGTGTCGCGGTCGGCGTTCGGCCCGGCCGCCACCGGCCAGCCGCCGGCCAGAGGCTCGGGATACAGGAAAACCGGCTTGCGCGATTCGACGATCTCCTGGAAGGCGAGGCGATGGCGCCTGACGCCGCCGTTCCTCGGACGCAGGACGATGATCAGCGGCCGGCGGCGCAGCTTCAGAGCCGCATGCTGGATGACGACGGCGGACCGGGTGACGCCGCCCGACTGCATATAGAGCCGCGCCGACGCCAAGGCGGAGGCCGGCAGGCCCAAGGCGGCGAGGCCGTACGCGATCAGCCCCGCCGCGATCGCGGCGAAACCTCGGGCGCGCCAGCGGGCCGGCGCCCGCTCCATTTTCACGCGCCCCGACGCGAGCGCCCCGGCGCGAGCGGAAAAGCCGAACAGGAACATGATATCGTCTCCAACCACCTTAGCTTTGGCTTCTTTGCATTGCGAAAGCAAGACATTCGCCTGACAGGCCCGCAAAATCGCGCCTTTCCGCGCTGGCGCGGGCCTTGCTCGGGCGGCGGGAACCCCGAATCGCCGGCCTCCAAAGCCGGCCGGCCTACATCGAAGGGCTGACGTCGAGCTCATTGCGCAGTGCACGCGTTTCCATTAGTGAGTGTTCGACCCTTGGGTTTATCTTGCGTTGCCCGGCGTTTACCGCGCCGCAAAACTGTCTCTGTCCGAACAGGAAGGGTGATTCCATGGCCGATCCCAGCCCGATTCCGCTGGAGCAGCGCCGCCCGCTCTCGCCGCATCTGCAAATCTACAAATGGACGCCGACCATGGCCGCGTCCATCGCCCATCGCGCCACCGGCGTGGCGCTTTATGCGGGCACCGTCCTGCTGCTGTTCTATCTGCTCGCGGCGGCGGGCGACGCCCACAGCTTCAATTTCATCTCCGCCATTTTCGGCTCCTTCCTCGGTCAACTCGTCCTCTTCGGCTACACTTTCGTGCTGCTGCTGCATGTGATGGGAGGCCTTCGCCACGCCATCTGGGACGCGGGAGAGGGTTTCGATCCGGTATGGCGCGACAGGCTTTCGGTGGGCTCGGCCGCCTCGGCGGCGGTTCTCACCATCCTGCTGTGGATCGTCTCCTTCATCATCCGCTAAAGGCCCGCCCGATGAACCAGAAAGCCACGCTTCAGACGCCCCGTTCGCGCGTAAAATATCTCGGATCGGCAAAATCCGGCACCCATCACGTCTGGATGATGCGTCTGACCTCCTTCGCGCTGCTGCCGCTCACCATCGCCTTCATCGTGGTCGTGCTTTCGCTCGCCGGGCGCGATTTCCAGAGCGCCCGCATTTTCCTCGGCTCGCCCTTTCCCTCGATCCTCATGCTGCTCTTCGTTGGCGTCGGCGTCTATCACATGACGCTCGGCATGCAGGTGATCATCGAGGATTATATTCACGTCGAACGGACGAAAAGCCTCGCTCTGATGGCCAATATCTGCTTCGGCCTGCTGATGGGCGCGGCTTTGGTCTATGCCGTGCTGCGCCTGAGCTTCACCTGATTTTCGCGCGGGCGAGCCCGAGCCGCCCGGCATCTGCAATTCCTGTTTGAGGGGTTTCCCATGGCTTCGAACGACGCCCCGGCCAAGGCGGCCATCGGCGGCAAGGCCTATCCGGTCGTGGACCACACTTTCGATGTGGTCGTCGTCGGCGCTGGCGGCGCGGGCCTGCGCGCCACGGTCGGCTGCTCGCAGGCGGGCCTGCGCACCGCCTGCGTGACCAAAGTCTTCCCGACCCGGTCGCATACCGTCGCGGCGCAGGGCGGCGTCGCCGCCTCGCTCGCCAATATGGGTCCGGACAACTGGAAATGGCACATGTACGACACCGTCAAGGGCTCCGACTGGCTCGGAGACCAGGACGCGATCGAATATCTCTGCCGCAACGCGCCAGCAGCCGTCTATGAGCTGGAACATTGGGGCGTGCCGTTCTCGCGCACCGTGGACGGCAAGATCTATCAGCGCCCCTTCGGCGGCATGACCACCGATTTCGGCAAGGGCCCGCCGGCCCAGCGCACCTGCGCGGCGGCCGACCGCACCGGCCACGCCATGCTGCACACGCTTTACGGCCAGGCCCTGAAGAACTCGACCGAATTCTTCATCGAATATTTCGCCATCGACCTGATCATGGACGCGGAAGGCCGGTGCCGGGGCGTCGTCTGCCTCAAGATGGACGACGGCACGATCCACCGTTTCCGCGCCCAGCTCGTGATCCTGGCGACCGGCGGCTACGGCCGCGCCTATTTCTCCGCGACCTCCGCCCATACCTGCACCGGCGACGGCGGCGGCATGGTTCTGCGCGCCGGCCTGCCGCTGCAGGATCTGGAATTCGTCCAGTTCCACCCGACCGGCATCTATGGCGCGGGCTGCCTGATCACCGAGGGCGCGCGCGGCGAAGGCGGCTATCTGACCAATTCCGCCGGCGAGCGATTCATGGAGCGCTATGCGCCTTCCGTGAAGGATCTCGCGCCGCGCGACATGGTCTCGCGCGCCATGACCATGGAAATCCGCGAAGGCCGGGGCGTGGGCAAGAACAAGGACCACATCTTCCTGCACCTCGACCATCTCGACCCGAAAATCCTGCACGAGCGCCTGCCCGGCATTTCGGAAAGCGCGAAAATCTTCGCCGGCGTGGACGTCACCCGCGAGCCGATCCCGGTCCTGCCGACCGTCCATTACAATATGGGCGGCATCCAGACCAATTATCATGGCGAAGTGCTCGTCAAGAAGGGCGACAACCCGGATGTCGTGGTGCCCGGCCTGATGGCGATCGGCGAGGCGGCCTGCGTCTCGGTCCATGGCGCCAACCGCCTCGGCTCCAACTCGCTGATCGACCTCGTGGTGTTCGGCCGCGCCGCTGGTCAGCGCGCCGCCGAAATCGTGAAGGCGGGCGCGAAACAGGACAATCTGCCTGATGATTCGGCCGATCTCGCCTTGTCGCGCCTCGACCATTACCGCTACGCCAATGGCGGCACGGCGACCGCCGAGCTGCGCCTGAAAATGCAGAAGGTCATGCAGAACAATTGCGCCGTCTATCGCACCGGCGAGGTTCTGGAGGAAGGCGTCAAGCTGATCCACGACGTATGGGCCGGCCGCGACGACCTGCGCGTCTCCGATCGCTCGCTGATCTGGAACTCGGACCTGATCGAAACCCTGGAGTTCGACAATCTGATCGTCCAGGCCGCGGTGACCATGGTCGGCGCCGAGAACCGCAAGGAATCGCGCGGCGCCCACGCCCGCGAGGATTTCCCCAATCGCGACGACGTCAACTGGATGAAGCACACTCTGGCGACCATCGACGACGCGGCCAAGGCCGTGAACATCGATTACCGCCCGGTGCATAGCTACACCATGAGCGACGAGGTCGCCTATATCGAGCCCAAGGCCCGCGTCTACTGAGGTCGAACCCGATGGTTGAATTCGCTCTTCCGAAGAATTCCGTTGTCGGCTCCGGCAAAACCTGGCCGAAGCCCGTCAACGCCAAGCGCCTCACCGAATTCCGCATCTATCGCTGGAACCCGGACGACGGCCGCAATCCTTCGATCGACACTTATTATGTCGATCGCGACGATTGCGGGCCGATGGTGCTCGACGCGCTGCTTTACATCAAGAACAGCATCGATCCGACGCTGACGCTTCGCCGCTCCTGCCGCGAAGGCATCTGCGGCTCCTGCGCCATGAATATCGACGGCGAGAACACGCTCGCCTGCACCAAGGCGATCGACGACGTGAAGGCGCCGGTCGCCATCTATCCTCTGCCGCACATGCCGGTGGTGAAGGATCTCGTGCCGGACCTGACCGTTTTCTATGCCCAGCACGCGTCGATCGAGCCCTGGCTCCATACCGAAACGCCGGCGCCGGAAAAGGAATGGCTGCAGTCGCCGCAAGACCGCGCCAAGCTCGACGGGCTCTATGAGTGCATTCTCTGCGCCTGCTGCTCGACCTCCTGCCCGTCCTATTGGTGGAACGGCGAACGCTATCTTGGTCCGGCGGCGCTGCTGCAGGCCTATCGCTGGCTGATCGATTCGCGCGACGAGTCGACGGGCGAAAGGCTCGATTATCTGGAAGACCCGTTCAGGCTCTATCGCTGCCACACCATCATGAACTGCGCCCGCGTCTGCCCCAAGGGCCTCAACCCGGCCAAGGCGATCGCGGAAATCAAGAACATGATGATCGACCGGCAGGCGTGATCGCGGCCGGCTTTGAAGCGAACGGGCGCTTGACAGTTGAGGCGTTCCCTCTCCCCGCATGCGGGGAGAGGGCTTAAAGCAAACGGCTGGAACGCGCGGCCCTTGTCGGCGGCGCCAGCGTCTGTTGCGTGACGTTCGGGAATGCCGCTTGAATGGCCGCTTGGCGTCAGGCCCGCGGCTGCATCGAGAAGACGCGGGTCTGCAGGTCGAGCATGGCGGTGGCGAAGCTCGTCGCATTATCGGCGAACTCGCCCCAGACCGAGGCCGGGGTCGGCTCGCGCGCCACCAGCCTGCCGGTCATGTCGTCGGTCTCGAAGCGCAGATCGGCCTCGAATTTCTTGGCCAAAGCCTGCATCGCCACATTGCTGGCGAGACACGACATATAAAGCGCGTCGGCGCGGCGGTTGCGCGCGGCGCGCACGATGCGCGACATCAGTTCCGAGCCGACGCCACGGCGGCGCCAGTCCTTCTCGACGCTGAAGGCGGCCTCGACCGACCCGCCGATGATATTGTTGCCGACCGCCCGCAATTCGCCAGCGCCGCGCAATGCGCCATCGACATAATAGCCATAGATCACATCGTCGATGCCGAAGCAGCGCTCGGCGTAACGGATCAGAAACTCGTCGTTGACCGACATTGCGAAGCGATCGTACCGGCTTTTGGCGTCCAGCCGCAACAAATGCTCCCGAAAAGCCGAGAGATCGGCCGGCCATAATCTGCGGATGACGCCGCCATGGATCATCATCTGTTCCATAGGGGTTTTCCTATCTTTCCGCGGCGCACCGCCGCTGTTGCTCCGACCCTCCGAAGACGCTTCCTCGTTCATGTCCCTAATATGCTGCAGCGCAATAAAAAGTTCAAGCCCTAACTTTAGGCAAGTGAGTCATTGAAATAACACAGTAAAAACCATTTTCTTTGTTTTGCCCTATTCGCGCCACATCCTTGAATGGAGGGTTAACGCGGCTTTAATGCTGCAATGCGAAAAGCTCTTAGGCTCGGCGGTCTGAATAAAAGGTGAATGGCCGCCGTCAGTCCAAAAGCTCGATCAGGGCCGGAATCAGCGGCGCGTCGGCCGGCGGCATGGGAATGTCGCGCAATTTCCGCGGCGCCAGCCATTTCAGCGCCTGTCCCTCGCGCGGGACCACCATTCCCTCCCAGCGCCGGCAGACAAACAGCGGCATCAGGAGGTGAAAATCCTCATAGGCATGGTTGGCGAAGGTGAGCGGCGCGAGGCAGGGCGCCTTGACCTCAATCCCTAACTCCTCGCGCAATTCGCGAATCAGCGCCTGTTCAGGCCGCTCGCCGGGGTCCAGTTTGCCGCCGGGGAATTCCCACAGGCCGGCAAGCTGCTTGCCTTCGGGCCTTTGCGCCACCAGCACCCGATCATCGGCGTCGATCAGCGCCGCCGCGACGACAAGAAGTAGTTTCATTCGCTCACGCGCCCCTTCGGGCGGCGCTCCTTACCTATCAAGCATCAGGACCGGTAATCGCCGTTGATCGCCACATATTCCTTGGTCAGGTCGCAGGTCCAGACCGTCGCCTCGCCCTTGGCCAGACCGAGATCGGCGCGAATCACGATCTTGTCCTGTTTCATGGCCGCGCTCGCCGCCGCCTCGTCGTAATCCGGGTCGCGCCGGCCCTCGTGGGCCACGCGAATGTCGCCGAACCAGATCGACAGCAGGTCGCGCTCGGCCTTTTCGCCGGCCTTGCCGACGGCCATCACCACGCGGCCCCAATTGGCGTCCTCGCCCGCGGCGGCCGTCTTCACCAGAGGCGAATTGGCGATGGAAAAGGCGATTTTTTTCGCCGCCTTGTCGCTCTCGGCCCCGGTCACCCGCACCTCGATGAATTTGCGGGCGCCTTCGCCGTCGCGCGCCACCTGCTGCGCGAGATCGAGCAGAACGGCGTCGAGCTTCTCGGCGAAATCCTTCAGGCTCTTGCCGTTGGCCTTTTTGGCCTTTTTCTGCCCGCGCTTTTCGGCGGCGCCGGTGGCGAACAGCATCAATGTGTCGGAGGTCGAGGTGTCGCTGTCCACCGTCACCGCGTTGAACGTGCTCTTCACGCCCTTCGACAGCAGCTTCTGCAGCGCCTCGGCGGAGATGGCGGCGTCGGTGAAGACGTAAGCCAGCATGGTCGCCATATTGGGCGCGATCATGCCGGCGCCCTTGGCCATGCCGTTGACCGTCACCTCCACCCCGTCGATCGTCGCCGTGGCGGTCGCGACCTTGGGGAAAGTGTCGGTGGTCATGATGGCGCGGGCCGCGTCGAGCCAGCCGCCGGGCCGCGCTTGCGCCGCCAGGCGCTCCAGCACGTCGTCGAATTTCGAGGCGTCGAGCGGTTCGCCGATCACGCCGGTCGAGGCCAGAAAGATTTCGTCCTCCTTGGCGCCGACGGCCTTGGCGGCGAGCCGCGCCGTCATTTCCGTCGCCTCGCGGCCGGCCTTGCCGGTAAAGGCGTTGGCGTTGCCGGAATTGACCACCAAAGCGCGGGCGCGGCCGTGGCGCAATTTGTCGCGGCACCAGTCCACCGGCGCCGAGGGGCATTTGGACGTGGTGAAAACCCCGGCGACCGTCGCGCCCTCGTCGAAGACCGCGAGCAGGACGTCGGTGCGGCCCTGATAGCGGATGCCGGCGGCGCCGGCGGCGAGGCGCACGCCCTCGATCGGCGGCGGTTCGGCGAATTTTTTCGGCGCGAGCGGAGAAACGGCGGCGGCGGCGGCCATGATCTGGTCCCTTCGATATGGGTCGCGCGGATTAGTCGTCGGCTTCGCCGCGGCCGTCAAGTCGCATTGGCGTCGTTCCAGTTCATCGATGGACTATTTTTGATCGCGTGGCGCTTCGCCGACGATCCTGCCCCAAATGAAAGGCCTCGCCCGCCGATCGGCCTGGTTTCGATCCATAATTGAAACCGGGAGCCATTGCGGGCGTCGGATCGCGCCCCATTCGTCGCCTGCCGCCGAAATGGCTCGCCAGGCCCTGTGGCTTCGCCGCGGCTCGCTCGCATCGATGGCGTGTGCGACGAAAGCCTCGAAGTGAAGCGCCGCCATGACAGGAGAGGCGGCGCCGATTGACAAACGACGCCCCTCCGCAAGGAGGAGCGTCGTTCATTTTCCTCGGAGAGCGGCCGAGCGCCGATCCTATTTTGTCGGCGCCGCTTCGGTTTTGGCCGCCGCGCCGGCAGGCGCCGCCTCGGGCTTGGCCGCAGCAGCGGCGGGAGGCGCGTCGGTCCGGGTGATCTTGGCGCTGTCGCGCAGCTTCAGGATCGCCTGGCTCTGGGCGCGCTGGGCGACGAAATGCTCAAGCTGGTCGCGAACCTGGGCCATCGGCGGGAAGGGCTTTTCACGCTTCGCCAGCACCTTGATGACATGCCAGCCGAACTGCGTCTTGACCGGAGGCGAAATCTGCCCGGGCTGGAGCTTGAAGGCGGCTTCGGCGAATTCCGGCACCATGCGATCCTTGGTGAACCAGCCGAGGTCGCCGCCCTTGGACCCGGGATCCTTCGACAATTGGTCGGCGAGCTTGCCGAAATCCTCTCCGGCCTTCAGGCGCTTCTCGACGTCCTCGGCCTCTTTCTCGGTCGGCACCAGAATGTGGAGGGCGTGGACTTCTTCTTCCGGCTTCTGGGCCTTGGCGGCCTCGTCATAGGTGGTCTTGAGCGCCGCCTCGGTCGCGCTGGTCTTGGCGATCTGGCCGAGATAGGACTCCATCAGCAGCTTTTCGCGATAATAGGCCATCTTCTGCTTGAAGTCCGGCGTCTGGTCCAGCTTGTCGGCGAGCGCCTTCTGGGTGACCAGCTTGAGATCGATGAGATAGTCCATCAGCGCCTTTTTGCGGGCGGCGTCGTTCATCTGGCGGGGGAGGGTCGAGCCGACGTCCTCCTGCGCCTGGGCGTAATCCTGCGCGGTGATCGGCTCGCCATTGACCGTGGCCAGCACCTTGCCCGGGTCGCTGGGCGCTTCGGCGAACGCGGGCGCTGCCGCCGCGACACAGAGCGAAAGAGCGAGCGCCGCGCGGCGAACGCCCTGAAGAGGGGAGTGAAAGCGAGCCATTGGGTGTTCTTGCTCCAGAATGCGGCGGTCGGCGGCGCACGGCCGCGGGCGGGCGCCTTTCTGCCCGAAAAAGGCGCTGGCGACAAGCGTCGCGACATTGCCGGCGGATGAACTCTGGTTTAGATGAGGGACAGAAAAAGGTCTCGAGAATGTCTCAGAACAAATCCATCAACTGGACCAACGCGCGCACATTGGTCGCATTGGCCATTCTGGTCGGCACGGAACTGGTCGGCGCCTCCTGGGCGGCGGGCTGGGCGCTCGGCGGCATTTTCCAACTCGGCGCGATCTATGCGCGCGCCTTCGAACTGTTCTTCATCGTCATCGGCTTCGTCGGGCTTTATTACTTCATGCGCACGGCGGCCGCCCACGAGCCCTTCCGGCGCTGAATTCGACCTTTCCGGACGCATGAAGGAATAATCCTAAGACATTTCTCTCCCGCGCAAAGCTCCGTTCCTGCTTCGCCTCGATTGACAGGAACGCCGCTTTCGGCGTCAAACCGCATTGTCGTTCCGTCGCGTTGCGGCAAAATTGGACCTATCGATGAGCCAGACCTCTCTCACCGATCGCGTGACGCCGATCGAGGCCGGCGGCGAAATCGTCGGCGCCGGTTTCCTGGGCCGCGTCCCGGCCTTGGCCCTTGCCGACGGACACGTGCTTCTCGCGGAAATCGGCGCCGAACGCCGGATCAAGGCCCATGAGGACGGGGCGATCCTCGTCGCGGTCTGCGATGGCGGGAAATTCTATACGGGCGGCGACGACGGCGCGGTCGCGGCGACGGATGCGGCCGGCTCGGTCGAAATTCTGGCGCGCGAAAAAGGCTGGATCGACGCCTTGACCTGCCGGGCCGATGGCGCGCTCGCCTGGTCGAACGGCAAGAATGTCCGCGCCCGCGACGCCAAGGGCGAGATCAAGCATTGGACCGCGCCGTCCTCGGTGCGCGGCCTCGCCTTTTTTCCCAAGGGTTTCCGCGTCGCCGTCGCTCATTACAATGGCGTGAGCCTGTGGTTTCCCAATACGGCGGCCGCGCCGGAGACGCTGAACTGGAAGGGCTCGCATCTCGACGTCGCGGTTTCGCCCGACGCCCGCTACGTCGTCACCTCGATGCAGGAGAATTCTCTCCACGGCTGGCGGCTCTCGGATCGCAAGGACATGCGCATGACCGGCTATCCGGCCAAGACGCGGTCCTTCGCCTGGTCGCATGACGGCTTGTGGTTCGCGACCTCGGGCGCGGACGGCTGCATCGTCTGGCCCTTTTCGGGCAAGGATGGCCCGATGGGCCAGCCGCCGCGCGAATGCGGCGTGCGGCCCAATGTTCTGGTGACCGCGGTCGCCTTCCATCCCAAGGCCCTGGTCGTCGCGGTCGGCTATGACGACGGCTGGATTCTTCTGGTGCGCTTGTCGGACGGCGGGGAAATCCTGGCGCGCCGCACCGAAGCCGACGCGCCGCGCGACGCCATCGCCGCGCTCGCCTTCGACGCGAATGGCGGCAGGCTTTTGTTCGGCGCCAAGAGCGGCTGCGCGGGCATTCTCGACTTTCCGTCCTAAAGCTCGGTTCAGACGGCGTTTTGTGATTTAGTTCAATCGAAAACGAAAAAAGCGGCGCCAATTTTCGGCAAAGCGCTTTAGGATGACGACGGAAGGCGCCTCGCCACGAGCCGCGCCCTTTTGAATCTCGAGTCCCGTCGAATCCAGATCGAGTGTGTCGTGATCGATAGCGAAAACTTGCCGCAACCCGAGGGCGAAGCGGCGGTCGAGCCCAAGCCAGAACCTGCGCCGGCCGCCGAAGCGCCCGCGCCCGAGGCGAAGCCCGCCGCCCCCGCCGGCGCGCCGCAGGAAGTCGAAGTGAAATTCATCACCGACGCCGCCGGCTTCGCCGCCGCGCTCGCCTCGCCTATGCTTAAGGTCGAAGGCCCGAGCCCGGCGCGCAAGCTGACCTCGATCTATTTCGACACGCCGAACGGAGAGCTGAAAAAGCGCAAAATGGCTCTGCGCCTGCGCCGCAGCGGGCGCGCCGCCCCGGTCATGACCCTGAAATGGCCGCTGCAGACGGCGGGCAATGTGTTTTCGCGCGGCGAAATCGAAATTCGCGCGACGAAAATGGAGCCCGACATCGGCCTGTTCGACGCCGACATCGGCGAAGGCCTGCGCCAGATCGTCGGCGAGGCGCCGCTGGAGGCGAAATATGAAACCCGCGTCAGCCGGATCGCCCGCCTGATCACGAGCGGCATGGCGTGCATAGAGGTCGCCTTCGACGAAGGAATCATCCGCGCGGGCGAGCGCGAATTGCCTTTGCGCGAGGTCGAACTGGAGCTGAAATCCGGTCCGCCGCAGGATCTTTACGATTTCGCCGCCACGCTCGCCGAAAATCTTCCCCTGCGGCTCGACACGATCAGCAAGGCCGAGCGCGCCACGCATTTTTCCGAAGGGACGACGCCCAGGCCCGTCAAGGCCAAGCCCGCCGATCTGCCGCCGGACGCCAATCTCGACGAGGCGACGGCGCGCATCATCCTCGGCGCCATCGACCATTATCTCGTCAACTGGGCCTCGTTGCGCGCCAGCGACGATCCTGAATCGATCCATCAGATGCGCGTGGCGCTGCGCCGCCTGCGCTCCGCGCTCGGCATGCTCAAGCGCGCCATTCCCTGCCCGGAATTCGAGGTTTTTCGCGAGGAGGCCAAGGATCTCGCCAGCGCGCTCGGTCCGGCGCGCGACAGCGACGCCCTGCGCGAATTGATCGAGGACGGGCCGATGGGCCATTTCGGCGACAAAAAGGATTTCGCGCCGCTGCTCGACGCGCTTGAAGAGCGCCGCGCCGCGGCTTACGCCGATTCGCGCGCGCTGATCGAATCGCCGCGCCCGAGCGTTTTCGTCCTGCGGCTTTCCGCCTTCGTCGCCCGGCGCGGCTGGCGCAACGCCGTGAGCGGCCCGGAATTGTCCCGGCTCACCGAGCCCGTCGCGGTCTTCGCGGCGCAAGCGCTCGACCGCGTCCACAAGCGCGTGCGCAAGCGCGGCAAGAAACTCGTCACTTTGCCCGACGAGCAGCGCCATCAGGTTCGCATCGCCTTGAAAAACCTGCGCTATGGCGGCGAATTCTTCGCCGCCTGTTTCAACGAGGCGCGCGACGCCACGCCCTTTTTGCGCGCGGCGGCCAATCTCCAGGGCCTGCTCGGCGCCCATAATGACGCCGCCAGCGCCGACCATTTCCTCTGCCAGTCGCATGCGACCGAAGCGGCGCGCGCGGCGGGCGTCGTGTCGGGCTGGTACGCCCGCGGCGCCATCATCGCCGACGAAAACCTCGCCAGGGAATGGAAGCGCTTCAAGAAAATCCGTCCGTTCTGGAAGTGATTTGTCGATAGCGCCGGGTGAATGCGTCGCGGGGGCGGCGACGCGCTCAACCTCCGCGCCCCGCCTTCGCCGACCGGGGCGTCGATCGCCCGCCTGCCGAATGGAGCCATGCTCAAGATTCTCGGCTGCAGGAACACGCGCGGCCAGAAATGGCGCCGCGTCGAACGCGCGGAAGAACCGTCGGCGCATGGCTAGTGGTGAAAATCAGACGCTTGGCGCCCCACGGCGATGACCGCGTTCGGCTCTTAGCCGTCATCCGCAGGATGTTCAGCGACGGTCTCAAGTCGACCCCGAGCGGTCGGTCGGCATCGTCGTGCGAACTGCTGGAATTGCCCCTGAACTTGCCGTTGCCTTCCCCGCTCGCTTTCAAGCCTGCGCCATAGCGCTGTCAGCCAAGGCCGGGGTCATTGCGAGGAGCGAAGCGACGAAGCAATCCACGCTGCGGCTCGCTCGACGGGTGGATGGCTTCGCTGCGCTCGCAATGACGGCGGAGAGAAACGGGCGCGGCGGCGACTAGTTTGGGGAATTCGTATCACGTCGCCGCAACCCAACGGCACGTCGTCGCGATGGATTATTTCCGCGGGTCGCCTACCGAACCAGGATCATGCTAAAATCCCGGCCAAGCCGCGCATGAACATGAGCGGCGATCGAGGCGTCCCGAAAGCCGATTCAAAATTGTGGCCGCGCCATGTCGCATTTCGCTCATCCATCGCGCTTTGCGGTCCTCTTACTTGTATCGCTTGTCGCTTCTCCCGCGTTCGCGCGGGAAAAATCGAGCGCCCTGAAGACTTTCCTCAGCGGTCATCTGACGGCCACAGGACAATTCCACAATTATCTCGACGGCTCGACGCGCGGCGTGCGGGTCAACCTCCACGGGGCGCCCTATGGAGCCGCATTCAGACTTGTCGAGGACTCGGTCTATTCCGACGGCGAGAAGCAGCACAGGGTCTGGAGGTTTTCGAAGGTCGGCGATGGGCTGTACGTTGGCCAGCGCTCCGACCTGATCGGCCACGCGACGGTCGAAACGCATGGCAATAGGATCGACATCGCCTATCGCGCCCGCGTCCCGACGAAGGATGGCAAAATCCACGACCTGGATTTTAAGGAAACCTTCGTGTTCATGCAGTCCGGGACGGCCGATTACCGGCTGAAGGTGTCGCTCGGGCTCATTCCCGTGGGCCAAGCGCATCTGGCCGTTCGGAAACTGCCCCGTTGACGAAGCCCGGCTTAATTTTCACGCCCTGGGGTTGCGGTGACAGTGCGCTTGATTGATCGTTTCGTGGGCTGTCAGCGTAGCAAGGCGGCGTCGGGATGCGCGGCGCGTCGGAAAGCCAGATTGGCCGCTTCGAGACGCGCTGGCTTGCCGCTCCCGGTCTAGAGCCAAGACGCGCCATGGCGTTAGAATGGGGGATTGGGGCATTCCGGCGACGCAAGACGAAACCCCCAAATTATTGTCGGCATCACGCACTGCGTCGCTAGGTGCCGCCGTCCGCTTCTCGGCGTGTTTCTTCCCTTCCGCCTATGCCCGCTCTCCGCCCGTCGTTGCCCTTGCGCCACAGTCGACGAACTTCCACTTCCCGCCGTTCTGGGTCATTCATAGCCGGAAACCAAGCGTCAGATTTCGACCCCTAGCTCAATGGACGCTACCTGCAAGAGGCGAGCGCGGCGCCGGCGGGATCGAAGCCCGAAGCCGTAGTTGCTCAATCCTCGATCCTATGGGGGATGAAGCGCGAGCGGTTCGACGTGACGGGCGAGACGTCCTCGCGAATCCCGAGCCCTGCCGGCTCGTCGCCGACCAGCCAGCAGCCGCAGACCGGGTAATGGCCGTCGAAAGCGGGCAGGGGGTTGAGCGCCTGGCGCACGAAACGGCCGCCATAGGCGAGGTCCGGCCCGGTGACGACCTGCGCGCCGTCATGCAGTTCGACATTGCCGCCCTCACGCGAAAACAAGGGTTTTCGCGCATAACACGCTCCCAGTTCGGCGGCGCGCTTGTCGTCCTCGAAAAAGCAGGGCAGCAGATTGGGATGTCCCGGCGCCATCTCCCAGGCGAGCGCCAGCATGCCCTTGTTGGAAAGCAGCATCTTCCACGCCGGCTCGATGAAACGCGCGTCGCCCATTTCCGGGGCGCGGCCAAAAGTCTCGTCGAACATCCATTCCCACGGATAAAGCTTGAACATCAAGCCGATGTCGCGGCCCAAACGATCGACAAAACCGCGCCCGCGCTTCAGCCCGATGTCGCGCATGTCGATCAGCCGGGTTTGCAGGCCTGCCTGGCGCGCGCATTCCTCGAGATAGGCGGTGGTTCCGGAATCCTCGACGCTGTCTCTCATGCAGGCGAGATGCAGAAAATGTCCGCCGCCGACGCGCATCAAACGCGCGATCAGCTTTTCATGCAGCGAATTGAACTGGTCGGCGTCCTTCGGCAGATCGCCCGAGGCGATCAACTGCTCCAGCCAGAACCATTGCACAACCGAAGACTCGAACAGGCTGGTCGGGGTGTCGGCGTTGAATTCGAGAAGTTTTGGCGCCGACCTGCCGTCATAGGCCAGATCGAACCGGCCATAGAGCGTGGGGTCGCGCCGGCGCCAGCTTTCGGCGATCACGTCGCGGGCGTGGTCGGGAACGCCAAGCCTTGCCATCATGCGCTCGGTGACCATGATCCGGCGCATGAGTTCATGGCATAGGCCGGCGAGTTCGGCCGCCGCCTTTTCGAGATCGTCCTCGATCTCGCGGCGCGAAAAGACATAGCGGACGGATTCGTCCCAATATTTTTCGCCGTCGTCATAAGCAAAGGCGAAACCGATTTTTTCCGCCTGTTCCGCGAAATCCGGGCGGACGGGCGAAGGCTCCCGCCGCATCAGCCGCCCCAGCCGTGAAAGCCGCCGAAGGAGCCGCCGTGCGCGCCGCTCTCGCCGATCGCGCCGAAGCCGCCGAAAGAAACGCCATGCCAGCCGGAGTTGCTGGACCTGCGCCAATAGCCGGTTCCGCCATGGCTACCGCCGCTCGAATGACAGGCGGGGGCGTTGGGATCGTTGGGGTCGCGATTCCGGCAGTCGTTGCGCAGAGCCTGGAGCAGGGCGAGGCCGCCTATGGTCGCCACGCCGCAGGCGCCGAGAGCCACCGCGATAGAGCGCAGGCGCCTTCCATCAGGCGGGGTCGCGCCTTCGAGACCTTCCGGCGCGTGGGTGACGACCGGCGGCGGCTCGATTCTTTGCGGCAGGTTGCGCCGGCCGAAATGTTTTGGCTTTTGAACCATGTCAGGGGCTCATGCAGGCGGCGAACAGCAAGCCCGAGGCGATCGAGACCGCAGCGACCCAATAAGCCGCGGCGAGCGCATTTTGCGCGATGGCCTGCGACAGGCCCGGATGGAAAAGCCGCGCCACTCCATAGGCCACGAACTGGCTGGCCATGGCGACGAGGCCCCAGACCATGAATTCGGCCGCGCTCCTGGTATTGTGGATCGCCCCGGCGAGCGCGAGGGCGAAGCCGATCAGCGCGCCCCCGAAGGCGAGGCCGGCCGAGGCGTTGTGCTGGCGCACGATCAGGTCGAATTCGTCATGGGGCGTCAGCCGTGTGTAGATCAGCCCGAACAGGGCGCAATAGCCGACCGCGCCGACGAAATAGGCCAGAAATGCGAGGAGACCGGAAAAAAGTTCGGGCAAGGGCGACTCCGCCGAAAAGCCGAGGATGCGAAACAACGGGAATCAACCAATGGATCGAGGATAGACGACGCCGGGGCGCCGGACAATCGCGGTCGATCCCATTTGCCGCCTGTCCCCGCGCGTGATTTACTGCGCTCAAGCGTTGAACCAGACGGGCCGCCATGACCGGAAAGCCTGAACGCCGCCTCGTCGTCTTTTCCGGCAGCGGCATTTCCGCCGATTCCGGCCTCGACACCTTCCGCACTTCCGGCGGAGAAAGCCTGTGGGCGCAATATGACCCGGAAGTGGTCTGCAATTTCGAATGCTGGGAAGAGAACTTTTCTCTCGTCCACGAATTCTATTCGCGCCGGCGCGAGGAACTCGGCAAGGCCGCGCCGAATAGAGCGCATTTTCTCGCGGTCGAATGGGAGAAACGCTATAATGCCGAACTGATCACCCAGAATGTGGACGATCTGTTCGAGCGCGCCGGCGCGCGCTACGTCATGCATGTCCATGGCTTCCTCACCGCCATGCGCTGCACGTCCTGCGGCGCGCAATGGCTGTTCGGCTACCGGCGCTTCGCCCCGGAAGCCGACCGCTGCCCCAGATGCGGGCGGCTGGAGAGCGTGAAGCCCAATGTCGTCTTCTTCAACGAGCCGGCGCCGCGCTATGCCGAAATGTGGCGCAGCCTGGAGAGCCTGACCGAGGACGACGTGCTGATCGCCATCGGCACTTCCGGCCTGGTTCTGCCGATCGGCCAGATCGCCCGCCGCTGCCCGGCGACCACCATCCTGTCCAATCTCGAATCCGCCGTAAGCCCGCGCGACGACGATTTCGACCATGTCGTCCACGGCCACGCCGCCGAAATCGCGCCAAAGCTCGACAAGCTCGTCGCCGACCTGATGCGGAGGTAAGGGCCGCGATCGGTCATGGCTTCCTTGCGCGGCCTCGTCAGCGGCGGGATCGGGGGCGAAGCCGCGGCCGGGAAAGAACGGTGGATCGCTCCGCCCGCCTGTTCAACAAGGCGACAAATCGCTTTAAGAGCATTGACGAGCCAATCACAGGCGATCTGAAACGGCGGCGTTCCCGTCAAAACCGGCTTTCCCTTTTTCCGCGCGCCGTTTTAGATTGCTTTTTCATGATTCCTGGGTCGTCGCGGTCCGATTCGCCGCGATTGCGCTTGACCGCGCCCCGCCTGATCGCCGAGCCCGGTATGCGCGCCGCCCGCCACGTCCTGATCCTCTTTGCTGTGGCTGCGCCGCTCGGCGGCTGCGAAAGCTACCGGCCGGCGCCGATCTCGGCCGCGCGCAGCGCCGCGGCCCTCGACGCAAGGTCGCTCGGCGATCCCCGGCTGCAAACATTCATCGCGGCGGCGGAATCCGCCTCTCCCGCGAACGGCGGCGCGGGGGCCTGGGGCCTGGACAAGCTGACTCTGGCGGCGCTCTATTATCATCCCGATCTCGACATCGCGCGCTCGAAACTGGCCGAAGCGCGCGCCGGCGTCGTGACCGCCGCGACGATTCCCAATCCCACCCTGAGCTTCGAGGAGCTGAGCTACAACGCCAGCCTCGCGACGCCTTCGCCCTGGGTGGCGGCGCCGATCGTCAATTTCCTCATCGAGACTTACGGCAAAAGGGAATTTCGCACCGCGCGGGCGTCGCATCTGGTGGAAGCGGCGCGCGAGGATGTCGCCACGGCCTCGTGGCAGGTGAGAGGCAGGGTCCGCAACGCCCTCATCGACCTGTCGGCGGCGAAGCGGCGATCGACCCTGCTGCAGCAAAGGCTGGCGCTGCAAAATGAGCTCGTGACCCTGCTGGAGCATCGGCTTTCAGCCGGCGCGGTCTCGTCGCTCGATCTTGCCCGCGAGCGTATCGCCCGCGACAGGGCCGAGCTGGAGGCGCGCGACGCCGAAGGCCGGCTCGCGGAGGCGCGAAACGCCCTCGCCGCCGCAATCGGCGTCCCGGCCGCCGCCCTGGATGGCGTCGATCTTTCTTTCACGGCGCTGGAACATCCCGCGCCGCCCAAGGCGGCGGCGCTCGGCTCGCTGCGGCGCGAGGCGCTCGTCGGCCGCAGCGACGTCCAGTCCCTGCTCGCCGATTATGCCGCGGCCGAATCCGCCCTCGCCCTGCAGGTCGCCAGCCAATATCCCAATCTGAAGCTTGGTCCCGGCTATATCTACGATCAGGGGCAGAGCAAATTCATGCTGCTGCCCGAGACCGAACTGCCGATCTTCAACCAGAACCAGGGGCCGATCGCCGAAGCCAAGGCGCGGCGGGCGGCGGCGGCGGCGCGTTTCACGGCGCTGCAAACGCGCATTCTCAATCAGGTCGACGGCGCGGCGGCGCGCTATTTCGCGGCGGCGCGCGCTTTCGACGCCGCAAAGGCCCTGGCGGATCGGGCCGCGGCCCGCCAAAGCAGCGTCGAACATGCCTTTCGCGCCGGGGAGATCGACCGCCCGAGCTTGCTGACCGGCGAAATCGAAGGCGCGACCGCCAAACAGTCGCTGCTCGACGCCGAGGTCCAGCGCCTGCAAGCTTTGGGCGGCCTCGAAGACGCGCTGCAGCATCGCTTTCTCGCCGCCTCCGCGCCGCTTCCGGTCGTTCGGGCCGATCCCCGCCGGCCCGTGGAGGGCCGTTCGTGAGCGCCGCGCGCCCGCTCCCTTGGCGCCGCGCTTTGGCCGTCGTCGTCGTCGGCGTCGCGGCAGGCGCGGTCCTCGCCCCGCATTATCGGAATTTCGTCGCCGCCCACGCCGACGAGGCCGAGGCCGTCGTCAAGGCGCCGTCGCGCGTTTTCGTGCGCAAAGGGATCGTGACCCTCGTCCTCGACGAGGCGGCGCAGCGCAAGAGCGGCATTGCAACCGCCGCCGCGCCGCCGCCGCTGGCGGAAGAATCCCTGTCCGCCTATGGCGCGGTTCTCGACGCCGCGCCGCTCATCGAACTCAACGGCCGCTATCTCGAGGCCGGGGCGCAGCTGAAAATGGCGCAGGCGAAACTGGCGGTGACGCGCACGGCTTATGAGCGGGCCAAAACGCTCTACAAGGACCGGCAGAATGTTTCTGCCGCGCAAATGCAAACCGCCGAGGGCGATTTCGAGGCGGCGGGCGCCGAGCTCGCCGCGGCCCGCGCTCGGCTTGCGGCCGTCACGGCGACGGTCGCGCAATCCTGGGGGCCGGTTCTCGGAGAGGCCCTCATCGATGGCGGGCCGCTGATCCAGGATCTGATCCAGCGGCGCGTCTTTCTGGTGAAAGCGACCCTGCCGCCCGGCGCGAGCCTGGCCCATCCGCCGGTGGCGGCGAGCGCCGAACTCCCCGGCGGGAAGAAAATCAGGCTCGATTTCGTCTCGGCGGCGACGGCGGCCGACCCGCGCCTCCAGGGCGAAGCCTTTTTCTACCGGACGCCGGCGGGCGACGGCGCGCTGCCGGGGCTGAACCTGATCGTGTCGCTGCCCCGGGCGGGCGGCGTCCAGGGCGCGGTCGCGCCCGAATCCGCCGTGGTTTGGCTGCACGGCAAGGCCTGGCTCTATCTCCGCGTCAAGCCCGACGCCTTCATCCGGCGCGAGATCGCGCCGCTCCGCGCGGCGCCCCACGGCGGCTATCTCGTCGCCGGCCTGAAGCCGGGCGCCCAAATCGTCGTCATCGGCGCGCAAATGCTGCTGTCGGAGGAGTTTCGCGCCGAGGCGACGGCCGGCGACGAGGATTAGCCATGGCGCGCGTCACGGGCCCGCAGGCGGCCGTCATCCGCTTCGCCCTGCGCTTTCGCGGCGTCGTCATCGGCCTCGCCGCCTTGTTCGTCGCCTATGGCTTTTACGCCCTGGGCCACGCGACCTATGACGTCTTTCCCGAATTCGCGCCGCCGGAAGTCAGCATCCAGACCGAGGCGCCGGGCCTGTCGCCGCAACAGGTCGAAAGCCTGGTCACCCGCCCCATCGAAGCCGCCGTCGAGGGCGCGGCGGGACAGAAAAGACTGGTGTCGAATTCGATTCAGGGCCTGTCGGTCATCACGGTCTTTTTCGATCCCGAGACCGACATTCATCTCGACCGGCAATTGGTGGCGGAGCGTCTGACCCAGGTCGCGGGGCAATTGCCGAATGGCGTCAAGGCGCCGGTCATGACGCCCCTCACCACCTCGACCGAATTCGCGGTCGTCGCCGGCCTGACCTCGTCGCGTCAGACTTTGATGCGGCTGACGTCGATCGCCAAATGGACGATCACGCCGGCGCTCACGGCGGTTCCCGGCGTCGCCGACGTCGAAATTTTCGGCGGCCAGACCAGATCGACGCAAATTCTCGTTCATCCCGACAAATTGATCCGTTTCGGCCTCGGGATGGACGACGTCCTGGCCGCCGCGCGGCAGGCGGCGGGCGTGCGCGGCGCGGGCTTCCTCGGCACGCCCAACCAGCGCATCCTCATCCAGCCGGAGGGCCAGTCCATCACCCCGGACGAGCTTGCCAACGTCGTTCTCGCCCGCCACGCCGGCGTCAGCGTGACCATCGGCGACGTCGCCGACGTGGTCGCCGCCCCGGAGCCGAGCATCGGCGGCGGCGCGGTCATGGGCGAGCCAGCCGTGGTCATGAACGTCACCGAGCAATATGGCGCGAACACGCTCGAAGTGACCCGGAACCTCGACAAGGCCTTCGCCGCCTTGCGCCCGGCGCTCGCGCGCGAAGGCGTCACGCTGCACGACCGGCTGTTTCGCCCCGCCGACTTCATCGCCACCGCCACCGCCAATCTGCGTTCGGCGCTGCTCATCGGCGCCGTGCTGGTGGTGATCGTCCTGTTCCTGTTCCTGTACGATCTGCGCACGGCGGCGATCTGCTGCACCGCGATTCCCCTGTCGCTGCTCGCCGCCGTCGCCGTCCTGCAACGGGCCGGGATCACCCTCAACACCATCACCCTCGGCGGCCTCGCGATCGCGCTCGGCGAAGTCGTCGACGATGCCGTCGTCGTCGTCGAGAACGTCACGCGGCGGCTGCGCGACAACGGCCGGCGCGCCGATCCCCTTCCCGCCGCGCGCGTCGTGCTGGAGGCGACGCTGGAAGTCCGCAGCGCCGTCATTTACGCGACCTTCGCGGTCATACTGGTGTTCCTGCCGGTCGCGACCATTTCCGGCGTCGGCGGCCGCATGTTCGGGCCGCTGGCGACGACCTATATCGCCGCCGTCCTCGCCTCGCTCATCGTCGCCATCAGCGTGACCCCGGCGCTCGCCCTCGTCCTCCTGCGGCATCACACCCAGGAGCGCGAGCCGCCGGCGATGGTCTGGAGCCGGCGCGTCTATGAATCGATCCTGCGCCGCGTCGCCCGCGCGCCGCTTCTGGCGGTCGGGGTCTCGGTGGCGGCGACTCTCGCGGGACTTTCGCTCCTGCCCCTGTTCGGCGCGACTTTCCTGCCGGAACTTCACGAAGGCCATTTCGTCGTCCATATGACGGCGACGCCCGGCACGTCGCTGGGCGAATCCATGCGCATGGGCGCGCGGGTGACGGCGGCGCTGGAAAAGCTCCCGATCGTCGGCGTCATCTCGCAGCGCGCCGGCCGGGCCGAACTGACCGCCGACACCCATGGCGTGCATCAAAGCGAGTTCGAGGTCGTCCTGAGAAAGACGACGGGCGCCGGAGCCGAGACGGCCAAGCCCGAAATCCTCAAGGCCCTTTCGGATTTTCCCGGGGTGGCGATCTCGGTCAACACCTTCCTGACCGAGCGCATCGACGAGACTTTTTCCGGCTATGCGGCGCCTTTCGCCGTCAATGTCTTCGGCGAGGATCTCGACGCCATCGACGCGACGGCGCGAAAAGTCTTCGACATTCTGCGGCAGGTTCCGGGCGCGGCCTCGGTCGAGATCCAGTCGCCGCCGGGCCTGCCGCAACTCGCGATCAAGCTGCGCCGCGCAAGCCTCACCCGCTGGGGCGTCGATCCGATGACGGTCCTCGATACCGTGAGCGCGGCCTCTCAAGGCGTGGTGGCCGGACAGACCTATGAAGGCGACCGCGTCTACAACCTCATCGTCAAACTGGCGCCGTCCAGGCAGGACGGCGTCGCGGCGCTCGGCGGCCTGCCGGTGCGGGCGCGCGACGGCGCCTATATTCCCTTGCGGCTGGTGGCCGACATCGAGCCGACTTCCGGCTATTACCGCATCCAGCACCAAGGCGGGCGGCGCCTGCAAACGGTGACGGCGGATGTCGAAGGCCGCGCCTTGTCGGCCTTCGTGGACGAAGCCAAGGCGCGGCTCGACGCCGCGGTCAAGCCGCCGAAAGGCGTCTATATCGAATTTTCGGGCGCGGCCGAGGGGCAGGCGCAGGCGCGGCGCGACCTCGCCGTCAAAGCTCTGTTCGCCGCGCTCGGCATCGTCATTCTGCTGTCGATCGTCACCCGGAACTGGCGCAACCTTCTGCTGGTCCTGGTCAATCTTCCCTTCGCGCTGGTGGGCGGACTTTTCGCGGCTTTCCTGTCCGGCGGGGTCCTGTCGCTCGGCTCGCTCGTCGGCTTCGTGACTTTGTGCGGCATCACCTTGCGCAATTCCATGATCATGATCTCCCATTTCGCCCATCTGGTCGAAGTCGAGGGACGGCGATGGGGGCCGGAAACCGCCATCGCCGGCGCTTCCGACCGGCTGTCGCCGATCCTGATCACCTCCTTCGTTACCGGGCTCGGGCTGCTGCCGCTCGCCGTCGGCATGAACGCGCCCGGCCGCGAAATCGAAGGCCCGATGGCCATGGTGATTCTCGGCGGCCTGATCACCTCGATGGCCCTCAATCTGCTCGTCCTGCCCGCCCTGGCGCAATTATACGGACGCTTCGAGCCGAAAACGGCCGAGGAGGAACTGGAAGAAAGCGAAGCAGCGTCCTTCTGATCGCGTTCGCCCGCCATGAGCGCGGCGGTGCGGACGTTTTGACAGGTTTTCGACGCAAGCCTATAAGCCGTGGCTCCGCCAGGGCCCAAAGATTACAGCCAGCCGGAGCCGATGCGATGACGTTGCGCAGCATGAATCTGGACGCTTTCCGGGCGACGCCCCTGACCCGCGAGCCGTTCGAGTTCCTCGCCGTCCCCAATTTCCTCAACCCGGAAGCCTGCGCCGAGATCAATCGCGACTATCCGAAGATCGGCGAGAGCGGCAGTTTTCCGGTCGCCCAGCTTTCCTTCGGCCCGGCCTTCCAGAATTTCCTCGATGAGATGGCGAGCGACGAATTCCGCGCCGCCTTCGCCGAGAAATTCGACGTCGATCTGACCGGGCGGCCCCACACCATCACTGTGCGCGGCCGCTGCAGCGCCAGGGACGGCCGCATCCATACCGACACCAAGAGCAAGATCCTCACCCTGCTGATCTATATGAATCCGGAATGGGAACATGCCGGCGGACGGTTGAGGCTGCTCAAATCCAACGCCGGTCTGGACGATCCGATCATGGAGGTCCCGCCCGCCGCCGGCACTCTGCTCGCCTTCAAGAGGTCGGACAATTCCTGGCACGGCCACAAGCCGTTCGAGGGCGAGCGCCGGGTCATCCAGTTCAACTGGGTGACGTCCGAAGGCGACCGCCGCATCGCCATGCTGCGCCATCATCTCTCGGCCAAGTTCAAGCGCCTGTTCGGCAAGACGCCGGAACAGCCCTACGCCTGACCCCCAGGCCATCGGCGCCCGAAAGCGCTGGGGCCTGCACGCCGTGGTTGTGGAGTGTGCGGAAAAAAGTGAAAAAGCAACGGTTTTCACACCGAAATCGCGCGATTCCGATGAGAATATGAGCCGTTTCCGGCTTTTTTCCACACCGGTCGAATCACGCAATCAAAGGTTGTGGCGACCAAATCCGCCATGCCGCACGCCGTAATTTCCACGGCCTTTTCAAAGCATTAGCCGAGAGCGCCCGACCGCTGCGCGAAAAAATTGTTTCACATGAAACAAAACGAGAACATCCGTTGGGCAGAAAAATCAACCGGCGCAATTTCCACTTTTTCCAATTTCCACTTTTTCCAATTTCCGCCTTTCGGCTCCGCCGCCTCCCGGCGGCTTTATTCATCCGCCCAGATTTTCCGATAGACGCCGATGATTTCCGCGACCTCGCGGTCGCGGTTGAAGGCGTCCATCACCCGCGCCCGCGCCCGTTCGCCGATCCCTTCGATCCTTTCAGGCTCGCGCATCAGCGGCTCGATCGAGGCGGACAGGGCGTCCACGTCGCCGGTCGGGGCCAGCACCCCGGTCACGCCGTCCTCGATCACCAGTTCCGCCGCGCCGGCGCGGGTCGCCACCACCGCATTGCCCGCCGCCATCGCCTCCAGCATGGTCAGGCCGAAACCCTCGACCCGCGAGGCGAAAACATAGATCGAAATGCGCTGGTACCACGCCGGCACCTCTTGAATCGGCAATTCGCCGAGAAAGCGGATGCGGTGCGAAAGGCCGGCGGCGGCGATATCCGCTTTCAGCCTGTCCACGAAAGGCGCGTTGTCCACCGTGATCAGGCCGACGATGACGGCGGTGAAATCGGGATATTTCGGCAGCAGCCGCAGCATGGCGGCGACGAAAAGGTCGATGCCCTTCTGCTTGCGCACCCGGCCGAAGACGCCGATCCCATATTTGCCCGGCAGGCCCGTCGCGGCGAAGGCGGCGGCGCGATCCTGCGGCGGCTTGTAGGCGTCGAGATCGATGCCGTGATGGATGACGGTCGCCGGGCGTTCGAGGAAAGACGCCGAAATCTCGCTGGTGGCGATGATCTCGTCCATCCGCGCGATCAGGAACCGGGTGAAGGCGGTATGGCGGCGCTGGCCGGCCGAATTGAAAATGAGCGCGAAGCGCCAGCCGAGCCATTTGAGCAGCAGGCCGACAACCATTTCGTCATTGCGGCGCGCGTGCCAGATGCGGGCGCGGTGGCGCTTTGGCGGTTGGAAGCGCAGACGCAGCAGGTCGAGAATGGAGAGGCGGGCAATGCCCTCCGGCGCGTCGGGGCCGAACCAGACGGCGTCGCGCTTCCGAGCGATCAGCGGCGCGATCGTGCGGTTGACCGCGGTGCCGCCCGAATAGCGGAAGCTCAGATTGGGAATGATGACTTCTATCTCGTCCAAAATCCGGTCCTCGACGGGCTGTTCCGGCGCCCGTCGGGGGCGAATAAACCATCGGCGGCATTTGCGAAACCCGCTTAATGGGCGAGGCCGCCTTTCGCGGAAGTAGGGGAAAATTTCCCGAAAATCCCGGGATTGTTTGAACTGTGCGGGATGGACGGCCAATGTTAAGAAAGGCGGGTCCTCCCAGGGACACGAAGGTTTGTTCCGAAACATGCCCGGCTGACGAGCGATTTTCCGTCCACGCGGCGGAAAATCGCTCTTTTCGTCAGGACTTCTGCGCTTCGAGCGCCGCCCGCATCAGATCCATCGAGGTGCGCGCGCCGAGCTTGGTTTTCAGCGCGGTGCAATTATTCGCGATCGTCTTGTAGGAGACGCCGAGCTTGTCGGCGATGGCGCCCATGGTTTCGCCGGCGGCGAGCAGGCGCACGATTTCGAGCTCACGCTGCGAAAGCTGCGCCAGCTTCTTGTCGAATTGGGCGAAGGCCATTTTCTGCGCCAGATCGCCGGGCAGATAGGTCCCGCCGGCCCAGACTTTTCGCAGGGCGGCGACGAAAAGGGAAGGATCGTCGTTCTTGGCGACATAGCCCTTGGCGCCGACCTTGATGGCGCGGGCGGCGAAGGCCGGGTCGTCGTTCATGCTGAACATGACGATGCGCGCCGCCGGGTCCTGGGCGAGGACGCGGGTCGCGAGTTCGAAGCCCGACACGCCGGGCAGGTTGATGTCGATCACCGCAACGTCCGGCGCTTGCGCGCCATAGGCGGCAAGGCCCGATTCGGCGTCACAGGCGTCGAAGACTTCCATGTCCGGCTCGGCCGAAAGCAGGGCCTTGCAGCCGGAAACGACGACCGGATGGTCATCGACGATCAGAACGCGCATGACGCGGCCTCCCTTCCGCGCTGAAACATGCGTTACACAGCGCGCAGGCGCAAGGCGCCGCTCGCGCGGGAAAAACGCCGAAGGTCTTGCCAAAAGGCGCGAAATCCCGTTATTAGAATTGTTCGTCCAAGTTTAGAGCCGCCCGTGTCCTTTGACGCTGACCAGATGCTGACGATGAAAGCCGGCGCTTTTCGCCCGGCGGCGTCGGCGCGCGCGCTCGCCGGAAATTTGCGCTCGACGCTTCTTCTTCTCCTTAGCAACCCCTGAGGGCCGGCCGGGCGTCGCCTGGGCGCTCAGGGGTGATTTCGCCGCAAGCCTTTACCGGCCCCGGCGCCGCACGCCGTCAAGCGCAACAGAACGGACGATGCGGAAGAGCCAAGGGGCGTCAATCGTCAGGAAAAGCCGATGACCGAGCAGAATTCTACTCAACCGCCGTCCAACCAGGACCGCGTCTTCATTTTCGACACCACTTTGCGCGATGGCGAGCAATGCCCCGGCGCCTCGATGACCTTCGAGGAAAAGCTGGAAGTCGCCGATGTTCTCGACGCTTTGGGCGTCGATATCATGGAGGCGGGCTTTCCGATCGCCTCGCAGGGCGATTTCGACTCCGTCGCCGAAATCGCCCGCCGGGTGAAGAACGCTTCCGTCTGCGGCCTGTCGCGCGCTTCCGTCAAAGACGTCGACCGTTGCGCCGAGGCGGTGCGCCATGCGCGCGTTCCGCGCATCCACACCTTCATTTCGACCTCGCCGGTCCATATGAAATACAAGCTGCAGATGGAGCCGGAAAAGGTTCTGGAACTGATCGCCTCTTCGGTGACGCGGGCGCGTAATCACGTCGAATTCGTCGAATGGTCGGCGGAGGACGGCACCCGCACCGAGCACGATTTCCTGTGTCGCGCGGTCGAGACCGCGATCGACGCCGGCGCGACCACCATCAACATTCCCGACACCGTCGGCTATACCACGCCGGACGAATATCGCGCTCTGTTCGAAATGGTGCGTTCGCGCGTGCCCAATGCCGACAAGGCGATCTTTTCGGTCCATTGCCACAATGATCTGGGTCTGGCCGTCGCCAATTCCATCGCCGGGGTCAAGGGCGGCGCGCGTCAGATCGAATGCACGATCAACGGCATCGGCGAGCGCGCGGGCAATGCGGCGCTGGAAGAAATCGTCATGGCGATGCGCACCCGCGCCGACACGCTGCCCTATGTCAACAACATCGACACGAAGCTGCTGACTCGTGCGTCAAAGCTGGTGTCGGCGGTGACCTCCTTCCCGGTGCAATACAACAAGGCCATCGTCGGCCGGAACGCCTTCGCCCATGAAAGCGGCATTCACCAGGACGGCATGCTGAAGAACGCCCATACTTACGAGATCATGACGCCGGAATCGGTCGGCGTGCAGAAGACCTCGCTGGTGATGGGCAAGCATTCCGGCCGTCACGCCTTCAGGGAAAAGCTGAAGGAGCTGGGCTATGACCTGGGCGAGAATGGGCTGGAAATCGCCTTCACCCGCTTCAAGGATTTGGCCGACCGCAAGAAGATTGTCTATGACGAGGACATCGTCGCTCTGGTCGATGACGAGATCGCCAACGCTCATGAACGGATCAAGGTGGTCGAATTGACCGTTGTCGCCGGCACCAAGGGACCGCAGAAGGCGGCCCTGACGCTGGACGTCGACGGCGAGTTGAAGACCCATCAGGCGACGGGAAACGGCCCGGTGGACGCGATCTTCAACGCCATTCACGCCTTGACGCCGCATGACGCCAGGCTGGAGCTCTATCAGGTCCATGCGGTCACCGAAGGCACGGACGCGCAGGCTGAAGTCACCGTGCGCCTGTCGGAAGACGGCAATGTCGTCTCCGGCCGGGGCGCCGATCCGGACACTCTGGTCGCCTCGGCGCGCGCCTATGTCTCGGCGCTGAACAAGATTTTCGCCAAGCGCGGGCGCGGACCGCTGGAGGCCGTGGCGTCCCTGTAATCCGGAGCGCCGCCCGCGGCGCTCGCGGGCGGCGCTTTCCCACGGACTTGAACTCGGCCCTGGCGTCTTCGCTCCGGCGTCCTATCTAAGGGACGTCCGGAGGCTGTCATGATCGGATTTCTGCTTCGCGCCGCCATCGTTGCGCTCGGTCTCTGGGTGGCTTCGCGCATTGTCCCGGGGATTGGTTTCAATTCGACCGAAACCCTGGTTTTGGCGGCGATTTTGCTCGGAATCGCCAACGCCATCGTCCGGCCGGTCCTGATCGTCCTCACCCTCCCGATCACGATTCTGACCCTCGGGCTGTTCCTTCTGGTCGTTAACGGTCTGATGATCGAGCTTGTCGCGCATCTGCTTGACGGTTTCGTCGTCAGTGGTTTTGGCGCGGCGATCCTGGCTTCGCTGGTGGTCACCATCGTAAGCTGGGTCGTCTCCTGGTCGGTCGGACCGAGCGGTTTCGAAGTCATGGTCGTGAGGCGCTGACGCGTTCCGAGCATATTTTATTTGGCGCGCCGTGAGAAAAGCCGGCTGTCGGCTGTTCAGGTAAAGGCTGTGTAAGATTCAGCATGTAGTGTCCTGCCGGTTTGCCCTCTCGCAAACGGGTCGGGGGACGCGCTTATGGAATATGTGTTTTCCTTTCTGGTCTCCGTCGTCGCCTTTTTGGCGTTGATGGCGGCTTTGGGGAGCTTTTTCACCGTCCAGACCGCGCAGGTCGCGGTCATCACCCGCTTCAACCGCTATTTGCGGGTCGCCCAGGCCGGATTGAACTGGAAGGTTCCCTTCATCGACAAGGTCGACGGAAGGTTGAGCCTGCGCGTCGAACAATTGTCGCTGACCATGGAGACCAAGACGAAAGACAATGTCTTCGTCACCATTCCGATCTCCGTCCAGACCCGGGTGCGGCCGGAAAAGGCCTATGAGGCTTATTACGCCTTGGCCGATCCCCAGGCGCAGATTCAGTCCTATGTCGAACAGGTCGTGCTCGGCCATGTGCCCGGTATGATGCTCGACGAGGTTTTCGCCAGCCAATCGAGCATAGCCGCGGCGGTCAAGCATGAGCTCGACGTCGATATGGCCGGGTTCGGCTATGAAATCGTCAATGTCCTGGTCACCGACATTATTCCCGACGCCAAGGTCAAATCGGCGATGAACGACATCAACGCCGCCCAGCGCGAGCAGGTCGCGGCGGCGGCGCGCGGCGAGGCCGACAAGATTCTGGTCGTGAAAAAGGCCGAGGCCGAAGCCGAGAGCAAGGCGCTGCAAGGCCAGGGCATCGCCAATCAGCGCAAGGCGATCATCGACGGCCTGCGCGGTTCGATCGAGGAGTTCCAGAAATCGGTCGGCGACGCCAGCGCCAAGGAGGTCATGCAGCTCGTGCTGGTGACCCAATATTTCGACACGCTCAAAGCGATCGGCGAACAGGACAAGACCAACACCTTGTTCATCTCCCATGCGCCGGGCGCGGTGCAGTCTTTCTCGGAACAGATGCTCCAGGCGATCACCGCGAACGAGGCGCGAAAGCAGGCGTGAGCCTGGCCTCAGCGCGAGCAGCCCTTGCCGCGCTCGACCGCTTGAATGGTCGGGACATTGGCGCGCTCGAAACGATTGAGCGGGACGTCGCGCACGTCGTCATAGCGGCAGCCGGCGTTGCCGAAGGTCCGGATGGCGCGCGGCGTCGTGAAGCAATAGCCGTGCTCCTTGTAGATCGAATTGCGCATCACATAGAGGAATTCGCAATTTGGTCCGTCATACAGGTCTTGGGCGCGAAAAAAATTGCGGTCGGTGCAGCCGAACACATCGTAACAATCGGCCCGTGCAGCCCCCGCGCCGAGGCAGAGCGCGGCGGCGAGGAGGGCGGGCGAGCGGACGCATGGCGTCCTCCCCGTCGGAACATTGGGCCAAGCTTAGTCCTTCGCGTCTGGCAAGACAAATGGGCAATCGCCTGTTCGCGGATTTGCGCAAGAGCTTCGGCTCCGTTACAACATTCGCGCGACGGTTCCTTCGGGAAGAATAGGGAACGGGGTGAAAATCCCCGGCTGCCCCCGCAACTGTCAGCGGCGAGCTTTTGCCATTTTGACCACTGGAGCGATCTGGGAAGGTCGGTTGAAGCGTTAGACCCGCGAGCCAGGAGACCTGCCGTCGCCGTCGTCCCATAGGGGCCGGCGAACATACCGGCGCATACGAGGGTGTTATGCAGGGTCTTTCCCAATTCTTCGCAGGGCGCGGGCCGCTGCGCCAAAAACTTTATCTTTTGTTCGGCGGGCTCGTGTTCGCCAATGTCGCCGCATGGGCCTGGGCTCTGGCGGTTTTTCACGATCGCCCCGTGCTGCTGGGCTCGGCGGTGCTGGCTTTTTCGCTCGGCCTGCGCCATGCGGTGGACGCCGACCATATTGCGGCGATCGATAATTCCACCCGCAAATTGATGCAGGAAGGCCAGAGGCCGGTCGCGGTCGGCCTGTTCTTCTCGCTCGGCCATTCGACCGTCGTTGCTCTGCTGTCGATCGCCGTCGGCTTCGCGACGGCGACGATCAGCGCGCATTTCGCGCAGTTCAAATCCATCGGCTCCGTCATCGGAACCAGCGCCTCGGCTTTGTTCCTGCTTCTGCTGGCTTTGTTCAACCTTCTGGTCTTCCTGTCGGTCTGGAAGAGTTTTCAGGCCTTGCGGCGCGGCGAAAGAGTCTCGGACGAGGATTTCGACCTCCTGCTCAACCAGCGCGGCTTTCTGTCCCGCCTGTTCCGCCCGGTCTTCGCCATGGTGCGCAAAAGCTGGCATCTCTATTTCGTCGGCTTGCTGTTCGGCCTCGGCTTCGACACGGCGACCGAAGTGGCTTTGTTCGGCATTTCCGCGACCCAGGCCGCCAATGGCGCGTCTTTCGCGAATCTGCTGGTCTTTCCGGTCCTGTTCACCGCCGGCATGTCGCTCGTCGACAGCGCCGACGGCGCCCTTATGCTCGGCGCCTATGGTTGGGCCTATATGAAGCCGGTGCGCAAAATCTATTACAACCTCACCATCACGGCGGTTTCGGTTCTCGTCGCCCTCGCTGTGGGTGGGATCGAGACTTTGGGTTTGATCGGCAACAAATTGGAGCTGCACGGGGCCTTCTGGGACGCCGTCGGCGTGCTCAACGATAACTTCGGCCTGCTCGGCTATGGCATCATCGGTCTCTTCATCGCAAGCTGGCTGATTTCGATCGCCATCTACCGGCTCAAGGGTTTTGACAGACTCGAAGCCGAAGTTTAGGCGAACGCCCCTGCTGTTGCGCAGGCTCGCTCTGAGTTGGATTGCTCTGCTGCTCTCGCGATGACGGCGCCGTGCTATGGATTTGCTTTGTGGATGGACGCCAGGACATCGGCGAGCCTTCCGAAATCGGCGTCGCCGTCAGGCGCGCCGAAGCGCAGCCAGTCCGGCCTTTCCGCGAAGGGTCGGGTCAGCACGCCCGCATCGCACAGGCGCAGGAAAATCTCGCGCGCCGTGTCATGGCGCGCCAGGCGGAACAGCGGCGTTCCGCCGAGGATTTCGAACCCGGCGCCGCGCAGGAGCGCGTCGAGCCGGGCGCAATCTTCCGCGAGGCGCGCGGCGCTTTCGGTCAACCAGGCGTCATCCTGATAGGTCTCGATCCCGATTTCGACCGCGACCCCGCTCACCGCCCAGGGGCCGAGCGCGGCGCGCATGCGCTCGACCGGGGCGCGGTCGCCGAGGGCGAAGCCCAGCCGCAGGCCGGCAAGGCCAAAAGTCTTGCCGAAGGACCGCAAGACGATCAGGCCCGGCGCCGGGGGCAGCGGCGCGACACTGTTTTCGCGCGGCAGGAAGTCCATGAAAGCCTCGTCCACGATCAGGCTTCTGCCGCGCATCCCCATGTCATGGGCGAGGGCGTTCAGCGCGCCCGCGTCGCACAGGCGGCCGTCCGGATTGTTCGGATTGACGACGATAGCGGCGTCGGCGCCTGCCAGTTCGTCGAGCTTTCGGCAGGTTGTGACCTCGGCGCCGCTCGCGGCCCAGACGCGGGCGTGTTCCGAATAAGTGAAGCCCAATACGGCGATTTTCTTCGCGCCGACGACGCGCGGAAGGAGCTGGATCAGCGCCTGCGTCCCCGGGGCGGCCACGATTCCCGCCGCCGGATCGGCTCCAAAGCTTTGCGCCGCCGCCTCTTCCAGCGCCGCGATGCGTTCGGCTTCGGGCAGGCGGGCGTAAGCCTTCATGTCCGGCGGCGTGAAGGGATAGGGCGTCGGATTGATCCCGGTGGAGAGATCGAGCCAGGGTTCCGGCGCATGGGGGAACAGGCGGCGCGCGGCGGTGAGCCCGCCGCCGTGATAGGCTAGCGCGCCCACGTCAGAACGAATCGCCCCATCGCTCATGTTCTCCGCCTATTCCCTTGAGCTGGCCTTCGCCGCGCTGCTCGTCGAAGCCCTTTTCGGCTATCCTGCGCCGGTTTACGAGGCCATCCGCCATCCGGTGAACTGGATCGGCGCCCTTATCGCGCGGCTGGAGCAAATGCTCAACCGGGCGGATTTGCCCGACGATGCGCGCAAGGCGGCGGGCGTGCTGGCGCTTCTCGTCACGCTCGCGGCGAGCGTGCTGGCCGCCGGCATTGTGACCGACTGGACGCCGAAAAACGGGTTCGGCTTCCTTTTGCTCGCTGTCGTCGCGTCGTCGCTCGTCGCCCAGCGCAGCCTGCACGACCATGTCGCGGCCGTGGCCGAGGCCCTGGAGCGTGAAGGGCTCGAAGGCGGGCGCGCCAAGGTGGCGAAGATCGTCGGCCGTGACGTCGCCGCGCTCGACGCCGCCGGCGTCGCGCGCGCGGCGGTGGAAAGTCTGGCGGAGAATTTTTCCGACGGCGTGGTCGCCCCGGCCCTGTGGATCGCAGCCTTCGGCCTGAAGGGCGGCGCGCTCTACAAGGCGGTCAATACCGCAGATTCGATGATCGGCCACAAAAATGCGCGTTATCTCGAATTCGGCTGGGCGGCGGCGCGTTTCGACGATCTCATCAATCTGCCCGCCTCGCGGCTGGCGGTTCTGTGGCTCATCCTCGCCGCCGCCTTTACCCGCGGCGCGGAGTGGCGCGACGCCTGGACCGCGGTCCGGCGCGACGCGCCAAAACATCGCTCGCCCAACGCCGGCTGGCCGGAGGCGGCGATGGCCGGCGCGCTCGGCTTCAAACTCGCTGGCCCGCGTGTCTATGGCGGCATGGCGGTGGACGACGTTTACATGGGCGACGGCCGCGCCGCGCTCGATGCCGCCGACATCCGCCGGGCGCTCACCCTTTACCGCCGCGCCTGCGCGGCGCAGATGCTCGCGCTCCTGCTGCCTTTGGCGGCGCTGGCGCGCTGATCTTTTCCCTATTTCTGCGCGGCGGCCTCGACCGGCGCGGCGGTCTGGACCGATCCGGCGGCCGGCGCCGACGAAGCGGCGGGCGGCGGCAGGGCTTCGGTGGTGATCTGGCCGGGCGGCGGGCGCGGTGTGCGGTCGGCGCCGGCGTCGATCACGCTCTGCACGTTGGCGTCGGCCGGGCGCGGCTTTTCGATCCGCGCTCCGATCTGGCGCACGACCTGCGGCGCGTCGGCGTAAACGTCATGGCCGATGAAATTGGTGGAGAGGCTTGATATGTCGTAAACGCCGACGCCGAGGTTCTGGATCAGCTCGCGGTCGTGGTCCGAACCGGGATCGAGCGAGCCGAGGCGGCGGTCGCCCTGAAGGCTCGCCGAAAGCTGCAATGCGCGGTCGTTCTTGGAGACATAGACCGAAAAATGGGAAGGATCGAGCGGTTCGAGTTGCTGGCGAAACACCGAGAGATCGATGTCCGGCGCCGCCAGCATGACATTGCCGAGCTTGCCGTGCAGGTCGGGCGAACCGGAAAGAGCCGCTTCGTTCAGAGCCTCCATCGTCAGCCAGGTTCCCATGGAATGGGCGATGATCTGGACGCGCCCGACGCCAGGCGTCGCCGCGATCGTTTCCAGCAGTTTGCGGCAGGCGTCGCGCGAGGCCATGGCGCTTTCCTTGTCCGCGCCATAGGCCAGAAGCTGCGCCTTGGAGGGCCAGGTGAACAGAACCGGGACGCCGCCGAATCTGGTGTCCACCACGATCTGCGCCAGCCGGAAGCGGGCGTCGTCGAGCGAGGTGTTGAAGCCATGGACATAGACCAGCACGTCGCGATTGACGCCGATCCGTCCCGAAAGCTGCGCCGCGAGCTGCTCGCGGAAGGCGGAGGCGTCGAGGTCGCTCTGCCGGCTCACCACGAAATGATGTTCGGGATTGGCGCCGCCGAAGGCCGGCCGTTCGATGGCGCCCGGCTTGTGGTCGGGCGGAACGGAAATGAAATCGAGCGCATAGCGCGCCTTGGCGCCGGGCGTGAGTTCGTTCGAACGATCGCCGCCCCGGCGGGTCGAGGCGACGAAAATTGCGACATTATAGGCCCTTTGCTCCTGCCCGCCACCGAACAGGGCGCCGACGCCGCCGAAACTGAAATTGAATCCGTCGCCGGCGAACGCCGCGCTTCCCGGCGCCGTGACCAGAACCAGAACGGCCGCCGCCGCCCGCAAGAGTTTGAACTTCCGCCGCACTTTTCATTCCCTCGCCGCAACCGGGGTGCTGCAACGCAGCAAGCGCCCACGAGATTAATCAAAGGTAAATCGCACGCGCCTTTTTCAAACATGGGTGATCGCCCAGAAAGGCGGCGAGAATGGGACCTTTGGAAAACGCACGGCGATCGGGGATTTAGGGCGGCCTTCGAGCGGATGCGAAGCGCCGGCTCCATCTGATCAAGAGACGACCTAGATGGGGTAACGGGCCGCCGCCAATGCGGTCTGGCGGGAAGAGGTGGTCGTCCTTCAAAATGATGGTGTGAACAACGGAGTCGGGCTTTGACCTGCTCCAAACATCATTGAGGGACGACCATGGATTATTATGCTGGAATTGATGTCTCATTGGAAGCGTCGAGCGTTTGCGTGGTCGATTCTGACGGCCGGATCGTGCGCGAGGCGAAAGTGCTGAGTGTTGTAGCCCCTTAAGTTTCGGACAGACACTCTCCGGCTTCGGCGGCCAAGCGATCCGCGATGAACTCGCGGGGTGAACGATAGCCAAGCGCGCGATGCGGATGGCGTGTGTTGTAATGCTCGAACCACGACGGCAGCAAGCGGATCACGGTTTCGGCGTCCGGCAGTGGCGACACGCGCGCGTAATCGCGTTTGATCGTGCGGACGAAGGCTTCGGCCATTCCATTCGATTGGGGGCTTTCGACCGGCGTGGTCAGCGGCTCAAGGCCGATTTCGCGGGCAAAATGTTTCGTGTCGCCAGCGATGTAGCAAGACCCGTTGTCGGTCAGCCATTCGATCGGGCTGGGCAGGCGATTGACCGGGCCAAAGCGATATTCGACGGCGCTGACCATCAGGTCGCGGATGTCCTCGCCCTTGACGCCCGCCGTCGTGGCGACATGGCCGAGGGCTTCCCGGTCGCAGCAATCAAGCGCGAAGGCGACGCGGACTTTTTCGGCATTGTCGCAAGCGATCTCGAAGCCGTCGGAACACCAACGCAGGTTGGAGCGCAGAACGGCGATCTTGCCGTCATGCCGGCGGTTTTCGCCGCCGCCGGCATGACGTTGAAGCAACAGGCCGTGCGCCCTCATCACCCGATAAACCCGCTTGCGGTTGACCGGCGCCGCGCCCTCGGCGCGTCTTTTGCGGCGCAGGTCGGCCCACACGCGGGCGTAGCCCCAGGACGGCTGTTCGGCGATGATCCCCTTGATCTCGCAGAGCAGATCGTCTTCCGGCAGGGGCGGTCGGCCCATGCGTTTGGCCGCGCCGCCGGCAATGCGCGCGGCGACATTCGAGCGGGCGACGCCGAGGGTTTCGCAGACGGCCTTCATCGCGAACCGTCCCGTGGATTGAGCGTCGGCAGCGACAACGACCGCAACATCCGTTTTTTTGAGCCTACGGCGACTTCAAGCGCCTCTTTGAGGATTTCGGCCTCCATCGACTTCTTGCCGAGCAGGCGCTGCAGTTCGCGCACCTGGTCGACCAAAGCCCTGTAGGCGGACGCCGGAACGACGTCCTCCTCGGCCTGCGTCGCGGTCAGGGCGCCTTGGTTCGCCAGCCGCCGCCAGGTGAACAGCTGATTGGGGGCGATGCCGTGACGGCGCGCGACAAGGCTAACCGTCATGCCCGGCTCCATCGTCTCGGCAATGATCGCCAATTTCTCCGCCGACGTGCGCCGACGCCGTCGTTCTCGGCCCGGCAGGACCTCACTCTTCGGATTGTCACCAGTCATAAACACCACATTACTCCTACCTCTTAGCGAAGTGGGAGTGCCTGTCCGGCGACTTACGGGGCTATTTCACTGAGCGAGCCTGAAATGTTGATCGCATGGTTTGGCGGGCTTGGTGTTGGGCTTTCCCGGATCGGACTGGAGGCGGGTCCGTTGTCGCAATGGCTTTACGCGGCGATGAAAAAGGCAGGCTTGGCGGTGGAGCTTTTGGAGACGCGCCATGTGCGCGACGCCTTCAAGGCGATGCCGGTCAAAACCGACCGCAAGGACGGGCGCGGGATTGCGCAATTGATGCGGCTTGGCTGGTTCCGTTCGGTTCACTGCAAGTCGATGTCGGCGCAGGAGGTTCGCGCTTTGCTGACCGCGCGCAAACTGGTCCAGTCGAAGCTGATCGACATGGAGATGAGCCTGCGCGGAATATTGCGCGGTTTTGGCCTTAAGGTCGGGGCGACGAAGCCAAACCGGTTCGGCGGCCGGATTGAGGAACTGGTCGCGGGCCATGCGACATTGGAGACCGTCGCCAGGGCGCTGCTGGCGGCGCATGAGGTTTTGCTGCGTGAGTTGAAGGGGTTTGAGAAGCGCGTGCGGACGATGGCGCGCGATGACAAGCGGGTGGCGGCTATTGATGTCGGCGCCAGGCGTCGGCGTCGTCGTGGGGCTGACCTATGTCGCGGCGATCGACGATCCCGGCCGGTTCAAGTCCTCCAAACAGGTGGGGCCGCATTTTGGACTGACGCCAAAGAAATATCAGTCCGGCGAAAAGGACATCAGCGGCCGGATCAGCAAGATCGGCGACGCCTCGGTGCGCACGGCTCTTTACGAGGCCGCTCATATTATTCTGACGCGGCCGATCAAGGGAGCGAGCACGCTGAAAAGCTGGGCGATGAAATTGGCCAGGCGGGCGGGAATGAAAAAGGCGAAGGTGGCGCTGGCGCGCAAGCTCGGCGTCATCCTGCACCGGATGTGGGTCGATGGAACCCCGTTCGCAGGCGAGCCGGCCGGCGCGCTCAGGCCTGCGTCCGCATAGGAGGATACGAGAAACAGTTTTCGGGCGGGTCGCAACACCAGCCTTCCCGAAGCGAAGTCCCTTCGCCGGGACGATGGACGAGGTCAGACCGTGGAATGCTCCGTGGCGGCAACGACCACGCGCAACTAGATTGGCCGGCCTCATCCTCATCTAATCCCATCAGGTGGCGGCCATGCGCCGACCACGGACAGAAGAGTGACCCGGCGAGAGGATAGCGCAAAACGGGATTGACTAACCGAGGCCCGTTACAGAAGAGCATTCTTCCGATTCGGAACGAACGGAAAATGCTCTGGCTCATTGTTTTAACGCATATTCTTATCCAAAAAGTCTGCAACTTTTTGGGAATATGCTCTAGCTCTTTGCCGCCACGCGGTCGCGCGCCTCGACGGTCAGCGCTTCGATGCGCTCCCCCAATTGATAGACGTTGTGGGTCAAAGCGATGTTGTGCTGCGCCAGTTCGTTGATCCGCTCGGTCAATTTGTTGTTCAGCTCCAGCATTTCGACTAGGAGGCAGGTCTGCTTGCGCATCTCCTCCTGGCGGTCCTCGCTGATCTTGTGGAGTTCCTCGCGATGCAGGGCGTCGGCCTCGCTATGCGCCTTGTCGCGGTCGGCCTGCCTTGTCTGCGCCAGCAGGATCAGCGGCGCCGCATAAGCGGCCTGGAGAGAAAAGGCGAGATTGAGCAGGATGAAGGGATAGATGTCGAAATGGGTCCAGCCGGCGAGATTTATTCCCATCCAGGCCACGACGATGACGGACTGCCCGATCAGAAAGGTCGGCGTGCCGAAGAAGCGGGCGAAGCCCTCGGCTTTGAGTGCGAACCAGTCGTCGCCGAAGACGGAGTTGAGATGGGCGTGGGGGACGTGAAAGCGCCAGTAATGCCCTCCGGACAATTTCTGCGAATCGCTCACGGCGAACTCCTCCTGATCCAAATTCAGCCGGCCCGCCACGGCCGGGCGTTGTTTTGCGACACCGGGGCTCGGCTGCGACGCCCTTCAGGCCTTCGCCGCCGACAGACGGTCGCGGAGATCGACGGTCAGGGCCTCGATGCGCTCCGCCAGCTCATGGACGGCGCCGGTCAAGGCGATGTTCTGCTGCGCCAGATTATTGATCTGTTCGGTCAATTTGTTGTTCTGGGCCATCATATCGACCAGGAGACAGGACTGCCGGTGCATTTCCTGCTGGCGTTCGTCGCTGACCTTGTGAAGTTCCTCGCGATGCAGGGCGTCGGCCTCGCTATGAGCCTTGTCGCGATCCGCCTGCCTTGTCTGCGCCAGCAGGATCAGCGGCGCCGCATAGGCGGCCTGGAGCGAAAAGGCGAGGTTGAGCAGGATGAAGGGATAGACGTCGAATTTGGTCCAGCCCGCGAGATTGATTCCTATCCAGGCCATGACAATCACGGTCTGCGCGATCAGAAAGGTGGGCGTGCCGAAGAAGCGGGCGAAGGCCTCGGCCCTGAGCGCGAACCAGTCGTCGCCGAAAACCGAGTTGAGATGGCCGTGCGGGACGTGAAAGCGCCAAGGCCTGCGGTCCGCTATGGATTGCAATTCGCTCATGGGAAGCCTCTTCCGTAATTTCGCGCAACATGCCACAGGCGCGGCGGGGACCGCCATCGCCTTCTCCGGCGGCCCGCGCCTTCGACAAAGGACATCTGGCGCCGCAGCGCGCAAAATGGCAAAAGGGCTCAAACGCTTCAGGAGACCAAGCATGGCAGCGACCGAGCAAGCCGCGCCCTTCACCGACGCCTTCCCCGCCGCATCCAAGGAGCAATGGCGCCAGAAGGTTGAAGCCACCCTCAAAGGGGCGCCGCTGCAGAAGCTCGTTGGCAGGACCTATGATGGTTCGGACGTCCAGCCGCTCTATCCTCGCGCAGCCGGGAAGCCCCGCGCCTTCCGCGCCGCGGGCGACTGGTCGGTTGTCGCCCGCCTCGACCATCCCGAGGCCGCCGCCGCCAATGACCTCGCCCTGACCGATCTCGAAAACGGCGCCGACGGGCTGCAGATCGTCTTTGCCGGCTCGCTCGGCGCCTGCGGCTTCGGCCTCAAGGACAGCGCGGCTTTAGGCGCGGCGCTCGATGGCGTTCATCTCGACGCCGGCCTGCGCGTCGTGCTCGACCTCCCGGCCGAAGGGCAGGCGCCGGTCGCGGCTCTGCTCGATCTCGTCGCCGCGCGCGGCTATGATCCCGCAAAACTCGACATTTCCGTCGGGCTCGATCCGATCGGCGCGGCGGGAGCGCGCGGCTCCGCGCTCGACTGGAGCCGGGAGGGGCCGAAACTCGCGGAACAGGCGAAAAATCTCGCCGCAAAAGGCTTTGCCAAAAACCTGATCTGCGCCGACGGCCGCGTGGTCCATGCCGCCGGCGGCTCGCCCGCCCAGGAACTGGCCTTTGCGCTGGCCTCCGCCCTCGCCGCGCTCCGGGCGCTGGAAGCGGCCGACGTCGATCTCGACGACGCGAGAAAAATGATCGAATTCCGCCTCGCCGCCGACGCCGACGAATTTTTGACCATCGCCAAGTTCCGCGCTTTGCGCCGGCAGTGGGCGGGGATCGAGCGCGCCTGCGGCCTCGAAGCGAAGCCCATCCGCATCCATGCCGAAACCGCGTGGCGGATGATGACGCGGCGCGATCCCTGGGTGAACCTGCTGCGCGCCACTGTCGCGGTGTTCTCGGCCGGGCTCGGTGGCGCCGATTCGGTCTCGGTCCTGCCCTTCACCCAGGCGCTCGGCCTGCCAGACGCCTTCGCCCGCCGCCTCGCCCGCAACACCCAGCTGGTGCTTCTGGAAGAGTCCAATCTCGGCAAGGTCGCCGACCCCGCCGCGGGCGCCGGGGGGCTCGAGGCTTTGACCGATGCTTTGGTCGAGCGCTCCTATGCCCTGTTCCAGGATGTCGAGAAAACCGGGGGCCTGCCCAGGGCGCTCGAAAGCGGCGCCTTTCAGGCGGAGGTGGCGAGGACGGCGGAAAGCAGGACGACCAATGTCGCGCGCCGCAAGGAGGCGCTGACCGGCGTCAGCGAATTTCCCGACATCCACGAGAAACAGGTCGCTGTGCTTTTGCCCGCGCCGGCTGCGCCTGCGGCGGGCGAAAAGGCGCTGGCGCCGCATCGCGTCGCGGAGCCTTTCGAGGCCTTGCGCGACCTGGCTGAGTCGCATTCTTCGCGGCCGAAAATTTTCCTCGCCAATCTCGGTCCGGTCGCGGCCTTTACTGCCCGCGCCACTTTCGCCAAGAATTTCTTCGAGGCGGGCGGCATTGAGGCGCTCGGCAATGACGGCTTCGCCGACGGGGCCGCGCTCGCCGAGGGTTTCAAGGCCAGCGGCGCCAAGCTCGCGGTGCTGTGCTCCTCCGACACGGTCTATGCCGAGAGAGGACTGGAGGCGGCAAAAGCCCTCGCCGAGGCCGGGGCGCATCTTTATCTCGCCGGGCGTCCCGGCGAGATGGAGACGCAATGGCGCGCGGCCGGCGTCCGCAATTTTATCTTCGTCGGCGCCGATGTGCTGACGCAATTGCGCGAGGCTTTGCAGGCGGCGTGACTTTTTTGCGGCGCCCGGGAAAATTTCGCGCCGGGTGAAGCATATGATGCTTTGCATTTGGCGCGAAGCATGCGACCGAACCCCCGTTCCGTTTATGGCTGCTGCCCCGGGAGTTCGGTCCGTGCGCGCGAAATTCCTTGCCGCTGGTTTGCTTCTGCTATCGTCCTTTTCCGCCGCCGCCCAGTCGAGTCATGACGGGCGCTGGAGCGTCGACGCCGAGACCACCGTCGGCAATTGCCAGCGCACGGCCCAATCGGTGGTGACGGTCAAGGATAACCGCGTCGTTGGCGTCGGTGCGCAAGGCGTCCAGGCCTGGGGCTATATCGACGACACGAACACCGTCGTCGTCCGCCTCACCCAGGGCGACCATGTCCTGCGCGCCGACGGCGCCGTCAAGGGCGATAGGGCCTCCGGCCCCTGGTCGTCCAACACCGATTTCTGCGGCGGCCGCTGGACGGCGCACAAGATCGACTGACGCTTGCGGGCGCGGCGCCGGGCGTTATGTTGAACAAATGAACGAGTCCGGCCAGCCCCCTGAAAAGACCCGCGAAAGTTTGGACGAGGCGCCGCGCTTCGATCTCGCCTTCGACGCGTCTGCCGGGCGGCTTCTGCGCGTCTCGCCTCTGGTCCGGCGCATCGTCGCGCCCAATCCGGGGCCTTTCACCTTCACCGGAACCTGCACCTACGTCATCGGCGAGGGCGAAGTCGCCGTGGTCGATCCGGGCCCGGATCTGCCGGCCCATGTCGAGGCGCTGCTGGACGCCCTCAAGGGCGAAAAGGTCGCGGCGATCGCCGTCACCCACACCCATCGCGACCATTCGCCCGCCGCCCGCCATCTGCAACAGGCGACCGGCGCCGAAATCATCGGCTGCGCGCCGCATCATTCCGCCCGCGACCTGGTTTTGGGCGAAATCAACAAACTCGACGCCGCCAACGACCTCGACCACAAGCCCGACCGGGCGCTTGCCGACGGCGACGTCTGGCAGGGAGCCGGTTTTGCCTTGCGCGCCGTGGCGACCCCCGGCCACACCATGAATCACGTCTGTTTGGAACTGGTCGAGGAAAAGGCTCTTTTCACCGGCGACCATATCATGGGCTGGTCCACCTCGATCGTCGCTCCGCCCGACGGCGCCATGCGGCTTTACATGGACTCGCTCGAAAAGCTGCGCGCTTACGACCATGACGTCTATTGGCCGGGACATGGCGGGCCTGTGACCCAGCCGCAGCGTTTTGTGCGCGCCTTGCTCCATCATCGTCGCGCGCGCGAAAAATCCATTCTCGCCGCGCTCGGCGGCGGCGCGCTCGCCGTGCCGGAGATTGTGGAAAAAGTCTATGAAAAACTCGATCCGCGCCTCATTGGCGCGGCGGCGCTCTCGACCTTCGCCCATCTCGAAGATCTTTTCGCCCGCGGGCTCGTTCAGACGGAAGCGCCGCCGCAGCTTGGCGGGCGCTTCCGCCTCGCCTGATCAGTCGGAACTGTCTTGGTCCGAAAGCGCGTCGCTCAGCTTGCCGATCAGACTGGCCCCGGCGCCCAGATCGTTGGGCAGATAGCGGGTCGCAGCCCGCATGTCGACGACGGTCTCGTCATCGCCCGGACCCAGGCGAATGGCGATCGCCACCGGCAGATGAAGGGCGGGAGAAAAGGCGAGCGCCTCGATATGGCCTTCCGGCCTTTTGGCGCCGCCCGGCTGGATTTCGTCGAGAATTTTCCAATGCAAGCCCTGCACTGCCTCGTGGGTGGCGCGGAAGGCCTCATCCATTTCCATGTCGAGCGTGATCGAAGCAACATCGGGATAGGCGGCGAGTTGCCCCTGCCCACGCGCGGAATTGAACGGCGCAGGAGTCCAGCCGCCGCGCGCCGCGACGACCTCGGGCGTGGTCAGGAAGGCCGGCGGATCGTCGACATCGGTGGAAATATCGGCGAGCCAGGGAGGAGAGCCGGCGGAATAGATCAGCCAGGCCGGATAGGGCAGGAGCAGGCTCACCAGCGCCAGGGTCGTGACAATGCGCGACACGCCGCGCCGTCCCCGGACCCAGATCGAGGCCGACGCGGCGAGGGCGACAACGATCGCCAACGCCGCGAACGAGACCGCCGCCAGAAAGAAGAACAGCCCGACGCCTGGATCGGGGACCGAATTGGGGCGGAAGGTCAGAACTGCGAAAAAGCGCGCCAGCGCCCCGCGCGCATGGGCGGCGACCAAAGCGAGGACGGCTAAAGCCAAGGACGATTTGGCGAGTTTGGTCGAGAGGATCGCCAGGCGCGACTCCGGCTCCTCGACATTCAGGCGCCGCAAGGCGCTGTCCATTCCACCCATGTCCCGCCAATCGCCCAAATCGCGCTGTTTCCGTGGTATCGCGGCCCGGGCCGGGACGCAAGAGCCGCCGATTTGGCCTTTCACGCGCTTTGGGGTTAGAAATCGGCTTTCCTTCCGACGAACCGGCCACCATGTCGCACAATACATTCGGGCATCTCTTCCGCGTCACCACTTTCGGCGAGAGCCACGGTCCTGCGCTTGGCTGCGTCGTGGACGGCTGCCCCTCGCGCATCCCGCTCGAAGCGGCGGAAATCCAGAAATACCTCGACCTGCGGCGCCCGGGTCAATCGCGCTTCACCACCCAGCGCCAGGAGCCGGACGCGGTGAAAATCCTCTCCGGCGTGATGACCGGCGACGATGGCGCGCAGATGACCACCGGGACGCCGATCGCGCTGATGATCGAGAATACCGACCAGCGCTCGAAGGATTACGGGGAGATCAAGGATTCCTATCGCCCTGGCCACGCCGATTATGTCTATGACGTCAAATATGGATTCCGCGATTATCGTGGCGGCGGGCGGTCTTCGGCGCGCGAAACCGCGGCGCGGGTGGCGGCGGGAGCCGTGGCGCGAAAAATCATTCCCGGCGTGAAAATCCGCGCCGCTCTTGTGCAGGTCGGGGCGAAAAAGATCGATCGTTCGCGCTGGGACTGGGACGAGGTTTCGCGCAACCAGCTGTTCTGCCCCGACCCCGTCGCGGCGGTCGAATGGGCGGATTATCTCGACGACATTCGCAAAGCCGGCTCCTCGATCGGCGCGGTGCTGGAGGTCGTGGCCGAGGGCGTCCCGCCCGGCTGGGGCGCGCCGATCTATGGCAAGCTCGACGCCGATCTCGCGGCGGCGCTGATGTCGATCAACGCCGTCAAGGGCGTGGAGATCGGCGACGGTTTCGCCTCCGCCGAACTGACCGGCGAGGAAAACGCCGATGAAATGCGCGCCGGCAACGACGGGCCGGCTTTTCTGGCCAATCACGCCGGGGGCATTCTCGGCGGCGTTTCCACCGGCCAGCCGATCGTCGCGCGTTTCGCGGTCAAGCCGACCTCCTCGATCCTCACTCCCCGCCGCTCGGTGGACCGCTATGGCGCCGAGGTGGAGCTGCGCACAAAAGGCCGCCACGACCCCTGCGTCGGCGTGCGCGCCGCTCCGATTGCGGAAGCCATGGTCGCCTGCGTGCTGGCCGACCATTTCCTGCGGCATCGCGGCCAGCAGGGCGGGGGACATGCCTGGCCTTTTACGCGGTGAAACGGATCACGGCGTCGTTTTCACCACACCAACCATCGGCCCGAGCGGCACGGCGAAATCGTTGCGGCCGAGATTGGGCGCGTAAAGCGCGGAAACCGAGCCGTCGAGGAAGAGGGCGTTGTTGCATCGGAGCACGTCGCGGAACAGCCCGGCGAATTGATGGAAAGTCACAGGCTGGTTCGAAATGGCGAAAAGCACTTCGCCCGCGCGGCCGATGCCGACGCCGTTCCTGATCTTTTCGGACACGCCGTCGGCGTTGATGCGCGGGTGAATGTGGCCGTTGACCACCAGCATCGGGCCGGACTGGGAGGCGTATGCCGCATGGGGCCGCTGGCTCAGGAACTGCGAGGTCTCCATCACCCCCGCATAGCCTGGGCCGAAATAAAACACGCCATTGGGCTTGAGATGGAAATTGCCGGACCCGGAGCGGGTGTTCGCGCGCTTCATCTCGACGCCCTTCTCTATATAGAGGCCGATGGGCGCCTGTTTGTCATTATACATGCCGGCGTTCATCGCGAAGACCAGTTTTTCCCCCGGCGCCAGCGTGGCCGCGGCGGCCGCGAAACTCCCCAAGGGCTGGCCATTCGGCCCCCGCCAGAACAGGCGCAGGTCGTCTGTCTTCGGATCGAAGCGGCAGATCGTATAGGACCGGTCCTCCGCCCTGAGATCGGCGCAGGGCGCGGCGATCGCCGGCGGAGCGAAAGGGAAAGGAAACGCCCCAGCGGAAGGGGCCAGCAGCAAGGCCAGGCCGACACCAGCGCCAAAACTAAAAATGTTCCGCATCTTTCTCCCGACAGAATTTTAGCATTGCTAAAAACCCAATTTCCTTTAGCTTCTCTTCCATGAAGCTGGCGGATTGGTTGCGCAAATCCGGCGTGAGCCGGGTCGAGTTCTCGCGGCGGCTTGGCCTGACGCCCGGCGCCGTGACCCAGCTCTGCAATCAGCAAAGCGTCTGGATGTCGCGCGAGACGGCCCAGGCCATCGCGCGCGAGACTCGCGGCGCGGTGACGCCGAACGACTTTCTGCCTGAGGTCGGCGACGAGGACAAGGGAGGGGGCCAGGTGAGCCATCAAGCGACGCATTCGGTGACCCAAGCCATAGAGGCGATCAAGCGCGGCGAAATCGTCGTCGTGACCGACGACGACGACCGCGAGAACGAAGGCGATCTGGTGATGGCGGCGAGCCTGTGCACGCCGGAGAAAATGGCCTTCATCATCCGAAATTGCTGCGGCATCGTCTGCGCGCCCTTGAGCGGGGTCGAGGCGCGGCGCCTGCATCTGACGCCGATGGTGGCCGAAAACGACGCGCCGCTCGGCACCGCCTTCACCGTTTCCGTGGACGTCAAGCACGGTCTGACCACCGGCATCTCCGCCGAACAGCGCGCCAATACCGTGCGGGGGCTCGCCAACAACAATCTCGGCGCCAATGATTTCGTCCGTCCCGGCCATGTCTTTCCGCTGGTCGCGCGCGAGGGTGGGGTGCTGATGCGCTCCGGCCATACCGAAGCCGCGGTCGATCTCTGCACGCTCGCCGGCCTGCCGCCGATCGGCGTGATCTGCGAACTCGCCAATGACGACGGTACGGTGATGGTCGGGCCTCAGATCGCCGGCTTCGCCGAGAAACACAATCTCAGGCAGATTTCGGTGGCGGACCTCATCGCCTATCGCCAGGCGCGCGAAAAACTTGTGGAAAGGGTCGCCGCCTTCCCTGTGCAGACGCGCTTCGGCGAATTCGCCGGCTACGCCTATGTCACGCCTTTCGATTCGGTCCAGCATTTCGCCCTCGTCGCCGGCGAGATCGGCGAGGGCCGCGACATTCCGGCCCGCCTCCATCGCGCCGACATTCTCGGCGACGTGTTCGGTGGCGGCCTTGCGATCAATTCCGCGCTCGAATCCTTCGCCGGGCACGGACGCGGCGTGCTGGTCTATCTTCGCGACGGCGCCGCCGGCGTGCCGGCCAATCTCGTCGGCCAGCAGGAGACGGGATCCCAGACCGAGCGCGCCCGCAATTGGCTCGACATCGGCGTCGGCGCCCAGATCCTGCGCGATCTCGGGGTTTCCTCGATCCGCCTGCGCACCAAGGCGCCGCGCAAATATGTCGGCCTTTCGGGCTTTGGCATCGAAATCACCGGCACGGAGGACGGCTATTGACGGACGACGCCGAGGCGCAGCGCCATCGCGAGAAAATGGCGAAGCGAAAGCAGGTTCAGGACGGCGAGGTCGCCGGCAAGACGATCGAGTCCAAGGGCCTGCTGATCGTCCACACCGGGCCGGGCAAGGGCAAATCCACCGCCGCCTTCGGCCTCGTCCTGCGCGCGCTCGGCCATGGCTGGAAGGTCGGCGTCGTCCAGTTCGGCAAGGGCGCCTGGGAGACCGGCGAGCGCAAGGCGCTGGAGCGCTTTTCCGATCTGGTCAGCTGGCACACGCTCGGCGAAGGTTTTACCTGGGAGACGCAGGACCGCGCCCGTGATATCGCCGCCGCCGCCCGCGCCTGGGACAAGGCGAGGGAGCTGATGGCCGATCCGGACATCAAGCTTCTGGTTCTGGACGAGCTGAATATCGCCTTGCGCTACGAACATCTGCCGTTGGAGGAGGTGGTCGCGGCGCTCAGTCGCCGCCGGCCGGACCTGCACATCATCGTCACCGGCCGCAACGCCAAGCCGGAGATGATCGCCTCCGCCGATCTCGTCACCGAAATGCAGGCGACCAAGCACCATTTCGCCGCTGGCGTGAAAGCGCAGCAGGGAATCGAATTTTGAGAACGGCCGCCAATGTCGCAGGTGTCCGGCCGTGACTCGCGCGCTGATGTTTCAGGGCACGGGTTCGGATGTCGGCAAGTCGCTGCTGGTTGCCGGGCTTTGCCGCGCTTTCGCCCGGCGCGGCCTGAAGGTGCGGCCTTTCAAGCCGCAGAACATGTCGAATAATGCCGCGGTGACGGCGGATGGCGGCGAGATCGGGCGCGCCCAGGCGCTGCAGGCGCGCTCCTGCCGCGTCGCGCCGAGCATCCATATGAATCCGGTGCTGCTCAAGCCGCAGAGCGAAATCGGCGCGCAGGTCGTGGTTCAGGGCAAGATTTTTGCAACCGCCAAGGCGCGCGATTATCAGGCGTTGAAACCGCAGCTCGCGGGCTTTGTCGCGGATTCCTTCGCCCGGATGCGCGGCGAGGCCGATCTCGTCCTGGTCGAGGGCGCAGGCAGTCCGGCCGAGGTCAATCTCCGCAGGGGCGATATCGCCAATATGGGTTTCGCCAGGGCCCATGACGTTCCGGTCGTGCTGATCGGCGATATCGACCGCGGCGGGGTCATCGCCCAGATCGTCGGCACGAAAGCCGTGCTCGACCCCGACGACGCCGCTTTGGTGCGTGGTTTCGTCGTCAATAAATTTCGCGGCGACGCCAGCCTGTTTGCCGAGGGCATGGCGCTGATCGCGCAAAAGACCGGCTGGTCGGCGCTCGGCCTCGTGCCCTTTTTCGCCGACGCCCGGCGCCTGCCGGCGGAAGACGCCGTCGCACTCGCGCAACGGGAGCGGCCGAACGGCGCGGGAAAAATCGTCGCCGTTCCGCTGCTCGCCCATATCAGCAATTTCGACGATTTCGACCCGCTGAAACTGGAGCCGGGCGTCGATCTGCGCCTCGTCCCGCCTCAAGAGCCTTTGCCGCTTAGCGATCTCGTCATTCTGCCGGGAACCAAGGCGACAATAGCCGACCTCGCCTTTTTTCGCGCACGGGGCTGGGACGTCGATCTCCTCGCCCATGCGCGGCGCGGCGGGAAAATTTTGGGAATCTGCGGCGGCTATCAGATGCTGGGCAAAACGATCGCCGACCCGCTCGGCGTCGAGGGGCCGCCGGGCGAAGTCGAGGGGCTGGGCCTGCTCGACGTTGCGACCGAACTGACCGGCGAAAAGATTTTGCGCGCCTGCGAAGGCGTTTCCCTTGCGGAGAAGGCGGCTTTTTCAGGCTATGAAATGCATGTCGGCGCGACCACCGGGCCGGATTGCGCGCGACCGATGCTGCGCTTTGCGGATGGCCGCGCCGATGGCGCCGTTTCAGCGAGCGGCGCGATCCGCGCCTGCTATGTCCATGGCCTCTTCGCCCACGAGGCGCAGCGCGCCGCGCTCTTGCGCTGGATCGGCGCCGAGCCGTCGAGCCTCGCCTATGAAGTGGAAATCGATCGCGTGCTCGATGCTCTCGCCGATCATCTTGAGCAGCGCATCGACCTCGAAGCGCTGCTCGAATTGGCGCGATAATCCGTTCTCACTTCATCCCCCCGGTGATCCCGCGCAGAATCTCGCGGGCGATGGCTGACCCGACGGTGCGGGCGGCCGAGGTCGCCGCCGAGCGGACCGCCGATTGAGCCACCGACGGTCTCTTGCCATGCGATCGGAACAGGTCCTGGAGACCGGCGCCGATTTGCGACAGCAGGCCGCCTTCCCCCTCATTATTGGTCCCGACAGGGGCGCCCGACGTGCGCGACTGCGCCCGCGCCTGAAGCATTTCGAAGGCCGATTCGCGATCCACCGCAACGTCATATTTGCCCTTGAAGGGGCTGGACTCCTGGACTTCCTGCAATTCGGCGTCGGTGATCGGACCGACGCGCGACACGGGCGGGGCAATTTTTACGCGTGTGACCATGGCTGGCGTTCCCGAGCCCTCCAGCATCGAAACCAGAGCTTCGCCGACATTCAGCTTGGTGATGACGTCGGCCGTGTCGAGCGCCGGGTTCTGCCGAAAGGTTTCTGCGGCGGTCTTCACCGCCTTCTGGTCGCGCGGGGTGAAGGCGCGCAAGGCGTGCTGGGCGCGGTTGCCGAGCTGGCCGAGCACGACCTCGGGCACGTCGAGCGGGCTTTGCGTTACGAAAAAGACTCCGACGCCCTTGCTTCGAATCAGCCGCACCACTTGTTCGATCGCGCGCAGCAGCGCTTTCGGCGCGTCGTCGAACAGGAAATGGGCCTCGTCGAAGAAGAATACGAGTTTCGGCTTGTCGGGATCGCCGACCTCGGGCAACCGGACGAACAGTTCGGACAAGAGCCAGAACAGGAAGGTCGCGTATAGATTGGGGCTGCGGATCAGTTTTTCCGCTTTGAGAATATGGATGAAGCCGCGCCCGTCGATGTCGGGCTTGAGCAGGTCCATGATGTCCAGCGCCGGCTCGCCGAAGAATTTGTCGGCACCCTGGTTTTCGAGCACCAGCAATTGCCGCTGGATCGCGCCGACCGAGGCCGCGGAGACGTTGCCGTAGCGCTGCTGGAGGTCGGAGGCGTTCTCCGACACGAAGGCCAGCATGGCGCGCAGGTCCTTGAGGTCGAGCAAAGCGAGCCCCTGCTCGTCGGCGACGCGGAAGGCGATATTGAGCACGCCCTCCTGAATCTCGTTGAGCTGAAGGATGCGCGCCAGCAGCAGCGGGCCCATTTCGGCGATGGTGGCGCGGACCGGATGGCCCTTTTCGCCAAAAATGTCCCAAAAGACGCAGCGGAACTGGTCGGGCTCATAGGCGAGCCCGATTTCCTGGGCGCGCGCGACAAAAGGCCTGGCGCCGTCGCCGGGCATGGCGATTCCGGACAGGTCGCCCTTGACGTCGGCGGCAAAGACGCAGGCGCCGGCGCCGCAAAAGCCCTCGGCGAGCTTTTGCAAGGTCACGGTCTTGCCCGTGCCGGTGGCCCCGGCGATGAGCCCGTGGCGGTTGCCGTAGCGCAACAGAAGATAAATATAATCCTCGGCCTTGCCGACGAGGATTTTTCCGGGGACGTTGCTTGGATCGTCGGCCATGGGGCGATTCGCTCCGTTGGAAATTTGCGAGAGGTTAGCCTTCCTTTGATCTGCGACAATGGCGCCCTTCCATTGCGCGCGGGAAAAAGTTAAAGCAGCGCGATGATCTGGCTTGTTTTCGCGCTGCTGACCGGCGCCGCTGTCCTTTCCATCCTCTGGCCGCTGTCGCGCCCGGCGCCGAGGGCGCGCGAGGACGCGGCCGACGTCGCCTTCTATCGCGCCCAGATCGCCGAGATCGACGCCGAATTCGCGCGCGGCGGCGTTGACAAGGACCAGGCCGAGGCGGCCAAGGCCCTGGCCGCGCGCCGGCTGCTCGCGGTCGCGCCCGAAGAGGCGGGGACTGAATCTTCGCCGAGGGGGCGCAGGATCGCGGCGGTTCTGGCCTTGATCGTCATCCCCGCCGTGGCGCTCGGGCTCTATTCGCGGATCGGCCATCCCAGCCTGCCGGACATGCCTTTGCAGGCGCGCCTCTCCGCGCCGCCGTCGCAGCAGGATTTCGCCGCCGTCGTCGAGCGGATGGAGGACCATATCAAGGCCCATCCCGACGACGCCCGAGCGCTGGAACTGATGGCGCCGGTCTATGTGCGCATGGGCCGTTTCGACGAGGCCGTGCAGGCGCGCAAGAAAGTCATCGCCCTGCTCGGCGCGACGCCGGACCGCCTGCTGAAATATGCCGAAGCCCTGGCCTTCGCCAATAACGGGACGATCACGCCCGAAGCCATCGCGCAGCTCCAGCAGGCGCTCAAGCTCGACCCGAAGAATATCGGCGCGCGCTTCTATCTCGGCCTCGCGGCGGCGCAGCAGGGCGACAACGGCAAGGCTCGCAAGATCTGGACGGCGTTGCTGCCCGACCTGCCTGAAAAGTCCCTGGCCCATAAGGAAGTGGCGGAAAAGCTCGCGCTGCTCGACGCGCCCGCGGAAGCAACTGGCGCACCGTCCGGCGAAGCCGCGGCCATCGCTTCGGCGGCTCCGGCGGAGCAGCAGAAGATGATTCGCACCATGGTCGAGCGCCTGGCCCAGCGCCTTGCCGCGCAGGGCGGCAGCCCCGACGAATGGCTTCGCCTCATTCGCGCCTATAAAGTGTTGAATGAAACGGATAAGGCGCAAAATTCCTATAACGAGGCGCTGAAGGCACTGTCCGGCGACACGGCGGCGCGGGAGAAACTTGCAGCCCTGGCTCGGCAATTGGGATTGAACCCGCAATGACGCGCAAGCAGAAAAGACTGGCCCTCATAGGCTCCGCCCTGGGCGTATTCGGCGTCGCCATCGGACTGATCCTGCACCAGTTGAGCGGGAACATCGTTTTCTTCTACGGCCCGACGGATATGGTTCAGAAACATATCGGTCCCGGCGTGCGCCTGCGCATCGGCGGGCTGGTGGAGAAGGGCAGCCTCGTTGAACGCGCCGGCAAGAGCGTCACGTTCAAGGTCACCGACGGCAAGGATGCCGTGCCTGTGGCCTATACCGGCCTGCTGCCGGATCTCTTCCGCGAGGGCCAGGGCGTGGTCGCCGAGGGCGCGCTCGACAAGCAAGGCGTGTTCCGGGCGGATTCCATCCTCGCCAAGCATGACGAGCGCTATATGCCGCGCGAAGTGGTCGAGGCGTTGAAGAAACAGGGCAAATGGGTCGGTCCGAACGATCAGTTGGCCGATCAGGCGAGGGCGCAATAATGATCGTCGAAACTGGACAATATGCGCTGGTTCTAGCCTTGGCGCTGTCGCTGATGCAGAGCATTCTGCCGTTCTGGGGCGCGCGGACACATGACGCGCGGCTGATGGGACTGGCGCGGCCGATCGCCCTCACCCAGTTCGCCTTTGTCGCGATGTCCTATGCGGCGCTGACCTACGCCCATGTCGTCTCCGATTTCTCGCTGGTCAACGTCGTCCAGAATTCGGCTTCGACCAAGCCGCTGATCTACAAGATTTCCGGCGTCTGGGGGAACCATGAGGGCTCCATGATGCTGTGGGTCCTCATCCTGACGCTGAGCGGCGCCGCCATGGCCGCCTTTTCCCGCGCCATCCCGCCGCGCCTGTTGGCCGACGCGCTCTCGGTTCAGGGCGTGCTCGGCATGGCCTTCCTGCTGTTCATCCTGCTGACCTCCAATCCCTTCGCGCGGATGATTCCCGCGCCGATCGAGGGCAACGACCTCAACCCGATCCTGCAGGACCCTGGCCTCGCCATTCATCCGCCGCTGCTCTATCTCGGCTATGTCGGTTTCTCGATCGTCTTTTCGCTCGCCGCGGCAGCGCTGATCGGCGGGCGACTCGACGCCGCCTTCGCCCGATTCATTCGGCCATGGACGCTCGCGGCCTGGTGTTTTCTGACGCTCGGCATCGCCATGGGCTCCTATTGGGCCTATTACACGCTCGGCTGGGGCGGATTCTGGTTCTGGGACCCGGTCGAGAACGCGTCCCTCATGCCCTGGCTCGCGGGCACGGCGCTGCTCCATTCCGCGGCGGTGATGGAAAAGCGCGAGGCGCTGAAAGTCTGGACGGTTTTCCTCGCCATTGTCACCTTCTCGCTGTCGCTGCTCGGCACCTTCCTGGTGCGCTCGGGCGTGCTGACCTCGGTTCACGCCTTCGCCAGCGACCCGCGTCGCGGCCTGTTCATCCTCGCCATCCTCGTCCTGTTCATCGGCGGCGCCTTGTTCCTGTTCATGCTGCGCGCTTCCTCGCTCAAGCAGGGCGGGTTGTTCTCGCCGATCTCGCGCGAGGGCGCGCTGGTGGTGAACAATCTCCTGCTCACCGCGGCCTGCGCTGCGGTCATCATCGGCACGCTCTATCCCTTGGCGCTCGAATCGATCAACGGCGACAAGATTTCGGTCGGCGCGCCCTTCTTCAACCTGACTTTCGGGCCGCTGTTCGCACCGATCCTGTTGCTGGCGCCGCTCGGCCAATTGCTGGCGTGGAAGCGCGGCGACCTGCTGGCGGCGGCGCAGCGTCTGTTCTTCGCCGCGGCTTGCGGTCTCGCGGCGATGGCGGTCTTTGCCGCCGTCAATGGCGCGCCGGTCATGGCGGTCATCGGTTCGGGCGTTGCGGTCTATCTCATCATCGGCGCCTTCACCGATATCTTCGGGCGCGTGTTCCCGTCCGGCCTTGGCGCGACGAAAAACGCGCTTTTCCGCGCCAAGGGGCTGCGGCTCTCGGCCTGGGGCACAACCTTCGCCCATGCTGGCCTCGGGGTGACCCTGCTCGGCTTGGCCGCCACCGGTTGGGGCGCGGAAAAGATTGTGGCTATGAAACAGGGCGACATTTATGACGTCGGTCCCTACAAGCTCGAAATCCTCGCCCTCACCAATGACAAGGGGCCGAATTACAACGAAACCATCGCCCATATGACCGTGAAGCGCGACGGCCATGTCGTCGCTTTGATCGCGCCGTCGAAACGCTTCTTTACGACCCGCCGGATGGCGACGGCCCAGGCGGGCATCGTCACGCTCAATCTCGGTCAGGTCTATGTCAGCATCGCCGAGCCGCAACCGAACGGTCTGATCGACGCCAGGCTTTTCTGGAAGCCGCTGGTCTCGCTGATCTGGATCGGCGCTCTGCTCATGGCGTTCGGAGGCGCCTTGAGCCTCAGCGATCGGCGGCTGCGGGTCGGCGTCGCCCGCCGCGCGGCCCGAATATCCGATGTGGCTCAGGCGGCGGCAGAATGATGACAGGGATCCCCGACTCGGTTGGAAACCGTCATTGCGACGGTGGCGGAACTATCCATGCTGCGGTTCGGCGGCAAGGCGGGTGGTTTCGCCGCCTACAGCTCCTCGCCATGACGACCCTTTTGTTTCTGCTCGCCGGCCCGGCCTTCGCGGTCGAGCCCAGCGAAATGCTCAAAGACCCCAAGCTGGAGGCGAGGGCGCGAAAAATTTCGGAAGGGTTGCGCTGCCTCGTCTGTCAGAACGAGTCGATCGACGATTCGGGCGCCTCGCTCGCCCACGACCTGCGCGTTCTGGTGCGCGAACGCCTTAAAGCCGGCGACACCGACAAGCAGGTCAAGGACTATCTTGTTTCCCGCTACGGCAATTTCATCCTGCTCAAGCCGCCGTTCGAATGGGATACGCTCTTGTTGTGGGTCTCACCCTTCGTGGTCCTCGCACTCGGCGCGGGCGCGGCGCTCGTCAGTCGCCGCAAGGGCGAGGACAAGCCCGCCACGCCGCTGTCAGAGCAAGAAGACGCGAAGCTTCGGGCTCTTCTCGTCGACTCGCCCGGCGACCAAAAAGCTTGACCTTCGCGGCGGCTGTTTCGGTAGGCGCGCGGACTCATACCGAACGCCTTCCGGAAGGCGCGGCTAAATTGCGGCTGATCGACGAAACCCGCGTCGTGCATGACCGCGGCGAGGCTCCACCCTTTCGCGGACGGGGCGGTAAGGTTGCGCGCGGCGGCGTTCAGGCGCAGGGCGCGAAGATGGCCGCTGAATGTGATTCCTTCCGCCTGAAAGAGCTCCTGCAGTCGCCTGACCGAGAGTCCGGCTGCCGCGGCGGCCTCGGCGATCGACAAATCCGGTTGATGGAAGTTCTGCGCCAGGAAAATCTTGGCCCGTTGCAGGCAGACGTTGGCGCGCGTGACGGTCGGATCGGCCACCAGGGCGGCGCCTAGAATGTCAAAGCCGTTGAAGAGCAGCTTACTGATGGCGGCGTCGTTCAGTTCGGCCGCCCGCGAATAAAATTCCCGCCAATAACTGGCGGCAAACGCGCCGAGCGGCGAAGCTCTCGTAATGGGGATCGCGGTCAGCGCCCGCAATTCGCCAAGCGTCTGCTCCGCAAGCTGGCGGTCAGCCATGATGACGAGGGCCTCGAACGCGCCCGGCGTCGCAATCTCGTATGGACGCATGCTTTCATAGAGGCACAGGTCTCCGGCCTTCAGAACGGCGGCGCGGCCCTCCTGGGCGATGTGGCATTCGCCCGAGACGACGAAAGTAATCAGCGCCGTCTCCTGGACCGCTTCGCGGATGTTTCCCGGCGTCCGTGAAAGAAGCTGATTGGCGCTGCGCACATGAGCGAACGTCGCCACATTGTGGGCGCGCAGAGCCATCGTCCCGTTGAACCCCTGTTCCATCGGAACATGGCAGGGACGCCGCATCTCGACGCCTGCCAGATGATCGCCGACCAGTTCCCGCCAGCGCCGCAGCCTCAGGCCCACGGGAATGGAGGCGCAGTCAAGCATAATATCCGTTGGAGCCATGTCGGGCGACCTGTGCGACGCCGCGCGATTCATGGACGAATCGCGTCTGGGGTCAAGTTTTTACGCGTCGGTGGACAAAACGCGCCCTGCGGCGTTGCTAGGATCGCCGAGTCGCCCGGAGCGGGGGATTTCGACGATTGGAGCAAAGGATGGGTCCGGCTTTTCTGGCTGTTGGCGGCGCGGTTTGCCTTTCGGTCGCGATCATCGAGGCATGGCTGATCGTCGCGCATTTTGCGAGTTCCGACGGACCGGTCGCGCGGCTCATTCCCGGCGGGCGCGATTTGGTGCGCTCTCATATCGATTACCTGATGATGGCGCTGTTTCTTTTCGTTTTTTATGGCTTGTGTCGCGTCATGCCGTTTTCGCCTTCGCTCTGGATCATCGCCGCGCTGTGCTTCGGGTCTTTCTTCAATCCTTTCGCATTTTTTGTCCGAGCAGCAAAACCGGGATACCTTGAGGCGCCACCTGTCTGGTTCAAGTTGATGCTGACAATCAGTTGCATCGCAACGACCGTGGGTTATGGCGTCATGGCTTGGACCATCGCCGGCGCGTCGCTGGCGATCGCCGGTCAGGCGTCTTGAGGCGGGCGGAGCGTGAGCCCGGCGCGGATCGTAAGTCGCGTAGGCTGCCGCCTTACCAAAATTTCATCACGCTGAAACTGCGGCGTAAGCTGAAGGCGTCCATATTCCCAAGCGTAGGGCGGCGCGATTCGCCGCTTAGGTTTTGCATGGTCTATGGAGCCTCGAATGTTGAACTGGTCCGCGCAATCTTCCCGTCGTGAACCGTCGCCCTCGCGCGCCCGGCGCCGCCCGCTGCGCAGGGTGATGCTGAGCGCCGTGGGCGCGACAGCGCTCATCGGCTCCGCCGCCGGCGTGACGATGGTGCCGGCTCATGCCGAGGCCCCCGCCAACCAGGGCTTGAACCCGGTCGGGCCGACGTCCTTCGCCGACCTGGTCGATCGCGTCAAGGGCGCGGTGGTTTCGGTCAAGGTCGACGTTGTGGAGAAGAGCGACGCCAATGGCGCGGATTTCGGCGGAGGCCTGCCTCCGGGGATGCCGCCGGTCTCGCCCGACGACCCGCTCTATCATTTCTTCAAGCGCTTCGGCAGCCCGATGCCGCGTCACCCGCACAAGGGCGAAGCGCTCGGCTCGGGCTTCATCATTTCGAGCGACGGCTATGTCGTGACCAACAATCATGTCGTCAACGACGCGACCGACGTGAAGATCACGCTCCAAGGCGGCAAGGTCGTGCCGGCCAAGATCGTCGGCGTGGACAAGAAGACCGATCTCGCCCTGCTCAAGATCACCGCGCCGGGAACCTATCCTTACGTCCAGTTCTCGAACACCATGCCGCGCGTCGGCGACTGGGTGATCGCGGTCGGCAATCCCTTCGGCCTCGGCGGCACGGTCACGGCGGGCATCGTTTCCGCGCGGGGCCGGGATATCGGCTCGGGACCCTATGACGATTACCTGCAGATCGACGCCCCGGTGAACCGCGGCAATTCCGGCGGTCCGACCTTCAACGAGAAGGGCGAGGTCGTCGGCATCAACACCGCGATCTATTCGCCATCGGGCGGCAGCGTCGGCATCGGCTTCGCCATTCCCTCGGAAGTCGCCAAGGAGGTCATCACCGAGCTTAAGGAAAAGGGCTCGGTCAGCCGCGGCTATATCGGCGTGCAGATCCAGTCGGTGACCACCGAAATCGCCGAAAGCCTCGGGCTGAAGTCCACCGAGGGCGCGCTCGTCGCCCAGGTCCAGCCGAACACGCCGGCTGTCGCGGCGGGCGTTGAGTCGGGCGACGTCATTTCCGCCGTCAACGGCGTGAAGGTCGAGAATCCGCACGAGCTGTCGCGCAAGATCGCGGCGCTCGGCCCCAATGCGGAAGTCGATCTGACGATCATCCGCAACGGCGCCGACAAGAACATCAAGCTCAAGCTGGGCAAGCTGCCGGACGAGGTTCAGGCCAAGGCGGGAACCGTCGTGCCCGAAAAGGCGGCGAAAACCGCCCTCGCGAAATTCGGCTTCAGCCTGGAGCCATCGTCGGATGTCGCGGGCGCCGGCAAGGTCGGCGCGGTGGTCACCGACATCGATCCGGACGGCCCGGCGGCGCAAAAGGGGCTTCGCCAGGGCGACGTGATCCTCGACATCGCCGGCAAGCCGGTCGTGGGGCCCGCGGATGTGGTCAAGGCCCTGAGCGACGCCAAGAAGGATGGACGTCGCGCCGTCCTACTTCGGGTGAAGACCGGGGACAACACCCACTTCCTCGCCCTTTCCACGGACGCCTCGTAAGGCTCGAACGAAAGGGCGCTCTCAACCAGCGCCCTTTCGCCGGAAGGCATCGGAAACGAATCCTCGAAAGGGCGCTCATACTCCCGAACCGGCGACCGGTTCGCGGCGCGCGCTCTCGGCGGCAGGTCGGGACGCGGTCCCAGCCTGCCGACTTTTTTCGAGGAATGAATTATGCTCTCGGACATGCGCATATTGATCATCGAAGACGATCCGCAGGCTTCCGCCTATCTCGTCAAGGCATTTCGCGAAGCCGGCCATGTCGCCGATACCGCCACCGACGGCCTCGCCGGCTATGCCCGCGCCGAGGGCGGCGCTTATGACGTTTTGATCGTCGACCGCATGCTGCCCAAGCTCGACGGCCTCTCGCTGATCGGAGGCCTGCGCGCGCAAAAAATCGACACGCCGGTGCTTATTCTTTCCGCGCTCGGCCAGGTCGACGACCGCGTGAAAGGCTTGCGCGCGGGCGGCGACGATTATCTCGCCAAGCCCTACGCCTTCGCCGAACTGCTCGCCCGGGTGGAAATTCTGGCGCGGCGGCGCGGCGGGGCTGCGGCCGAGGAGACGGTCTATCGCGTCGCCGATCTGGAGCTCGACCGGCTCAAGCACAAGGTCTTTCGTGCTGGCAAGGAGATCGTGCTGCAGCCGCGCGAATTCCGCCTGCTCGAATATCTGATGCGCCACGCTGGCCAGGTGGTGACCCGCACCATGCTGCTCGAAAATGTCTGGGACTACCACTTCGACCCGCAAACCAATGTGATCGACGTGCATATTTCAAGGCTGCGCGGCAAGATCGACAAGGGGCAGGAGAAGCAGTTGCTGCAGACCGTTCGCGGCGCGGGCTATACCTTGCGCGAGGGGCTGGTTTGATGGGCGGCGGTCAACGCTTGATGGCGCGCCAGCCGATGTCGCGCCGGTAGAAGCCGTCGGGGAAGTCTATTGCCGCGACGCCGCGATAGGCGAGCGCCTGAGCGTCCGCGACGCTGTCGGCGAGCGCGATGACATTGAGGACGCGGCCGCCATTGGCGACGAGTTGGCCGTTTTCCATTTTCGTCCCGGCATGGGCGACGCTCACGCCGGGAATTTTTTCGGCCTCCTCGACGCCTCCGATCCGCCCGCCTTTGTGCGGCGTCCCGGGATAGCCGCGCGCCGCCAGCACCACCGTCAAAGCGGTCTTGGGCGAGAGACGCACGGCCTCCGGCAACCGGCCGTCCGCGCAGGCGAGCAGCAGTCCGAGCAGATCGTCCTCCAGCCGGGCCATCATCACCTGGCATTCCGGATCGCCGAACCTGGTGTTGTATTCAATCAGTTTCGGGCCGTCCTTGCCGATCATCAGCCCGGCGAAGAGCACACCCTTGAAGGGGCAGCCTTCGGCCTTCATGGCGGCGACCGTCGGCGCGATGATGTCCTTCATCACCCGCGCGCTCATTTCGGGCGTCATCACCGGGGCGGGCGAATAGGCTCCCATGCCGCCGGTATTCGGCCCGACGTCGCCGTCGCCGGCCCTTTTGTGGTCCTGCGCCGAGGCGAAAGCGAGCGCCTTTTCGCCGTCGCAAAGCGCGAAAAAGGAGGCCTCCTCGCCTTCGAGATATTCCTCGATCACCGCTTCGGCGCCCGCCGCGCCGAAGGCGCCGGCGAACAGCGCATCGACCGCCCGTTCCGCCTCGTCGATCGTCATCGCCACGACCACGCCCTTGCCGGCGGCGAGGCCGTCGGCCTTGACCACGATCGGCGCGCCCTTTTCGCGCACGAAAGCGAGCGCGCTGTCGCGGTCGGCGAAGCGGCCGTAGGCGGCGGTCGGAATATGATATTTGGCGCAGATATCCTTGGTGAAACCCTTGGACCCCTCGAGCCGGGCCGCCGCCTTGCTCGGCCCGAAGGCCTTGATTCCCGCAGCTTCCAAGGCGTCCACCAGGCCATCTACCAATGGCTGCTCGGGGCCGATCGCCACGAAGGCGATGTTCTGGACCCGGCAGAAGGCGATGACCGCGTCGAAATCCGTCGCGTCGAGCGCGACGTTCTGCGCGACGCGGGCCGTGCCGGGATTGCCGGGGGCGACGAAAAGGCGATCGAGCAGCGGGCTTTTGGCAAGTGCCAGGCTAAGCGCATGTTCGCGGCCGCCGGAGCCGATGAGGAGAACGTTCATGAAAGGCCTCGTTTGGTCGCCTGTTTAGGCGAGGGCGAGCCGCCTTTCAACTTGCGGAATGAATGGCGTTCGATCGGCGCGTTCATTTAACAATTTAATGACGACATTGCTCGATTTTTCTTCAAATTCTCTGATTTTTGCTTATAAATAGAGTGCTTAGGACGTCCTGCGGCATTTTCGGGCAGGGCGGTCGGGCGGCGCGCTTTTTCAAGGCGCCGGCCGCGCCAAAATCGCGCTGTATGGCGCGGTTCGGGGTGCGGGATTTAGCGGCGAGATCCGCCGGTAATTCTTCGTCGAATTTGTGTCAACAAAGAAATTGCGAAGATGAGCGATACGAAAATATTTTTGGCAAGCCTCAGCCGCGAACAATATCTGGCTCTCGCCCGCGATATTTACGGCCGGCGCGCCAAAGGCGACAACGAGCCGGGATTGCAGTTTTTCGCTGACAACGCGACCTATCGCCTGATCGGGTCGCGCGACCTGATCCCGGCGGCCGGCGTGCGGGTCGGCAAGAACGAAATCCGCGAGGCCTGGCGCGCCTTCGACGTCGATTTCGAGATCGTCACCTTCGAGATCGACGATCTGGTCGTCGATTTTCCCCGCATGTCCTATATGTCCTGGCACATGACGCTGAAAAATCGCGGCACCGGCGCGATGGTCGAGCTTGAGGGCGTGGACCGCCTGCGCTGGGAGGATTTCAAGGTCGTCGATTGGACGCGCTATTTCGACACAGCCTTGGTCGCCGCGCTGCGGCAGGGCGAATGAACGCAGTCAGTCGCCCTTGCCCGCCACCGTCGCCGGCGCGTGACCTTCGGTATGCTGCGGATCGTCGGGCAGGCCGTTTTCGATTTTGCTCAGGATCTTGGGCAGATCCTCGGGATCGGGATGGAGGTCGCGGGCGTGGTTCCACTGGAACTTGGCGTCGAGCTTGCGGCCGACACGCCAATAAGCGTCGCCAAGATGGTCGTTGATGGTCGGATCGCCAGGCTTCAGGTCAATGGCCTGCTCCAGATATTTCACCGCCTCGTCGTAATGCCCGAGCTTGTAATGCGCCCAGCCGAGCGAATCGACGATATAGCCGTCGTCCGGCTGCAGTTCGACGGCGCGCCGCAGCATTTTGAAGGCTTCGTCGAGATGCAGGCCCTGGTCGACCCAGGAATAGCCGAGATAATTCAGCACGAGCGGCTGTTCCGGATAGAGGTCGAGGGCCTCTTTCAGATCGGGCTCGGCCTTGGGCCAGTCCTTGGCGCGTTCGTAATCGACGCCGCGGAAATAGTAGATCGCCCAGCGGCTCTTGTCGTCGGGCGCCGTCAGCGCCAGCACCTTCGTATAGGCCTCGGCCGATTCCTTGAACTGCTTGTGCGAGCGCAGGACGTCGGCGAGCGCCGAGATCGCGTCCACATTCTCGGGATGGGCCTTGACGATCGCGCGCAACTGCTTGACCGATTCGTCCGACTTGCCCATGGCGTCGAGCAGCAGAGCGATGCGGATGTCGGTCGTGACCCGCAGCGGACTTGAATCGGGCACCTGATCGTAGATTTCGATCGCCGCGCCATATTGCTTGAGCTTGCCATAGGCTTCGCCGAGGGTGTCGAGCGCCAGGGCATGTTCGGGCGCGAGTTCGAGCGAAAGGCGCAGAAAGACGATCGCCGCGATCTGGTCGCCGGCCCGGCTCGAGGCCGCGCCCAGGCCATAGGCGCCGAGGCCGTAAAGCACTTCCGCCGCGCCGGCCTTGACGTTCTGGACCATAGGTTCGAGCTTCCGTCCCGCCGCGAGATCGGCGAGCGCGGCCTCGACCACGGGATTGTGCGGTTGGAGCTTGTCGAAGGCGGCATAGACCGCCTTGGCCTCGTCAATCTTGCCCTGCCGCGCCAGATTGCGGGCATAGGCGTCGATCAGGCGCAGCGTGGAATGGTCGCCGCCATAGGCGGCTTTGAGCCGGGCCCCGGCTTCTGCGGTCCGTCCGGCGACGTCGAGCATCAAGCCGGCGTGGAAGTCGCGAAATACGGCGAAGCTCGGATCGCTCATCGTATCGACCAGAGCGATCGCCTTTTTCACGTCGCCGGAGCCGACATAGCTCCACGCCGTCAGCAAAATGGTGGTGAGATCGCCCTTGCCGTCGCCGCCCTTGAGCAGGGCGCGCGCCGCCCCGAAATTCTTGTCCCGGAAGTCGCGCACCACCAGAGTGAGGCGGGCGGAGGCATTGTGCCGATCGCGCTGGAGCAGCTTCTGCGCCAGGGCGTTCGCGGCGTCCATGTCGCCGTTCGCGAGCGTCGCGACGAAGGCGCTCTGAATCAGCTCGGGATTGCGGGGATCGGCGCGCAAGGCTTCGCGGAAGAAGGTCGAGGCCGCGAATGTGTCGTGCTCGGCCTCCGCGACCCGCGCGGAAAGATAATTGCCGGCCGGACTTTCGCCGACCTCGAAGGGCTCCGAAATAGCAGCGGTCTGATGCGCCTGGCCCGCGCAGGGCAGCAGGGCGAGGGTGAGAGCCAGGCCGTAAAAAAGGGCGCTTTTGCGCGCGCTGACGAATGTGAGGTGCACGAAACCGAACTTTCCATGACGCGCAGCGAGTCGCGCGCTTTGCGATGATCGTCGTGAAGAAGATGGCCTTTTTACGCTCGCAGGGCAAGAACAGGTCAATTGATTTCAATATCGAGGCCAAGGTCGAGCACGGGCGCGGAATGGGTGAGCGCGCCGGAGGAAATCAGGTCGACGCCGGTTTCGGCGATTTCCTTCAGGCCGTCGAGATGGATTCCGCCCGAGGCTTCGGAGGTCATCCGGCCGCCGATCATCGCCACCGCCTCGCGCAATTGCGCCGGGGCCATATTGTCGAGCAGCACCGCGTCGGCGCCCTCGGCCAGAACCTCGCGCAACTGGTCGAGCGAATCGACCTCGATCTCGATCTTGACCAGATGGCCGACAAAGGCTTTCGCCGCGCGCAACGCCGGGACGACGCCGCCGGCGACGGCGATATGATTGTCCTTGATCAGCACGGCGTCGTCGAGGCCGAAGCGGTGATTGACGCCGCCACCGCAGCGCACCGCATATTTCTCGAAAGCGCGCAGGCCAGGCGTCGTCTTGCGGGTGCAGCAGACCTTCGTCTTGGTGTGGGCGATCGCGGCGGCGTATTGCGACGTCAAGGTGGCGACGCCGCACAGCCGGCCGAGAAAGTTGAGCGCGACGCGCTCGCCGGCGAGAACGCCGCGCGCCGGGCCCTCGATCCGGGCAAGGATCGCGCCGGGCGCGAAGGACTCGCCGTCGCGCGCGGCCGGCTCGAAGCTTATGGCGGGATCGACCAGCTCGAAGGCCTTGCGCGCGAGATCGAGTCCGGCGAGGACGCCCGGCCTTTTGCGCGCGGCGATCACGGCCCGGGCCTGGGCCGCGGCGGGAATGACGGCCTGCGAGGTGATGTCGCCGGCGCGGCCGAGATCTTCGGCCAAGGCGTCGCGCACGGCCGCCTCGACCAGATGGGGGCTGAGTATGGGAAGATTCATGCGGCCTCGGAAGCGACGACGCCATGCGCGGCGCGCAGGGCCTCGTCCAGTGTGATGAAGGAGCGGCGGGCCTGCGCCGGATCGGACGCGGGATAATCCGTGCGGAAATGGCCGCCGCGGCTTTCTCGCCGCAGAAAAGCGCTGGCGGCGATCAGCAGCGCGGCCTCGGCGCGGTTGCGCAGGTCCATGGAGCCCTCGGCGAGCGCCCGGCCGCGCAGGCGGCACAGAGCGCGCAGGGCCTCGCGCAGGCCGGCCTCGTCGCGCAGCACCCCCACATGGCGCGACATGATCCGGCGAATTTCCGCCGCGCCTTCGGGGTCGCGCCGCTCGGGCTGGCCGGGCGCGTGCGCGGATTTGAGCGCGGGCAGGGCGGGCAAGGCGGCGGCGATGTCGCGGGCGACGCGATCGCCGAAGACGACGGCCTCGAGCAGCGAATTGGAGGCGAGACGATTGGCGCCGTGGAGGCCGGTCGAGGCGGCCTCGCCCGCCGCCCACAGGCCGGGGAGCGAAGTCCGGCCGCGCCCATCGGTCCACAGTCCGCCCATGTGGTAATGCGCGGCCGGGGCGACGGGGATCGGTTGTAAGGAAGGGTCGATTCCGGCCGCCAGGCAGGACGCCGCGACATTGGGGAATTTTTCCGCGAAATTCGTTCCGACCGCTTCGGTTGCGTCGAGAAAAGCCCCGCGGCCGGCGGCGATCTCGGCGAAGACGCCGCGCGCGACAATGTCGCGGGGGGCGAGTTCGGCGTCCCGATGCAGGGCGGGCATGAAGCGCCGCCCCGTCCGATCGACCAGAACGGCGCCTTCGCCGCGCAGGGCCTCGGTCGCCAGGGGTGCGGGGTCGCGGCCGATGTCGATGGCGGTCGGATGAAATTGGACGAATTCGGCGTCGGCGATGCGCGCGCCCGCCCGCGCCGCGAAAGCGAGCGCCGCGCCGGACGCCTGGGCGGGATTGGTGGTGACGGCGTAAAGCCCGCCGACGCCGCCGCTGGCGAGCACGGTCGCACGCGCGGGAAAGGCGCGCAGAACGCCTGCCGCGTCGCGCGCGAATGCGCCGGCGATCCGGCCGTTCTGGACGATCAGGTCCTCGGCGACGAAATTTTCATGCACCGTGATCGACGGAGTCCGCCGTACGGCGGCGATCAGGGCCTGCATGATGGCGGCGCCGGCGCCGTCGCCCTTGACCCGCACGATGCGGCGAGCCGAATGGGCGGCCTCCTGCGAGGGCGCGAGGCGCCCGGCGGCGTCGCGGTCGAAAGGCGCGCCGAAACGCAGCAAATCCTCGACTCGCGCCCGGGCCTCGCGCGCGACCGAAAGCGCGACCTCGTTATCGACAATGCCGGCGCCGGCATTGGCCGTGTCCCTGGCGTGGAGTTCGGGGCTGTCGCCCTCGCTCACAGCCGCCGCGACGCCGCCCTGGGCCCAGACCGAAGACGCGCCTTCGCCGATCGGAGCGGCGGTGAGCACGGCGACCGGCAGGGGCGCGAGCTTCAGCGCGCAGAACAGGCCGGCCAATCCGCCGCCGACGATGAGGATGTCAGGTTCTCGCATTTCGGGCGCTCCCCCCCTCTCCCGGCATAAGGCGGCGTCTTTCGACGCGCTATGCGCGCAGAGGGAATAGGTCCGGTCACTTCAGTTCGATCATCCGCTCGACAGAGCGGCGGGCGCGCGCGGCGAGGATCGGGTCGACGACGACCTCCTCGCGCATATAGACCAGGCTGTCGAGGATTTTCGGCAGCGTGATCCGCTTCATATGCGGGCAGAGATTGCACGGGCGCACGAAATCGACGCCCGGATTTTCCGCCGCTACATTATCGGCCATGGAACATTCGGTGACGAGCAGCACGCGCTTGGGCTGGCGCGTCTTGACATAGTCGATCATGGCGGCGGTTGAGCCGGAGAAATCGCAGACGTCCACCACTTCCGGCGGGCATTCGGGATGGGCGACCAGCTTGATCGACGGGTCGTCCTCGCGATAGCGCAGCAATTCCTCGGCCGTGAAGCGCTCGTGCACCTCGCAGGCGCCGTGCCAGGCGATGATTTTCACTTTGGTCTGGCGCGCGATATTGGCGGCCAGGAAGCGATCGGGAACCATGATCACCGTATCCGCGCCAAGGCTTTCGACCACTTTCAACGCATTGGACGAGGTGCAGCAGATGTCCACCTCCGCCTTGACCTCGGCCGAGGTGTTGACATAGGCGACAATCGGAACGCCGGGATATTTGCGGCGCAGCGCCCGCACGTCCGCTCCCGTGATCGAGGAGGCGAGCGAGCAGCCGGCGCGGGAATCCGGGATCAGCACGGTCTTGTCGGGGCTGAGAATCTTGGATGTTTCCGCCATGAAATGGACGCCGCCCTGCACGATGACATCGGCGTCGGACTGGCCGGCGATCCGCGCGAGCTGGAGCGAATCCCCGACGACGTCGGCGACGCAATTATAGATTTCCGGCGTCTGGTAATTATGCGCCAGGATGACGGCGTTGCGCTGCTTCTTGAGGTCGTTGATCGCCTTGACATAGGGCGCGTGGAACGGCCATTCGATCGGCGGGATGATCGACTTGACCTTTTCGTAAAGCGGGGCGGTCTCGCGGGCGACTTCCGGCGTCCACGCCAGATTGGGCATGGGGACGACGCCATGGCGCAGGGCGGCGGGGCTCGGCTGAACCGGGGCCGCCCCGAGAACTTGAGAAGAAGTGACAACCTGCATGACGCTCACCATTATTATGCTCAATATGAGCATAACTTGACCGGAACGAAGGGCGGCGGGGTTTTTCCCCAAGACGGTTCCCTTTCACACTTCCTACATATACTCATAATGAGTATAAAGGCAAGGCCGATTCGTTAACAATTTTGCTGTTGGTTAGCGGCGCCGAAAACTCGGTCAACCTTTTCGATCCAGGCTGGTTCGGCGTTTTCGGAAATGGCGAAATGACGGATTCGGCGCTCGTAAATCACTCTCAAGCGCGATCGCGCGACTCCGCGCTGCCGCGCCGTCTGATCCTGCCGCCTTTGGCCAAGGCGCCGGCGGCGGACTGGCCGCTCGCGGCGCTGGCGGCCCTTGGCTGTTTCGCCCTGCTTTTGCCTACGGCGCCGAGCCTTCTCGCCGACGGCGACATGTTCTGGCATATCCGCACCGGGCAGGAGATCCTCGCGACCGGCCATTTTCCGACTGTCGACGCCTATTCCTGGTCGATGACCGGCCATCCGTGGATCGCCAAGGAATGGTTGTCGCAGGTCCTTTACGCCCTCGCTTTCAATCTCGCGGGCTGGACCGGGGCGGCTCTTCTCGCGCTTGCGGCCGCGAGCGCGGCTTACGCAATGGTGTTCGCCGCCGTCGAGCGCCGGGCGGGTGCGGCTTTCGCCCTTGCCTCGGTTCTGGTCATCGCCATGGCCGGCAATTTCCATTTGCTGGTCCGGCCCCATGTGCTCGCCTGGCCGGTTATGGTCCTGTTCGCGTCGCAATTGCTGGATGCGGCCGAGGAGGGCCGGGCGCCGCGATTGCGCTCGGCGCTTCTGATCACGCTCTGGGCCAATCTGCACGGCTCCTTCCTGCTCGGCTTCATTATCCTGCCCTTCTTCGCCTGGGAATCGCTCGCGAGGACCACGGCGCCGCGCGGGCCTCTCGCCCTGCGCTGGCTGGTCTTCGCCGCCCTTTGTGTCGGCGCCGCGCTGATCCATCCCTATGGCTGGGGCGTGCTCATCGCGGCGCGCGAGGTTCTGACCCTCGGTCCGGCCATGTCGCTCATTGCGGAATGGCGGCCGCAGAATTTCGCGGGTTTCGGCCATTTCGAATTAATCCTGCTGCTTGGCCTGGGCGCCGCGCTCCTGACCGGCCTGCGCCTGCCGGCGCCTCGCCTCGCCTTGCTGCTCGCCCTGCTCCATTCGATGCTCGCCCATGTCCGGCAGGAGACGCTCGGCCTGATGATCATCGCGCTTCTGCTCGGCGCGCCGGTCGCGGCGCTCAGGGGCGTCGTTCGCCTGCCGCGCGAAAAACGTTCGCTGGCGGCTTTCACGGTGGTGGCGACGGCGATCGTCACGGGCGGCATGGCGCTGAAGAATTTTCCACTGACGCTGCCCGAGGCAACCGCGCCGCGCGCGGCGCTCGCCGCCGCTCGCGCGGCCGGCGTCAAGGGCAATGTGCTGAACGACGATCATTTCGGCGGCTATCTCATCAGCCGGTATGTGCCGACCTACGTCGATGGCCGCGCCGAAATGTACGGCATGATGCATTACGACCTGTCGATGGCGATTGGCGGCCGCATGCCGGACAAGCTCGCGGCTTTGCTGGCCGACCCGAAGATCGGCTGGACTCTTTTGCCGAGCGTCATGCCCGCCAACCGGACGCTTGCCGCCTCGCCCGATTGGCGTCTGGTCTATCGCGATCCTGTCGCGACGGTTTACGCGAGGGTCAGGTGATCACGCTCGGCTTGTCGCGGCCAGTGTAGCGGCTGATTTCGGCGATCTTCTCGGCGCAGGCGATCAGATCGGCCAAAGCTTCCTGCGTTTCCAGTTCATGCTTGGCCGGGTCGGGCTCGTAACGCTCGATATAGACGCGCAAGGTCGCGCCGGCGGTGCCGGTGCCAGACAGGCGATAGACGATGCGCGAGCCCTCAGTGAAGAGCACGCGGATTCCCTGCTTTTCCGAGACTGAGGCGTCCACCGGGTCCGTATAGGCGAAATCGTCCGCCGCCTCGACCTTCAGCGCCCCAAAGCCCTGGCCGGGCAAGCCGGGAAGTTTCGCGCGCAAATTGGCGATCAGGGCCTCGGCGCCTTCGCTCGCCACTTCCTCATAATCGTGGCGGGAATAATAATGCCGGCCGAATTCGGCCCAATGGGCGCGCACGATCTCCTTTACGCCTGTCTTTCGCGCGGCGAGGATGTTCAGCCACATCAGCACCGCCCACAACCCGTCCTTCTCGCGGACATGATTGGAGCCGGCGCCCGCGCTTTCCTCGCCGCAGATCGTCACCCTTCCGGCGTCGAGCAGATTGCCGAAGAATTTCCAGCCCGTGGGCGTCTCATACATGCCGATCTTGAGCTTTTCCGCGACCCGGTCGGCGGCGCGGCTGGTCGGCATGGAGCGCGCGACGCCGGCGATGCCGGACCTGTAGCCGGGAGCGAGATGGGCGTTGGCGGCGATGATGGCGAGCGAATCCGAGGGGGTGACGAACTGGCCGCGCCCGATGATCAGGTTGCGGTCGCCGTCGCCGTCCGAAGCCGCACAGAGATCGGGCGCGGCGTCCGACATGGCAAGGTCGAGAAGATGTCTGGCGTGGACCAGATTGGGGTCGGGGTGGTGGCCGCCGAAATCGGGCAGGGGCTCGCCATTGATCACGCTGCCCTTTGCCGCGCCGAGCGCGTCTTCGAAAATCGCCTTGGCATAGGGTCCGGTGACCGCGCTCATGGCGTCGAATTTCAGTGTAAATCCGTCTTTGAATATTTGCGCGATGGCGGGGAAGTCGAACAGGCTTTCCATCAGCGCGAGATAGACCGCGACCGGGTCGATGATCCGCACAATCGCCCCGCCGACGCGGGTTTCGCCGAGTCTGTCGAGGTCCACGTCCGGCGCTTCGATGATTTTATAGCTCTGGATGGTCCCGCTATGGGCGAAAATCGCCTCGGTGATCTTTTCCGGCGCCGGGCCGCCGTTGGAAATATTATATTTGATGCCGAAATCGGCCTCCGGCCCGCCGGGATTGTGGCTGGCGGACAGCACGATCCCGCCGAAAGCCTGTTCCGCGCGGATGACAGCCGAGGCGGCGGGGGTGGAAAGGATGCCGCCGCGCCCGACCAGGATTTCCCCGAAACCATTGGCCGCCGCCATGCGGATCACGATCTGGATCGCCTCGCGGTTGAAGAAGCGGCCGTCGCCGCCGACCACCAGGGTCTTGCCCTTGAAACCTTCCAGCGCGGCAAAGATCGACTGGACGAAATTGGCCAGATAATGCGGCTGCTGGAAGATTTTGGTCTTCTTGCGGAGGCCGGAGGTGCCGGGGCGCTGGTCGGGATAAGGTTTGGTCGCGACGGTCCGGATTTCGGAAAGCAGAATCGTCATCGGGGCGCGTTTCCCTTTTTTGATCTTCAGGCGGCTTCGGGCTGGCTCGCCGCGGCCTCCTGCCGCGCCTGAATGCGCCAGACTATGACGCAGATTGCGGCGACCGGGATCCCGATACAGGAGGTGGCGATGAAAAAGGCGGGATAGCCGAAGGCGGCGACCGCGAAACCGGAAAAGCCGCCGAGCAATTTGCCCGGCAAAGCGTAAAGAGAGGAGAGGAGAGCATATTGCGCGGCGGCATAGAGCGGCGAGGTCAGCGACGACATGAAGGCGATCAGCGCGGTGCCGGCAAAACCGCCGGCGAAATTCTCGACGCAGACCGAAAGCGTCAGCATTCTTATGTCCGCCCCGCGCGCGGCGAGCGCGGCGAGGGCGAGATGGGAGGCGCTGGCGGCGATCCCGCCGATCAGCAGCGAGGGCATCAGGCCGAAACGCGTCACCGCCACGCCGCCGGCGAAAATGCCGCCAAGCCCGACCCAGAAGCCGAATAATTTGGTCACATTGGCGATGTCGGCCAGGGAAAAACCGAGGTCGATATAGAGCGGATTGGCCATGACGCCGGAGACGAAATCAGGCAGGCGGTAGATCGAGAGCAGCGCCAGGAAAAGCAGCGCGAAACGGCCGTTGCGCTGGAAGAAATCCTTGAGCGGATCGCGGTAGGCGGCGATCACGTTGATATGGCGCTCGGGCCCCGCGACAATATGGGCGGCGGGCTCCGGGGCCAGCAGGCTTGCGCCGAGACCCACCGCCATCAGGCAGGCCATGGCGAGATAAGCGGCGCGCCAACTCTCGAACTTGGCGATGTAAAGCGCGCCGGCCCCGGCGCAGAGAATGGCGAATTTATAGCCGATCTGGCTCGCCGCCGACATTTCGCCCTGTTCTTCCGGCGGCGCGATCGCGATGCGCCAGCCGTCGATCATGATGTCCTGGGTCGCGGAGGAAAAGCCGAGACAGAAGGCAAATGCGATCGTCCACGCCAGATTATGGGCGGGATCGCCAAAAGCGACGCCCACGAGGCAAAAGGCGACGCCAAACTGGGTCAGGGCCATCCAGCCGCGCCGCCGGCCCAGCCAGCGGCCGAGCAGCGGCGCGTCATAGCGGTCGAGCAGCGGCGCCCACAGGAACTTGAAGGAATAGGCCAGGGCGACCCAGCTCATCAGGCCGATATGTTGCCTGGAAACGCCGGCCTGGCGCAGCCAGGCCGATTGAGTGGAGAACACCAGCAGGAAGGGCAGGCCGGAGGAAAAGCCCAGCGCCAGCATGAGCGCGAGCTTTCGGTCGGCAAAGAGGCGGAGCTTGGACTTGCGCTGCGATTCGGCCTGCATCGGCCCGGACTATTGCACGAATGCGCGACAAAAGCGAAAGGCCCTTGTGCGGCGCCGATATAAAAGGTCTTATTCCATCGTTTTTATGGGTTTTTGCTGGATAAAATGATATTTTGCCGGGAATCGGCGTCAGGCGGCGGGAACGGGAGAAATGCTGACCAACAAGGGGAAATATGGGCTCAAGGCGATGGTTCATCTCGCCGGGCTCGAAGCGGGCGCGCTTGCGCAGGTCCAGGAAATGGCCGACGCCAATTCGATCCCGAAAAAATTCCTCGACCAGATTCTCTCCGAATTGCGCAATTCCGGGTTGGTGTTTTCGAAAAAGGGCAAGGGCGGCGGCTATGCTTTGGCGCGTTCGGCGAATCAGATCACGGTTGGTCAGATCGTCCGGGTGCTCGACGGGCCGCTCGCGCCGATTCCCTGCGCCAGCGTCACCGCCTATCGCGCCTGCGACGATTGCGGCGACGAGCGCGTCTGCACGGTGCGGCTGGTGATGGTCAAGGCCCGCAACGCCATTTCGGACGTGCTCGACAATCTGTCGCTCGCCGAAATGCGCGCCATGGGCGCGCTGCCGGAGACGCTCATTCAGATCTGAGCGGGAGGCGCCCATATCTCGGGCAGAAGCCGCCGTGCGATTTTGCCGTTTTTCGTGCGCGGCAGGTCGCTCACGAAGACATATTTCTTGGGGTTCTTGTAGGCGGCGAGATGTTCGGCGCAATGGTTCCTGAGCACTGCTTCGTCCGGCGCGGCGCCGGGCGCGAGGACGACAAAGGCGCAGATCACCGAGACATCCTCGCGGACCTTGCGTTCAACCGCCGCGACATCGGCCACCCCCGGCGCGTGGCTCAAGGAGGCTTCGACCTCGGCCGGCGAGACGCGATAGCCCTGGGCGTTCATGAGGTCGTCGGCGCGGCCATGCAGCCAGACATAGCCGTCGGCGTCGAGTTCGGCGACGTCGCCGCCGACGAACCATGCGCCGCGAAAGACTTCCCGTTCTGCCTCCGGGCGGCGCCAATAGGAGAGCATCAGGCCGGGGTCGGAACGATGGACCGCGATCAGGCCGCGCTCGCCGGCGGGCAGCTGCCTCTCGCCGCCATCGAGCGGCAATATGGCGACGCGCCGGCCCGGCTGCGGCTTGCCGGGCGAGCCGGGGCGGGTCGGGACGGTCGGGCCGCTTGAAATATAGGTCGAGATTTCGCTCATCCCGAGCGCTTCATAGAGCGGCTTGCCCGACTTTTCGCGCCATTGTTCCAGCAGGGCGGGCTTGAGCGCCTCGCCCGCGACAACCCCGTGGCGCAGACTCGCCAGAGTGTCCCGCGTGCAGGAGGCCTGGCGCAGCATCTGGCGATAGACGCCGGGCACGGCGGCGAAAATGCTCGCGGAAAAGCGCGCGATCAGCGTCGGCCAGACGCTCGCTTCGGCGGGCCCGTTGTAAAGGACCGCCGCCGCGCCCCTTGCGAAAGGGTCCATCAGGCCGACGCCGAGCGTATAGGTCCAGTTGATCGCGCCCGCATGCAGGACGATGTCGGATTCGGTCAGGCCGAGCCAATGGTCGAGCACGGGCGCGCGGCCGAGAATGACGCGCTGGGCGTGCAGCACGCCCTTGGGGCGGTCGGACGTGCCTGAGGTATAGATGAGATAGGCGGGGTCGTCCGGCGCCGTCGCGGCATAGGCGCGCGGCGGGAAGGCGGAGAGGCGTGCAAGTTCCTCATCGCCGATGATCCGCGTCCCTTGCACGGCAAGGCCGCCCGAACAGATCGCGGCGGCCGCGCCCGAATCGGCGGCGAGGAAATCGGCTTCGTCCTGTGTGAGTTGGGCGGAGGAGGGCAAAGCGACCAGACCGGCGGCGATCAGGGCGAAAAAGCTCAGGACATAGGCAAGATCGTTGCCGCGCCGGATCATGACCCGTGCGCCGGTCGGCAGGCCGAGCGACGACAGGCCCGCCGCGAGGCGGCGCACGGCGAGGTCGAACGCCTCGTAAGTCAGGCGCCTTTCACTCGTCCCGTCGGTGAGGATGAGCGCGGTTTTCGCCCCGCGGCGCGCGGCGTTTTCGGCGAGGCAGAAGCCGGCAAGATTGAAGCTTTCGGTCATGGGCGGAAACAATCAGACCTTCATTGTCCTGTCACCTGATTTTCATAGGCAGACGCGGTTACGCGCAGGCGGTGAGGAAAGGAACGCCGATGTCTCAATCGATGCAAGTCGAGAGTCTGAACGCCCGCAAGACCTATGAGCGCATCGCCTCGATTTATGACTTCCTCGACGCGCCTTATGAGATCGGCTGGAAGCGCGCCTTGCGCCGCCGCATGTTCGAGGGCCTGCGCGGCGCCGTTCTCGACGCCGGCTGCGGCACGGGGTGCAATTTCGTCGCTTATCCCGACGGCGTGAAAGCTTCCGGCTGCGACGCCAGCGCCGCCATGCTGGAGCGGGCGCGGACGCGGGCCGAAAAGCTCGGGCTTCTCGTCGATCTGCGCCGCTCCGATCTCACCCGGCTCGACTGGCCGGACGATAGCTTTGACGGCGTCGTCGCCACTTTCGTCTTCGCCTGTATCGAGGATCACGAGCAGCTCGCCGCGCTCAAGGAATTGCACCGGGTCTGCAAGGCGGAGGGCGAAATCCGGATCGTCGATTACCGCCTCTCGCCGCGCCCTCTGGTGCGGGCTCGTCAAAAGCTGATGTCGAAATGGCTCAACGGCGCTTTCGCGGCGACCTATACGCCGACCACGGAAAACTATTTCGATGAGGCGGGCCTTGAAGTTATCGAGCAAAAATTCATCCGCAGCGACGTGCTCAAGATGATCCGCCTGCGTCCGCGCCAGCCGAGCTGAACGCTCGTGCGAAGCAGGTCCAAGAACGCGTTGCCTTTTCGGGCGGCGCGCTCAGACAGCGGCGCGCCGCCGGCTCTCGCGCCGCTCGCCGGCATGGCGGATGAGACTGGCGGATACTGAGCAGGGCCTTTCGTCGTCATGGACCACGACACGGTCGCGCCCGCCGCGCTTGGCGGCGTAAAGCGCGCAATCGGCGCGGCGCAGAAGGTCGTCGATTTCCGCGCCAGGCTGGGCGACGGCGACGCCGAAGCTGCAGCTCAGGCGCAATGGCGTTCCATCGACGTCGATCTCGCACGAAGCTATCGCGCGGCGGAGGTCTTCCGCCACCGCCAAGGCGTGTTCCGGACTGCTTGCCGGCAGCAAGAGAACGAATTCCTCGCCGCCGAGACGGGCGGCGACGTCAGCCCGCCGGGCGAGATTTTCCGCGACGCTCTTCAGGGCCTTGTCGCCCCAGGCATGGCCGAATCGGTCGTTGACCGACTTGAAATGGTCGACGTCCGCCATGATCGCCGCGATCGGCGCCCCGCCCTCCTTGCAGATTTTTATGGCGCGGTGGAAAAAGGCAGGGCGGTTCAGCAGGCCGGTCAGGCCGTCGCGCGTGGCCAGTTCCACCAGTTTCAGTTGCATCTGGTTGAAGCGTTCCGCGGAGCGCAGCCGCGCATACAGCTCGTTGGCGCAGAGCGGCAGTTGCATCACGTCGTCGGCGCCGCAATCGAGGGCCTCGACCACGCCTTCCGGCGACATCGGCCGCGACACCAGGCAGATATAGATCGGGCGTTCCGAACTCGCGAGAAGCCGCGCCTCCCAGCAAAGCTCGACGGCCTGCTCGGCTTTCTGGAGATCGAGGACGAGGAAGGCGTTTGTGGTCTGGTCGTCCCGCAGCTTTGTCAGCGCGCGCTCGCCCTCGGAGAAACGCAGGACGTCGTGGCCCCGCGTTTCAAGGATGGCGGCGATCGATTCTCTCGGCTCCCGATTGGCCGCCAGCAACACGACACGCATTCTTCCGTCTCCCCCAGGGCCAACACGCGGCCGCCGGCGCCCTTGCAACCATAGGTGGAAAGCGTGAGCTCTAGGTTAACCGGACCGTCTTCGCCCGGCGACAGCTTCGCGCAAGGCAGCACGCGCATTTTTCGCTGAACGCGATCCCGGAGAAGCACGATGGGTCTTTACGACGCCATGAACGCCAGCGTGACGGGCATGTCTGCCCAGTCGAACCATCTGACCAATATCGGCCAGAACATTTCGAATTCCAGCACGGTGGGCTACAAGCAGGCAGACACGGAATTTTCCACCATGGTCGACCAGGCCGGCGTCGGCCAAACCGCGGCCGGCGGCGTGATCGCCAGCACGCGCCTCGATATCGCCCAGCAGGGCACGCTGACCGGCGCCACTTCAGCGACCGATCTCGCCGTCAGCGGCAGTGGCTTTTTCGTGGTCTCCAACGCCGCGGGCCAGCAGTTCCTGACCCGCGCCGGCTCCTTTGTCGCCGACAAGGACGGCAATCTCGTCAATGCGGCGGGCTATTATCTCAATGGCTACAGCCTCGCCAACGGAACGCCGACCATGGCGGCCAATTCGCTGTCCGGCATGCAGATCGTCAATGTCAATTCCGCCACTTTGTCGGCGACCCCGACGACGAGCGGAACCCTGACCGCCAATCTGCCCTCCGCGGATTCGACCATCGCGGCCGCCGACCTGCCCTCGGCCAACAGCTCGTCCTCGACCTATGACGAGAAGACATCGATGGTCATGTACGACAACCTCGGCGCCTCGCACACCATCGACGTCTATTTCGCCCAGACCGCGTCGGGAACCTGGGAAGCCTCGGCCTACGACCATTCGGCGGCAAGCTCAACCGGAGGTTTCCCATATAGTTCCGCGGCGCTGGCGACCACGACGCTGAGCTTCGACTCGAGCAACGGCCATCTGACGTCGGGCAGCGCCAACAGTCTTTCCATTCCTGTGCCGAGCGGCGCGAACATGACGCTCGACCTTTCCGGCATGACCCAGCTCGCCGGCTCGTTCGCGGTCTCCACCGCGACGGTCAACGGCAACGCAGCCGCCTCGATAAGCTCGGTCACCATCGGCACGGACGGCGCCTTGTCGTACGACCTCACGAACGGCTCGATCGTCTCGGCTTACAAGATCCCGCTAGCGTCGGTGGCGAGCCCGGACAATCTGGAGGCGTTATCCGGCAACGTCTATTCGCCGAATATCCTTTCCGGTCAGGCTTCGGTGGGCACGGCGGGCACGGGAGGGCTGGGAACGATCCAGTCGAACGAGCTCGAGGAATCCACGGTCGATATTGCGACGGAACTGACCAACATGATCGTCGCCCAGCGCGGCTATCAGGCCAATGCGCAAATGTTCAAGACAGGCGCCGACCTGATGAACACACTGATCCAGATGAACCTGACGTAACAAGAGATCGCCGCAAAAGAGGATCGCCAAGATGGGCCTCTCGAACGCCTGGGATGTCGCCACGACCTCGCTCGCGACCAATGCGGGCCTGACCTCGATCGTCTCGCGCAACATTTCCAATGCGCAGAACACGGCCGGCTATGTCTCGACCAAGGTCGCCAATCTCGTCACCGGGTCGAATGGCGCGGCGACGATCGCTTCGATCAGCGATCTCGCCAACGCGACCTTGTTCAACTCCATGCTTTCGAGCACATCGGCGAACGCCTCGGCCCAGGCGCTCTCCACCGGCGTGACCCAGTTGCAGCAGACGGTGAGCGACGCGACCACGACGAGCGACTCAAGCACCGCCGCGCAATCGCCGTCCACGCTGCTGCAGTCCCTGTCCACGGCGCTGCAAACTTATTCGTCCTCGCCCGGCAGCGCCTCGGCCGCGAGCGCCGTGCTGACGGCGGCGCAGAGTCTCGCTAGCGGCCTCAATTCGGCGAGCGCGACGGTCGCGAGCGTGCGCGAGACGGCGGACCAGGACATGGTCAATTCCGTCTCGACGGTCAATTCGCTGCTCGCCCAGTTCCAGGACGTCAACAATAGGATCGTGAAAGGGACCGCGACCGGCTCCGACATTTCCAACGCGCTCGACCAGCGCAACACGATTTTGCAGAGCCTCTCGCAACAGATTGGCATCACGACGACAACCGGCTCGAACGGCTCGATGTCGATCTATACCGACAGCGGCGCGACATTGTTCGACGTGTCCCCGCGCAGCGTGACCATGACGCCGACGACGACTTATACCGCTTCGACGACCGGGGCGGCCGTCTATGTGGACGGCGTTCCGGTGACGGGCGCAAACGCTGTCATGCCGATCCAGTCGGGCGCGCTCGCCGGCTATGCAAACCTGCGCGACAATGTCGCACCCCAATATCAGGCGCAGCTCGATTCCATCGCCGGCGGCCTCGTCAACGCCTTCGCCGAGACCAATAGCTCCACCGGCGCGCAGGCTCCGGGTCTGTTCACTTATGCGGGCGCGACCGGCGTTCCCGGCTCGTCGCGGGTTTCCGGCCTCGCCGGCGAAATCGAGGTTTCGAGCGCGGTCGATCCATCGCAGGGCGGCTCGCTCGGTCTGATCCGCGACGGTGGGATCAACGGTTTGGGCTATGTCCAGAACTCGACCGGCGCCTCGGGCTACAGCGCGGTGATTCAGGGAGACATTGCGGCGCTGAGCGCGACGACCGCTTTTCCTTCCGCCGGCGGGCTCTCGACCTCGACCAGCCTGAGCGATTACGCCGCCAATTCGGCGAGCTGGCTCGACGGCGAATATCAAACCGCAAGCAGCCAGGCGACCTATCAGTCGACCTTGCAGACCCAGGCGTCGCAAGCACTCTCCAACGCCATTGGCGTCAATATCGACACGCAAATGTCGAAAATGCTCGATCTCGAAAACTCCTATCAGGCGTCGGCCAAATTGATTTCGACCATCAATACGATGTTCGGCGCCCTCTTGCAGGCGGTGGCGTGACATGAGTCTGAATGCGGTGTCCTCGGCGACCCTTTCCTCGATCCTCCAGAATACGGTTTCGCGCATCCAGTCGCAGTTGACGACCAGCGAGATCGAAAATTCGACCGGCAAACTTGCCGACATCGGACTGACGCTCGGCGCCGATTCCGGCCAGGATATCGCCCTGCATCAGCAGATGGCCGATTTGACGGCGATTTCGAATTCCAACGCCGTGGTCACGGCCCAGCTTGGGGGCGCCGCGAACGCTTTGACCAGCCTGCAAAGCACGGCTTCGACCATGCTGTCCGCCTTCGTCGACGGCGCGTCGGGAACGGCGAACAGCATTGGCGCCGCCGGCTTGCAGCAGCAGGCGTCAGGCGCTTTGCAGACCTTCGCGTCGCTGATGAATTCGGACGTCGGCGGGGTTTATGTCTTTGGTGGAATCAACAGCGGCGTCGCGCCGATCGCCGCCTATTCCCAGACTCCCCCGAGCATGGCGCAAAATGCGGTGGAGACCGCGTTTCAGAATTATTTCGGCTTCGCAATCTCGTCATCGAATGTGAATTCGATCACCGGGACGCAGATGCAGACTTTTCTCACCAATCAATTCGCCGCTCTGTTCAGCGGGTCGAATTGGACGTCGGACTGGTCGTCCGCCAGCGACACGGCCGCGACCAACCGCATCGGCGCCAACCAGACCGTGACGACCTCCGTCAGCGGCAATGATCCGGCGTTCCAGAACATGGCGGAAGCCCTGACCATGGTCAGCGCCTTCGGCGGGCTCAACCTTTCCTCCGACGCTTATTCGACCCTCATGAGCACGGCGCAATCGGTGATGAACAGCGCAAACAACGGCCTGATCTCGGCTAGCACGGCGGTCGGGACGATGGAGAACCAGGTGACCGAGGCGAACAGCGCGATCAACCTGCAGCAAAACGTGCTGACCACGCAGATCAACGCGGCCGAGACGGTCAACGCCTATGATGTGGCGACCCAGGTGAGCAATCTCTCGACCCAATTGCAGACGGCCTATTCGCTCACGTCGCAGATCCACAAGCTGAGCCTCGTCAATTTTCTTTAGCCTGAAACCTGCGAGACTGCCGAATGTACCAGTTCACCTATGCAGAAGTTGTCGACGATTCGCCTCAAGACATGCGCGAGCGCGAGCGCGACGCTCTGGCGCGCTGCATCGACATGCTGGAGGCCGCGGAGAAAGCCGGGCCGCAATCCGCCGAAGCGCGCGACGCACTTACTTTTCTGCGCCGCCTGTGGTCGATCTTCATCGAGGATCTGAGCAGCGAGGGCAATGATCTGCCGAGGGACCTCCGCGTCCAGCTCATTTCCATCGGTATCTGGACTCTGAAAGAGATCGAGCGGCTGCGCAGCGGCGCGAAGCAGAGCTTCGGCGATCTCATCGAGATCAACGCGATCATTCGCGACGGACTGGCGTGAGGCGGTCATGCTGTTGAAACTGCGGGCCGGCGAGAAGCTTTACATCAACGGCGCCGTCATCAGGGTCGAGCGGAAGGCGACGATCGAATTGCTCAACGACGCGACCTTTCTGCTCGAGGCGCATGTCATCCAGCCGGATGAGGCGAGCACGCCATTGCGCCAGCTTTATTTCACGCTGCAAACGGAGCTGATGGATCGCGACGCGGCGCCAATTGCGCGAAAGATGTTCAAAACCATGCTGGCGGACACCAGCGCGGCTTTTGGCCCCGGCGCCGTGGCGGAGGGTTTGCGCGAGGCGCAGGCTTTGGCCGAATCGGGCCGCATATTCGAAGCCCTCAAGGCCATTCGGGCGCTTTATCCGCGCGAGGCCGAATTGCTCACAGGAGCGCCGCAAACAAACGCCGCCGCCTGAAAAGGATCAAACCATGACCGTGTCTTCCGTCACCGCGACGACCCCGACCGCCACCATCAGCGCCAACAGCACTGCCGCGCAGGCGGCGACTATCAATTACAACGAATTCCTCCAGCTGCTCGTCACCGAATTGCAGAACCAGGATCCGACCAATCCGATGGACCCGACGCAGCAGGTCTCGCAGCTTGCGTCCTTCTCGTCGGTCGAGCAGCAGGTGCAGACCAATTCGACGCTGACTTCACTGTTGAACAATTCCTATATTTCACAGGCTGAAGCCGCGATCGGAAAAACGGCGACATCGGCGGACGGCTCGGTCAGCGGGACGATTTCCTCCGTCTCGATCAGTTCCTCCGGTGCGACAGCGACGCTGACGGACGGCAATACTTTGTCGCTCGGCACGGGCGTAACGATCTCCTGACGCCGCACTCCTCGTCCTGAAAGCAATCCCGCCATGAACGAGGCTGACGCGCTCGATCTGCTTCACGCCTCGATCTGGACGATCCTTGTCGCCGCGGGTCCGGCGGTGGCCGCGGCCATGGTCGTCGGCATAGCCATCGCCTTGTTTCAGGCCCTGACCCAGATCCAGGAAGCGACCCTGACCTTCGTTCCCAAGATCATCGCCGTCCTCCTCACCCTGGCCTTGACGGGCGCCTTCATGGGCGCGCAAATTCACACTTTCGCCGAGCAGGTTTACGGGCGGGTGGAAAAAGGCTTCTGAACGCCGAGGGGCAGTCTGACGCAAGCTTGCGCCGCCAATCTCCATCGAGACGAAACGGCGGCGCCCATCATGACCAATGCGACTCTCACGCAAGAGAATTCCGGCGAAAAGAGCAGGCGGGATTTCTATTTCGCCTTTGGCGTCATCGGAATTCTCTGCATATTTTTCCTGCCGGTTCCCGCCTTTCTGATCGATTTCGGATTGGCCATTTCGATCGCCTTTTCCGTTCTGATCCTGATGGTGGCCTTGTGGATCGAAAAGCCGCTCGAATTCTCCGCTTTTCCCACCATCCTGCTTGTTGTCACCATGCTGCGGTTGTCGCTCAATATCGCGACGACGCGCCTGATCCTGTCCCATGGCGCCCAGGGCGTGACCGCCGCCGGCTATATCATCGGCGGCTTCGCAAGGCTGGTGATGGGGGGCGATTTCGTCATCGGCCTCGTCGTCTTCATCATTCTCATCACCGTCAATTTCCTCGTCATCACCAAGGGCGCGACCCGCATCGCGGAAGTCGGCGCGCGCTTCACCCTCGACGCCATTCCCGGCAAGCAGATGGCGATCGACGCCGATCTTTCGGCGGGCCTGATCAACGAGAAGGAAGCACAACAGCGCCGCCGCGAGCTGGAGGAGGAAAGCTCGTTTTTCGGCTCGATGGACGGGGCCTCGAAATTCGTCCGCGGCGATGCGATCGCCGGTCTGATCATCCTCGCGGTCAATGTCTTTGGCGGCATCGTGATCGGCGTCACCCGCCATGGACTCGATCTTGGCGCGGCGGCGGACGTCTATACCAAATTGTCGGTTGGCGACGGTCTGGTGTCGCAGGTCCCGGCGCTGATCGTTTCGCTCGCGGCGGGCCTTCTGGTGTCAAAGGGCGGCACCCGCGGCTCGGCAGAGAAGGCGGTGTTCGGTCAGCTCGGCGGCCATCCGCGCGCCCTGTTCGTCGCCAGCGCGTTGCTGTTTTTCCTCGGCCTCATGCCGATGCTGCCGTTTTTCCCATTCGCGACCTTGAGCGGCGTTTTGGCCTTCCTCGGCTATACGATTCCCCGACGACTCGCGGAAGAACGGGCGGCGCAGGAGGCGAGCGAGCGCGTCCGCGAAGAGCAGGCGCGCGCCGAAACGAAGAATTCGGTGAAAGAGTCCTTGCGTACGCACGAGATCGAGCTGGTGCTGGGCAAGCAGCTCGCGGCGCGGCTGCTGGCGTCGCAGAACGAGCTCTCGACCCGCGTCGCGCGGATGCGGCGGAAATTCGCCACCCAATATGGCTTCGTCGTGCCCGAGATCAAAGTGTCGGACAGTCTGTCGGCGCCGCCCAAATCCTATCAGATCAAGATTCACGGCGCCATTGTCGCCCGGCAGGAAGTGCGGATCGGGGAATTGCTCATTATCAACGGCGACGGCAGGCGGCCCGACATCCCCGGCGAGGACACGCGCGAGCCGGCGTTCGGGATGAAGGCCTACAGCATTTCCGAAGCCTATGTCGCGGAGGCGAAACGCGCCGGCTTCAATCCGATCGACAATATGTCGGTGCTCTTGACGCATCTCTCCGAAACCCTGCGCAATAATCTCGCGCAACTTCTGTCCTATAAGGACATGCGGGTTTTGTTCGACCGGCTCGGCCCGGAATATAAAAGGCTGCTCGACGAAATCAGTCCGTCGCTGATTTCCTTTTCCGGGCTGCAGGCGGTGCTTAAACTGCTGCTCGCCGAGCGGATTTCGATCCGCAATCTGCATCTCATTCTGGAAGCGATCGCCGAGATCGCGCCGCATGCGCGGCGCGCGGAGCAGATCGCCGAACATGTGCGCCTGCGCATGGCGCAACAGATCTGCGGCGACCTTGCGCAGGGCGGGGAGCTGAAAATCCTGCGGCTCGGAAACCGCTGGGATCTCGTGTTCCATCAGGCGCTCAAGCGCGACGCCAAAGGCGACGTCGTCGAATTCGATATCGATCCGCGGCTCGTCGAGGAATTCGGCGAGGAGGCGTCGCCGGTCATTCGCAAACATATGGACGCGGGCGAGCATTTCGTCGTCATCGCCACCCCCGAGACGCGGCCCTATGTCCGCATGATGGTCGAGCGCCTGTTTGCAACCCTGCCGGTTCTGTCGCATCTCGAACTGGCGCGCGGCGTCGAGATCCAATCCCTGGGGACGATTTCGTGACCTTTTTCTCGGCCGATCTGGTCGCGACGGCGCTCGTCCTGTTCTGCCGGATCGGCGGATGCCTCATGCTGGCGCCCGGATTTTCGAGCGCGCGCGTGCCGATGCGGGCCAGATTGTTCGTCGCCTTGACTTTGACCTTGTCTTTGACGCCAGCCTTGACTGCGAAAGGCTCCATCGTCTTTCCCAATCTAGGCGCGCTCGCGGGCGATATTTTTTCAGAGCTGTTTCTGGGCGCCATGATCGGCCTGCTTGGGCGGCTTTTCTTTCTGGCGCTTGAGACCTTGATGATGGCCGCGTCGATGCAGATCGGCATGAGCAATCCGCTTGGAGCGCCGATCGACGAAACCGTGGCCCTGCCGCCGATCGCGACGCTGATCACGACGACCGCGACGGCGCTGATCTTCGTCTCCGGCCTTCACTGGGAGCTGATCCGGGGCATTGCCGGCTCTTACGCGGTGATGCCGGTGGGATTTCTGCTACGGCCTGAGGCGGCGATGCATATGGTGGTGAACGATCTCTCCACCGCTTTCGTCGTGGCCTTGCGGGTGTCGAGTCCGTTCATCGTCTATGCGGTGATGGTCAATCTGGCCATTGGCCTCGTAAACCGGTTGACGCCGCAGATTCCCGTTTATTTCGTCTCCGGCCCCTTCGTCGTCGCGGGCGGATTGATCCTGTTCTATTTCATCTCCGGCGCGATGGTTGCGGCCTTCATGTCGGCATTCGGGGACTGGGCGGTGCGAGGCAATTGATGCGTGACAGAAAGAAGGCTCTCGAGCGGCTGCTCGCGGTGAAAACCAAGATGCGCGAATTGGAGGAGGCCCGCCTCGCCGAAATCGAACGAATGAAACGGCAGGCGCAGGAAGACCGGCGCGCGATGCTGGGCTTTCTCGATCGCGCGGAGGCCAAGGATGCGCTTCTGCTTGGGCTCGCCTGCCGGCGGGTCGCCGCCGCCGAGCGCGGCGCGGCGGCGCTCGAAGCGCAGGCCGATGCGCAACGGGAAATCGTTCTGCGCCGGACAGCGCAAAGACGCGGCGTCGAGAAATTGCTGAGAGAAGCCGGCGACGCCCTGGAACGCGAGGAGGAAAAGCGCAGGCTGCTCGAGCTCGGCGAGCGCCTCGCCAAGGCGCCGCCGACAAGCCTGCCGTAAGCCAGGTCGAGTAGCTTTCCCAGGCTATGGGAGCCGCATATGGCCATTTCTCCACCATCCGACCTCATTATCGACGTGGCGCGCGCCGCCGATCCCCAGAAAGCCATGGCGACGACCCGGATGCTCGCTGCGGCCACGGGCGATGTTTCGACCGGCTTTTCCGCTGCGCTCGATCAGCTTCCCGCGCGCCCGGCGGCTCCTTTGCGCGACCTGTCCTATCAGAACCCCGTTGCGTCGCTGATGGCGAAACAGACGCCCGCGCACAAGGCGGAGGTCGGTCTTGCCAGCCTGCTGCTGAAAAACATGATCGACCAGATGCTGCCCAAGGATGCCGGCGATGTTTTCGGAACGGGCGTCGCCGGCGACGTCTGGAAATCGTTTCTTTCCGAAAAGATCGCCGAGCAGATTGCGAAATCGGGCGAGCTGAAAATAGGAGAGCGGCTCTTCGCCACCCATCAGAACCTTTTGAAATCGAAGAAAAATACGGTGACCGGCGCATAGAGCGCCCGAGGCGAGGCCCATGACCATTCATCGAAATTTGCGTTTTGCGGCGAACGCCGCTCCGGCGCTCTATGACGCGCTCGACCGCATGGAGGCGGCGATCGAGCAGGAGACCGCGATCTTGCGTGAAAATGGGGCCACGGAATTGACGGATTTCAATCATCGCAAGCGTCAGGGCCTTCTCGAAATCAATCGCATCCTGCGCAATTTCGACGCCGCCGATCTTGCGGGCGTCGACCGGACGCGCGTCCTCCGCCTGGTCGGCAAGCTCGAAGAGAATCAAAGGATGCTCGCGCATCATCTGAAGGCGGTCGATTCGATCGCCGCGCTGCTGACGCGCGCGATGCAGGACGCGGAGTCGGACGGCACCTACGGCCGCGGGGGCGCTCCTTAGATCGGGGCGAAGAAGCGATGGTCAAATTGTTGATCCTGGCGCTTTGGGTGAGCGCGATTACGGCCTTTTCCAGCTACGAGGCGGGCCAATGGCGCGTCGCGCGCGCGACCGCCGCGCATGACGAAGCGACCGAGCACAATTACGAATATCGCAAATCGCGGGTGATCAACGTGCCGGTGATCGCGGATGGCGCGCTGCTGGGCTATGTCATCGTCCAGTTTCTTTACGCGATCGACGCCAGGCAGGCGGAAAGGCTCAATGTCAATCCCGAGGCCTTCGTCCTCGACTACGCCTTCCGCACCATCTATGGCGATCCGAGCCTCGATTTCCGCCATCTCGACAAATATGACATCAACGCCCTCACCAGCCAGATCCGGACGGTGGTGAATGAAAAGCTCGGCAAGGGCCTTATCAAGGAGGTTCTCGTGCAGGACTTCGCCTACATGCCGAAGGATCAGATGCCGCAATAGCGAAATCGAAGGGCAAGGTCGGGACAAGCCGCGCCCGCCACAATGTCGAATCTGTCAACCGGCGCTCGTCCGACTTCGGGTCGGCGCCTTCAGCCGATGGTGCGGAAAAGATGGGACTGAATCCCTTGAGGAAGGCGCGCGCGAACGTTACGGACGGCGCGGGCGTTTATGAGGCGCTGAGCGCGGCGATCGCGCCGCGGATCGAGGAAATCTTCGACGCCTTCTACGCCGAATTCGCGGCTGATCCGGACAAGTCCGCGCTGCTGCGCGATCCCCAGACGGCGCGGCGGGCGCGGGACGCCAATCTCGAACACTGGAAATATCTGCTGGCCAATCCGCCCGGCGCGGAGCTGAAGAAAAGGGCGCGGCGGATCGGCGAAACCCATGTGCGGTTGAAGCTTTCTCCGGAAATCTATCTCGGCGCCTATGGCTATTTCTTCAAGCGCTTCCTGCGCGTGATTCTCGCCCGGCGCGGCCGCGAGGCCGAGATTGTCGAGGCCCTGACCGAATCGGTGTTCACGGACATGGGCGCCAATCTGAACGCCTTTTTCGCAGGCACGGAAAGGGCGGCGCGCGAACTCGAAGCGCTCGATCTGAAAAACGCGATCGAGGCGGAAATGGAGTCCTCGAACGAGGTCGCCGCCCGCCAGTCCGAGTCCTTGCGGGCGATCGTGAACGATCTCGAAAAATTGCTGACCGAATTGCGCGGCGGCGTTTCGCTGGTCAAGGACGGCGTCGAAACCACCTCCCAATCCATGGGGGCGGTCGCGGCGGCGGTCGAGGAATTGCAGGCGTCGAGCCAGGAGGTCGGGCGCCAGGCCAATGAGACGGATACTCTGGTGAACGACGCCGTCGGACGTGCGGATGAAGCGGAGCGGCGCTTCGCGGCTTTGTCGGCTTCCGCCGCGCGGGTGGCCGAGATCGTGGGGTTGATCGCCGGCGTCTCCAACCAGACCAGCCTGCTCGCGCTCAATGCGACGATCGAGGCGGCGCGCGCCGGGGAGAACGGCCGCGGATTCGCCGTGGTCGCCAATGAGGTGAAGCTCCTGTCCCAGCGCACCAACGCCGCGACGCGGGAAATTTCCGGCCAGATCGCAGAAATCGAAGCCGCGATGAAATCGGCGGTCGGCGCGATGAAGGACATGCGGGAACTGATCAGCCAGATCAGCCTGATCGCCTCCGCCGTAGCCCATAGTTCGGGCCAGCAGGTCGAGGCGGTCGGGCAGATCGGACATAGCGCTCATGCGGCGGCGGCAGGCGCGGCGCAACTTGGCGGCAGCGTCGAAATGTTCACCGGCGCCGTGGGCGAGGTCGATATTGCGGCGGCGAAGGTTTCCGATCAGTCGCGCCAGGTCGGCACCCTGTTCGAGCGCCTTTCGACCCGTCTGGTCGTCGTGGTGAAAAGCTTCGCCGATGTGGATGGCCGCAAATATCCGCGCTCACCCGCGCTCGTACCCGTGGAGCTTGTCCGGAACGGGCGGCGCATGGCCGGAGAAATCGTGGAAATATCCGTGGGCGGGGCGACTGTCTCGGGCCTTCCCGATCTCTTGGAGCCCGGGCTGATCGTAGAGGCCGAACTGAAGGCCGTCGGCCCGTTGCGCGCGCGTGTCGCGCCGCCGTCGGACCACGGCCAGAGGCTCCAGTTCGTGGAAATCCCGGACCAGACCTCGGCAGCGCTGAAGGCGTTGATGGAGCGGCTCTTGGCGAAGGAGGAAAAGTTGCGCGAAATCGTGGTCGCGCGGTCGAAAATGGTCGCGGAGCTGTTCGAGCGCGCCGTCGCCAATGGCGAGATCACGGAAGCGGCCTTGTTCGACGCAAATTACGTTCCGATCCCGGACACCAATCCACGGCAATACCGCAATCAGACGCTGGAGTTTCTCGAACGCCATTTGCCGGAAATTCAGGAGCCGATCCTCGAACTCGATCCGGCAGTGGTGTTTTCGGCCGCCGTCGATCGCAACGGCTACCTGCCGGTGCACAACAGGAAATATTCCGCGCCACAGGGCCCGGACCCAGTGTGGAACAACGCCAATTCGCGCAACCGCCGGATATTCGACGACATGACCGGAATGACGGCGGCGCGCAACACCAGTCCCGTGCTGAGCCAGACCTATCCGCGTGATCTCGGCGGCGGCCGCGTCGCTCTGATCAAGGACATTTCCGCGCCGATCTATGTCAATCGCAAGCATTGGGGCGGGTTGCGGATGGGCGCGAAGATCGCCTGAGCCGCGCGGAGGTCGCGGAAAGGAAAAACGTCTCAAAGCGACGGCCAAGTTTCGCTTCGCTGCGGTCATGAGCCACACTCGGCCGCGGCGCGGGCGCTCTCCCCAATTAGGGGGAAGGATCATCAAAAGCGCAGAGGCTTCTCCCTCCCCCTTGCGGGGCGGCGACGCCAGGAGACTGAGCGCGCGGCCGGGCTGCGTTTTTGATGTCTCAGCGCGGAGCGCCGCCGCGTGGCGGCGCGATTCTGGCGTCGGCGACGGCGCTGGCGAGGCGCTCGCAGGGACGCTCGTCGCCGTCCGGTTCGTCGAAGACCATCTGCTGGAGATCGACGCCGGCGTAGGCGGAATCGAGGCGCAAGGCAAAAAAGGCGGTCACGCCGCGCCAGGAAAACTCCATGTTGAGAGAGATCGCCGGCGGCGTCTCCCACAAAAGGTCGAGATCCGCCGACCAGGCGTAGCGCAGCGCGCCTTGCTTGAAGTAGAGCTCCGACGCTGAATTAACCAAATCTTCGAGCGTCGCGACGCGTTCGCCGCGAATGTAGCCGATCAAGTCGGCGACATTGATCAGCCGAAGTTCGCTCGCGACGTCCGCGAGATTCTCGGCGAGGATGCGCTCGCAGGCGAAGGCGGCTTCGGCGTTGGACATGACGGTCGCCCTCACGGGTTGCGGCGGCCGGAGCCGCGCGTGTTCAGGAAATGAATGATTTCCGCGATCGCGCGATAGAATTCCGCTGGAATCATCATGTCCACCTCGACACGATCATACATCGACCTTGCCAGGGCCTTGTCCTCGATGACCGGTATGGCGTTCGCTTCGGCGATTTCGCGAATCTTGAGCGCGATGAGGTCCTGGCCCTTGGCGACGACCTTCGGCGCGCCGCCTTCGTCGCGGACATAGCGCAAGGCGATGGCGTAATGGGTCGGATTGGCGACGACGAGCGTCGCGCTCGGCACCGCGCTCATCATGCGCTTGCGCGATCGCTCGAGCGCGACGGATCGCAGGCGGGCCTTGACCATCGGGTCGCCGAGCATTTGCTTCTGCTCTTCCTTCACTTCCTGGCGGGTCATGCGCAAATCGCGGCGCCAGTGAATCCGCGACCACACGAGATCGGCGGCAGCGAGCGCGCCGGCGGCGGCGGCGACGCTCGCGAACAGGCCGCGGACGACGTCGAGCAGATGGTCGGCTAGTTCGGCGGGATCGGAGAAGATCGATTTGAAGGCGCCTCCGATCTCGCCTTTCACGATGATGGTGACGACGAGGCCGACGGCAAAGAGTTTCAACAGGCTCTTGCCGAATTCGGTTGCGCCGCGCAGGCTGAAAATGCGGCCCCAGCCCGAGCGGGGTGAGACGCGATCCCACTTGGGCGCAATGCGTTCGCCGATCAGGCGCGGCGGATTCTGGGCCACAGCGGCGACCACGCCGGCGACGATCAGCAGGATCAATGCGGGGGCGACAAAGGCGCCCGAATCCTCGACGACGGCGCCGAGGAGCAGCGTCGCGTTGCGGCCCTGGCCGAGCTGGTATTGGCCGCTCTGGTCGAGGAGGTTCTGCAAGGCGGCGATGAGACGCACGGCGCCGTCGCGCAGGAAAAAGGAAAGGAAGAGCAGGGAAGCGAGCAGGCTCGCGAACAAAGCGGCCTCGCGCGAAAATGGCGTGTCGCCCTTTTCGATCGAATCGTGAAGTTTTTTCTCGGTCGCTTCCTCGGTCTGACTTTCCTTGTCGGGCGCGTCGCTCATGCCCGGCGGGCCTCATAGGAACTCCGCTGGCGCGAAATTTCGCCGATGACGAAAAGGGGCTTCGCGCCATGGCGTTTCCTTGGATTGCGAAGCAATCCTGCCGAAACCGCAATGCTCCGGCGCGTCATTCGAACAAGGCGTCCGACTCGCCCGATCCATGGATTTCGATTTCGTTGCGCTCCGCCATTTCGAGCACCGTGTCGGCGATCGCGCGGCGTGCTTTCATCACCTCGCGCTGCTGCGCGGGGCCGCCGGTGTTGAGTTCGTTTTCGACCATGCGGCGTGCGCGGGCGGCCATCGACGACAGGATGAGTTCGCGGAACGTCGGGTCGGTGCCCCTGAGGGCGAGGACGACGCGGTCGGCCGGCACGCGGTCGAACACGGTGGTGCGCGCCTTGAGGGAAAGCTTGGCGATGTCCTCGAAGGTGAAGAGCAGGCCGCGCAGGGTTTCCGCGTCCTTGGGGCGATCCTCGGCGAGCGACTGCAACACGTCCTCGATCTGCTCGCGCTCCATTTTGTTGATGATTTCGGCGATCTTGGAATGGGTGTCGGCGCCGGTGTTGCGGGCGACATTCAGCAGGAGATCTTCGTGCAATGTGCGTTCGAGCAGGCGCATCATCGGATCCATCACCGGGCGCGGCGACAGCATCCGGCGCATCAGGCTGTTGCGGATCTCGCGCGGCGTCTGGGCGAGGATTTTCGCCGCCGCGCCCGACGAGAGTTTGGAAAGTACGAAGGCGAAGGTCTGGGGGTGTTCCTTGACGAGATAGGACGCCAGCGCCCCCTCGGGCGCGGCCGAGAGCCGGTCCCACATCGCCTTGTTGGAATTGCCGAGCACGTCGGAAAGGATTTCCGCCGCCTCTTCCGGCGGCAGGGCGCCGGCGAGAAGATTTTCCGCTTCGCCCGCCGAGCCCAGCAATTCGGCGCCCGAGGAGAATTGCTCCTCGAAATCCGCGATCAGCCTTTCGATCGTCACCGGATTGACAGAGCCGAGTTCGGAAGCCGCCCGCGTGACTTGGCGCAGTTCGAGCGAATCGAGGCGTTTCAGCAGGCGTCCGGCGATCGGCTTGTCGAGGGCGAGCAGGAGGGCGGCGACCTTTTCGGCTCCGAACAGCGGCCGCGCCACGGCATGGGAGCGCGCGGCGTGCTGGCCGCCGAGATGGCTCGAATCCTCAGACGAAGGCGTCGGCATCGGCGGATCCCACGATCTCTGTGAGGGAGACGCCGAAGCGCGAATTGTCCTCGTCCACCACCACGACCTCGCCGCGGGCCACGACGCGGCCGTTGACGACGACATTCACCGGTTCGCCGACGCGCTGGTCGAGCGCGACCACGGCGCCGCGCCCAAGTTTCATCAGATGCGCGACCGGCATGCGCGCCGAGCCGAGCACCACTTGCACGGTGACCGGAATCCGCAAGATGGCGTCGTGCTTGCGCAACCCGGCGTCGGCGGCGTCGTCGCCGCCTTCCGGCGCGGCGGCCGCCGTGTGCAACAGTTCTTCGGCTTCAGCCATGTCGTCCTCTCGTGCAGGATTCAATTTTGTTCGGCGGCGCCGGCGAGTTCCAGGAATCGCGCGAGCGGCATTTCCTCATTGTCCACGCGCTCCGCCACTTTCAGTGTGTAATGGCCTTTGCCTTGGCCGAGTTCGCACCAGAACAGGGGCTGGCCCTTGCAGTCGAGGCGGATCTTGGTGTCGACGGAGGCTTTGAGCGGGAGAATGTGGCCGACGCGCCAGCCGGAAATTTCGCCAAGCGTGAGTTCATTTTCGTCGAGAATCGCGAAAGCCGAGACTTCCGCCTTTTCGATTCCCGCCCGCATCATCTTCTGCCAGCGCGGGTCGCTCGCCGAACCGTCGCTCGACAAGTCGCGCGACAATTGCTGGCGGATGGGCGTGAGCGCGGGCTGGGGAATGACCACGAACATCTGGCCGCCGATATCCATGGCCTGGATCAGGATCTTGGCGATCACCCCGAGCACGTTGCGGCGTCCCATGACGGTGAAGTCCATCCGCGTCTCGACCCGTTCGAGCCGGAATTTGGTGGCGATGATCGGCCCGAAAGCGGAATGAAGCGCTTCGGCGGCAATTTCGAAGACCGTCTGCGCGACGCGGGTTTCGAGCGTCGAGAAATTGCGGTCGTCGTCGTAGGGCGGCTCCTTGCTGTCGCCGCCGAGCAGGACCTCCATCAGCGAGAAGATGCAGCGCCGGTCGAGGCCGACGAGAATGCGGGCGTCGAGCTCCGGCGAATAGAGAATCGCGGCCACGCTGCCGTCATAGGCGTCGAGCGCGTCCCACACATGGTCGGTCGCGATCGAATTCACGAAGCAGGTCAGGATCGCCGGCGAATAGGGGCGCAAGCCCTCCGCGCAGGCGGTCGCAAGCCGATCGAAGATCAGCGTGAGCATCGGCAGGCGCTCGACGCTCAGGCCCGGATTGTCGAGCAGTCTTTCGGCGGCGGGCGCCGCGGATTCGGTCTTGGCGTCCATGGGCTAGGCCGCCTGCCTATCGGCGCCGCCGGAAGTGGTTTCGTTCTCCACTTCGTCGATGGTCGGGCGCTCTTTGGCGGGAATGGTCTTGCGGCCGAATTCGACGGCGATCTGCGGCATCGCGCCGTTCATATAGGCGAGCAGCGTCTGTTTCACGAGAATGAACAGGCGCAGCTGCTTGTTGCGCGTGGCCTTGATGAGCAGCGCCACCGGCGCGACAATGCCATAGGAGGCGAAAATGCCGGAAAAGGTGCCAACCAGCGCCGCGCCGATGAGCCCGCCGAGCACTTCAGGCCCCTGGTCGAGCGCGCCCATGGCGTGGATGATGCCGAGCACCGCGGCCACGATGCCCAGCGCCGGAAAGCCGTCGGCCACCGTGGTCAGAGCGTTGTACGGCTTCAGCTTGTCATAGGTGATGGTCTGGATTTCCTCGTCCATCAGCGCCTCGATCTCATAGGAGCGTGCGGAGCCGATGATGATCAGCCGGCAATAGTCGCAGACGAATCCGAGGAGCAGCTTGTTGGCGAGCACCTTGGGATGGGCGCGGAAAATTTCGGATTCGCCGGGATTGTCGATATGGCCTTCGACCTCGCCGCGCGACTTGCCGCGCATTTCGCGCATCAGCGCGTGAAGAAGCGACAGAAGATCGAGAAAATCCTTCTGTTTCGGGCCCTTGCCGGCGATGGCCTCTACGATCGCGGAGCCGGAATCCTTGATCACCGGCACGGGATTGGCGACGACGAAAATGCCGAGCGCGGCGCCGCCGAGAATGAGGAACTCGAAGGGCTGGAGCAGGGTGTGGAGATGGCCGCCGAGCGCCGCATAGCCGCCCAGCATGCAGCCGAAGGAAATGACAAGGCCGACGACGAAATTCAAGGCCGCGCTCCGCTTGGTTGGACCGCGCCCATTAGGCTCATTCGGGCTTGCGCGAGGCTTAAACCGCGGAAGCAGGATCTGCGAAAAACGCTCGCCGGCCTTCAGACGAAAATCCAGCCAAAACAAGAGAAACCCAGCGGGACTTCATCGGCGGGCCGGCGACGTCCCTGGCAGGTCAGCCTGGAGCAAGCGCCCTTGGGTGTGATGTGGCCGGCTGCGCGGCTGGCGCGCAGGTCACGGACGCCCCGATGCAATCGAGTATCTATGTCGCGCTCTCGGGTCAGGTCGCCTTGCAGAAGCGGCTCGACACGATCGCCAACAACATCGCCAACATGAATACGGCCGGCTATCGCGCCGAGGAGGTGACCTTTTCCACCGTGCTCTCGCGCGCGGGGGCGGAGCCCACCGCTTTCGCGACGAGCGGCGAGAGCTATATTTCGCGCCAGGGCGGGGAGCTGATTTCGACAGGCAATCCGCTCGACATCGCGGTGCAGGGCGAGGGATGGTTCGCGCTGCGGACGCCGGACGGCGTCGTCTATACCCGCGACGGCCGCCTGCACATGGACGAAGGCGGGACGTTGCGCAGCGTCGACAATTATCCGATTCTCGACGCCGGCGGCGCCTCCATCATGCTCGATCCATCGGGCGGGGCGCCGACAATTTCCCAGGACGGGATGATCAGCCAGAACGGCGCCCAGATTGGCGCCGTGGGCCTGTTCTCCATCGATCCCGCGGCGCGGCTGAGTCGCTACGAGAATTCTTCCGTCAGGCCTGACATTCCCGCGACGCCGGTGCTGGATTTCACCAACAATGGCGTGGCCCAGGGCATGACCGAAGGCTCGAATGTCAATCCGGTGCTGGAAATGACCCGGATGATCGACGTTTCTCGGGCCTTCGACAGTTCGGCCAATGCGACCCAATCGACCGAAAATTCGTTCCTCGACGCCATCAAAACGCTTGGGGCGACCTCGTGACGGCGGAAGCCTGAAATGCAGGCGCTGGAGCAATTGCTGCGCGAGGTCCAGGAGGCCGAATTACGGCTCGATCCGGTGCGCGTCGGCGGAACCATCACCGAGGTCGGGCCCTCGGCCTATCGCGTCGCGGGCCTGTCGCGGCTCTTGAAACTCGGCGACGTCGTCTGCATCGACGGCGACGCGCGGGGCGCGCCCGGCGAGGTTGTGCGCATCGACGCGCAGGCCGTGACGGTGAAGAGTTTCGACTCCCGGGTTCAGGCCGGCGTCGGCCATCTCGCCTTCCGCTCGCGGCCGATGCGGCTCAAGCCGCATCGCTCCTGGAAGGGGCGGGTGCTCAATGCGCTCGGCCGGCCGGTCGACGGGCTTGGGCCGTTGCTCGAAGGCCCGCGCTCCGTGCCGATCGACGCCGAGCCGCCCGCCGCGATGCGGCGCGAAAGGGTGCGCCGCCCGGTCAAGAGCGGCATTCGTGTCGTGGATTTCTTCACCCCGATTTGCGCCGGTCAGCGCATCGGCATTTTCGCGGGATCGGGCGTCGGCAAATCGACCGTTCTCGCCATGCTGGCGGGCTCGCCCGGCTTCGACAGCGTGGTGATCGCGCTCGTCGGGGAGCGCGGACGCGAGGTGCGCGAATTTCTCGACGACGCTCTCGGCGAGAATCGCAAGCTGGCGATCACCGTGGTCGCCACTGGCGACGAGAGCGCGATGATGCGCCGGCTTGCGCCGAAAACCGCGATGAGCATCGCCGAATATCTGCGCGACCAGGGCGAGTCGGTTCTGCTCATCGTCGATTCGATCACACGCTTCGCCCATGCCGCGCGCGACGTGGCGCTCGCCGCCGGCGAGCCGGCGGTGGCGCGCGGCTATGCGCCGAGCGTTTTTTCCGAACTGCCGAAGCTTTTGGAGCGCGCAGGGCCCGGGGAGGCTGGGGGCGGCTCGATCACCGGCGTGTTTTCGGTGCTCGTCGATGGCGACGACCACAATGATCCGGTCGCCGACAATATTCGCGGCGCGCTCGACGGCCATATCGTGCTCGATCGCGCCATCGCCGACCAGGGGCGCTATCCGGCGGTCAATGTGCTGTCCTCGGTGTCGCGGCTGGCGCATCATGTCTGGACCAAGGAGCAGCGGACGCTGGTGATGAAATTGCGCGCGATGATCGCGCGTTATGAATCCTCGCGCGACCTGCGCCTCATGGGCGGCTATCACGCCGGCGCCGATCCACTGATGGATCAGGCCGTGATTTTCGTTCCCAAAATCTACGAGGCCATGGGGCAGTCGCTCGATGACCAGCCGAGCGCGGACGCCTTTCGCGAGCTTGCCGACACCCTGCAGGGCGACAAAGGCGCCGAACCGGGGAGGAAGGAATGAACGACCTCGCGCTGAAGTCGGTCGGTCTCGCCTGCGCGGCGGGATCGGTCTGGTTCGCGGTCTTCATGTTCAACCATCAGGAAGGCGGGCCGCGAATCTACGCCATGAAGGATTTCGCGATCTTCGCCCAGCCCAACCGCGTCAAGGCGGTCGAGGCCGCGGTGCGGGCCGCGGCGGCCGAGGACCGGACGCGCAAGGCCCACAGATCGATCACGATCGACATGACGCCGGTCGGCGCCGTGCCAGCGCGCTCCGAGGCGAAGGATCCGCCCGAGCGTCACAAGGTCCGCATCGTCGAGCTCAACGACGACAATGCTTTGCTTGAAAGCGACAGCGGGTTTCGCCGGGTTCGGGTCGGCGACGAAAGTCCGGAAATCGGCCGGATCATCGCCATACGCAGCATGGGCGACTATTGGGTGGTGGTGGCGAGCCAGCGCTCCCTGGCCCAGGTTGCGCCCGAGATCGGGCCGGACAGCGCGGGCGGAGAGGTGGAGAGGCCGTGACGCCCCTCAAGCCGAAAGTCCGACCAGGGCGTTGATCCGCCTGCCAATGTCGCCTACGGCGAGAATTTCGTCGGCGCCGCCGCATTCGGCGACGGCCCGAGGCATGCCCCAGACGGCGGAGGAAGCCTGGTCCTGCGCGATCACGTGGGCGCCGGCCTCCTTGAGCTTCAAGAATCCCCTGGCGCCGTCATTGCCCATGCCGGTGAGCATGATCGCCAGCACATTGCCGCCATAACCCGCGGCGACGCTGTCCGCGAGTACGTCGACGCTCGGCTTGTAAAGGCTTTCGCCCTGGTCGGCGGAAATTTTCGTGCGGCCGCTGGCGACGCGGAACTGCATGCCGCCAGGGCCGACATAAACGCCGCCCGGCGCGAGCGCCATCTCGTCCGAGGCCTCGACGATTTTCAGCGCGCAATGTTCGGCGAGCCATTTCGACATGGCGGATGTGAATTGCGGCGGCATGTGCTGGGCGACGACGATCGGCGCCGGAAAATGCGCGGGCAGACGTTCGAGCACCTGCAGCAAGGCCCGCGGGCCGCCGGTGCTGCTGCCGATGACGACGATGCGCGGCCGCAACTGGCCGACGCGCGGTTTGCGCGCGGCGAGCGGCGCCCGCGGCGCCGCGACCGCCACCGTCGGCGCCAGACGCGCCCGCGCCGCCCCGACGACTGCGAATAATTTTTCGTGCAGATTCTCGAAGCCGCCCTTCTTGGGGATGAAGTCCATCGCGCCATATTGCAGCGCCTGGATCGTCGTCTTGGCGCCGGCCTCGGTCTGGGCGCTGACCATGATGACGGGAATCGAGGTTTGCGCGAGGATCTGGCGTAGCGCCTCGATTCCATTCATTTCGGGCATTTCGACGTCCATGGTGATGACGTCGGGCCGGAGCTCCAGCGCCTTGGCGACGCCCTCGCGGCCGTTCGTCGCCGCGCCGATGACCTGGAATCGGGCCTCGCGCTGGATATGGCGCGTGATCGCGCTGCGCATGAAGCTGGAATCGTCGACGACGAGAACGCGAATCGGCGAAATCGCGGGCTTTCGGGTCAGCATTTTGGAAACCCGCTCCTGTTCGAAAGTGCGCCCGCGTCGGTGCGGGCCGGTCAAGGTCGTGCCGGGCTGCGGGCTGCAAAGCCGGCGCTCGATCGCCGGCAAAGGATGCCGCCTGTTCGTTAAAAAAGCACAACTTAGAATTGTATATCTCCGAAAGAACGAAAAATTTCAGCGACGTCCGGATAAGGCGGCGTGTCGGGCTGGGTTGTAACCATTTTTTATCGTGTTGCGCGCAATAACCATAAAACACAACTAAAACGGGTAGTTCGAACGATGTCGAAACACGGGGCGGCGCATCAGGAGGGGGTTGGTGTTTGCGACCATCATGGACGCGAGGCCTCGTTGGGGTTCGTGAACCAGTCAACCGGCCTCGCCAACGACTATCTGAATGTATTCAACGAGATCCTTCTTCTGCTGGAATTCCTTCCGACCATGCCCGAAATGACGGACGAGGCCCTCGCCTGGCAGCCGCGCAGCTATCGGGAATATTTCCTGCAGTCGCCGCTTCCCGGCGCGCGCGAGGCGGTGCGTCGCTACGAGAGACTCGACCCGGCCTTGCGCGAGAGCTTCGAATCGATCCTGAAACGCCTCAATGAGATCGCTCTCGAAGCACAACGCACAGTTGCGGTGGAAATGAACGGCCCGAATTTTCCCGAATCGATCGCGGAGCCCTGCGAGACCACGGCGGCAGCGATGCGCGCCGGCCTCGCCTATGTGGCGCGTCTGATCAATGAAGGACCGTCCGACGAGTGTCGGGAGAAAAAGACGACGAAATCGACCAATGAGCGGAAGCAGAGCCATGGATGAAATGTTGAAGGAATTCCTCGCCGAATCCGCCGAGCAGATCGAGGCGGCGTCGGCGCAGATCGTGGCCTTCGAGCGTCATCCCGAGGATGCGGGCCTGATCGCCAGCATTTTCCGCCTCGTCCATACCATCAAGGGCACCTGCGGCTTCCTTGGCCTGAACCGGCTCCAGCGGCTCACCCACGCGGCGGAAAACCTGATCGGGGCTTTGCGCGAGGGCGCCGACGCGACTCCCGAGGTCGTTTCAGCTGTTCTCGCGGCGGTCGATCGCGTCAAGGCGCTGCTCGCCGAGCTGGAGGAAAAGGGCTGCGAAGGCGAGGGTGACGATTCCGACATGATCGCTCTGCTCGAGGAGCGGGTGGTCGAGTGCCGCGGCGCCGCTGTCGAGGAGGAAGCCCCGGCGGCGGCGCCCATTTCCGAACCGGAGCCCGAACCCGAGCGCGTCGTAGCAGCGGCGCCGGTCGCGCCGGAGGCTGAAACGCGGCAAACGCCCGCGGCGATCGGATCCGTCAAAAACGCTCACGCCGGCGCCCCGGCCGCCGAGACGGCGCCCGGCAAGCGCGCCGAGACGATCCGCATCAATCTGAACACGCTCGAGCGCATCATGCAGCTCGTCTCGGAACTGGTTCTGACCCGGAACCAGCTCCTCGAGATCACGCGCCACCATGCGGACGAGACGCTCAAGTCGCCGTTGCAGCGTCTCTCGGCCATGACGTCCGACCTGCAGGACGCCGTGATGCGCGCCCGCATGCAGCCGGTCGAGCGTGTTTTCACCAATCTGCCGCGCATGATCCGCGATCTCGCGACCGATCTGGACAAGAAGATCAATCTGGTCACCGACGGCGGCGACACCGAACTCGACCGCCAGCTCATCGAGCTGATCCGCGATCCGCTCACCCATCTCGTGCGCAATTGCGCCGACCACGGCATCGAACCGCCGGAAGAGCGCGTCCGCCTCGGCAAGCCGGCGGCGGGAACGGTGCGTGTCGCGGCTTCGCACGAGGCCGGCCAGATTACGATCGAGATCAGCGACGACGGGCGCGGGCTCAACAAGGAGCGGATCAAGGAGAAGGCGCTCGCGCGGGGTCTGGCGACGACCCAGCAGCTCGAACGGATGGGCGACGACGAGATCCATCGCTTCATCTTCTCGCCGGGCTTCTCCACCGCCGAGCGCGTGACCAATGTTTCCGGCCGCGGCGTCGGCATGGACGTCGTCCGCGAGAACATTCAGGCGATCGGCGGCTCGGTGGCTCTGTCCTCGACGCCGGGGCGGGGCTCCTGTTTCGCGCTCAAAATTCCGCTGACGCTCGCCATCGCCCCGGCCCTTATCGTCGAGGCCAGCGGTCAAAGATTCGCCTTGCCGCAGCATTCGGTGGTCGAGGCCGTCGGCGTCAACGGCGGCGAGCATCGCATCGAATTCGTCCAGGGTTCGAAAATCCTGCAATTGCGCGAGGCGGTCCTTCCCATCGGCAGCCTTGCGGAACTGCTCGATCTCGCCCCGCTGGACGAGCCCGGGGCTGATCCGGAGCAGCTTGCCGTCATCATGCGCGTCGGCGCCCAGTCCTTCGGGATTACGGTTGATGCGGTCACCGACGTCCAGGAAATCGTGGTGAAGCCGATGGGCGGCTCGCTGCAGCATCTCGCCGCCTTTTCCGGCCACACCATTCTCGGCGACGGTTCGGTCGTGCTCATTCTCGACCCCAACGGCCTGCGCGAGGCTTTGGGGCTGGAGCAGTCGCGCGAGGCGGCCACGATCGACGCGGAAAACGTCCGCGCGGCCAGCGCCGACAAGATGCGCCTCATCTATTTTCGGGCGGGCGCGGGCGTTGACAAGGTTCTGCCTCTTTCCAACGTGGCGCGGATCGAGACCGTCTCGTCGGAAAACATCGAGCTTTCGAACGGGATGATGCTCACGCATCACCAGGGCCGCCTGATGCAGATCGTCGCCGCCGCCCCCGACGTGATGGTCAAGGAGGGTGACAATACGGTCTTCGTCATTTCGCCGGACGGCGAGCCCTTCGGGCTTTTGGTCGACGGCATTCTCGATATCGTGGACGAGAAACTCGATGTCGAAATCGCCGGAGAGGCGCCGGGGATCGTCGGCGCCGCCAATTTCGGCGGCAAGGTCGTCGAACTGCTCGACATCGCTTATTTCATCGACATGCTGCGGACGCCGGGCGAAGGCGAGGTCAAGGGCAAGACCCGCTTGCTGCTGGTGGACGACGCCGCGTTTTTCCGCGACATGCTTTCGGCCACGCTGCAGGCTTCGGGCTTTGAGGTGGTCAAGGCGGAGACCGGCGCGCAAGCCGTTTCGCGCATCGCGCAGAATGCGCGCTTCGACGCTATTCTCATCGACGTTGATCTGCCCGACGGCGCTGGCTTCGAACTCGGAAGGCGCCTCCGCGACGCCGGGGCGCGCGCGCCGATGATCGCGCTCGCGCCTTTCGCCAGCCGCGAGATAATGCGCGCCGCGGAAGCGGCCGGCATGATGGCGGCCGTCGGAAAATTCCAGCGCAACCAGCTTCTCGACATCATCCGCGCCTGCGTCGCCGACGACGGCGTCGGGGAGAGCGCCGCTTTCGCCGCAGGAGTCGCCGCATGAGCTTCGAACCTTCCCGAACGTTGAGCGAAACGCCGCAGGCCGCGGCCAATGCGCTCGACGGCTATTTCTCGATCAAGGTCGCCGACGACGTTTTCGGCCTGTCGGTGACGCGCGTTCAGACGATCTTCCGGATCGGCTCGGTCACCCGGGCGCCCGGGGGCCCGCGCGACATTGTCGGCCTCGTCAATCTGCGCGGCAAGATCGTGACGGCGGTGAGCCTGCGCCGCCGTCTCGGCCTCAGGCCGGAGGATGGCGGCGCGGGCAGCCTGGCGATCGGCATCGAGCATGGTGGCGAGGCCTTCGCCCTGCTCGTCGACGAGATCGGCGACGTGTTGAGCCTCGCCCCCGACACGGCGATCGCGCCGCCGCCGCATATAGCGCGCGGCCGGGCGAAATTCGCCGCCGCCTATCATCGGATCGCAGGCCGGATCATGCCTTTGCTCAATATCGACGCGGTCTTCGACTTCAGCGAGGACAGCTGATCCATCACGCATCGGGCGCAAAGAAATCACGAATGGAGACTGACAATGAAGAACGTGCTGGTTGTCGACGACTCGCCCATGATCCGGCGAATCGCGAAAAAGATTCTCGAAGAGCTGAACTTCAAGACCGCGGAGGCCGAGGATGGCCAGAAAGCGCTCGTCGCCGTTTCCGCCTCCATGCCGGACGCTATTCTGCTCGACTGGAACATGCCGGTGATGGACGGGCTGGAGTTCCTCGTCAATCTGCGCCAGATGCCCAATGGCGCGACGCCGAAAGTGTTGTTCTGCACGACGGAAAGCGACGTGAAGCACATCACCCGCGCCATGCAGGCCGGCGCCGACGAATATATCATGAAGCCCTTCAACAAGCAGATCGTGAAATCGAAATTCGAGGAAGTCGGCCTCTGCTGACGGGCGCGGATTTGTCTATATCGCTTTGCGTAATTCGGGTGTCGCGTCATGTCTCAGGCTTTCCTGGCCTTGCAGAGCTTTTTGCTGAAATCGTCCGGACTGGCGCTCGACCGCGAGAAGCAATATCTCGTCGAGGCGCGGCTCAATCCGGTGATCGATCAGGCGGGGCTGAACGGTCTGGCGGAACTCGTCGCGCGCATTGAGAAGGACCGCGCGCTCGCGAAGAAGGTGACGGAGGCGATGACCGTCAACGAAACCTTCTTCTTCCGCGATCGCGCGCCTTTCGAGGGGTTTCGCAACGCCATTCTGCCGGAATTGCTGAAGGCGCGGGCGCGGACGCGCCGCATCCGGCTGTGGTCGGCGGCCTGCTCGACCGGGCAGGAGCCCTATTCGCTGGCCATGATCCTCGACGAGGAAGCGCGCAAGCTCGGAGGCTGGAGCGTCGATATCGTCGCGACCGATATAGCCGACTCCGTGCTGAAGCGCGCGCGGGAGGGCGTCTACAGCCATTTCGAGGCCCAGCGCGGCGTGCCAATGTCGCATCTCGTGCGTTATTTCACCAAGCGCAAGGATCAATGGGCTATCAACCAGAGCATCAAGGCGCGGATCGATTTCCGCCAGCAGAATCTGATGAGCGACTTCTCGCCTCTCGGCGTGTTCGACGTGATCCTCTGCCGCAACGTGCTGATCTATTTCGCGCCGGAACAGAAACGCGACGTGCTGGCGCGCATGGCGCGCGCGCTCGCGCCCGACGGCTATCTCGTGCTTGGCGCGGCGGAAAGCGTGATCGGCTATTCGAGCGAATTCAAGCCCCATGGCGAGAATCGCGTGATCCTCACCCGGCGTATGCTTGGCGAGGCGCAGGCGAAAAAGGGATTGGCCTTCTGAGGGGGCCAGCCTGGGGCAAGATTGACTTCCTAATCTCGCGCTGAAGACCTTTCGCGCCCAGCGGCGTGAAGGAAACTTGGCGGAGATTCTCCATGCAGACGCTGGCGCTGTTCTCGCTCGCGACGCAGCAGGCGAACTGGCTCGACGCCCGGCAGGCGACGATCGCCTCGAATGTCGCCAATGCCAACACGCCGGATTATGAGGCGCGCGATCTCGCGCCTTTCGCCGCCGTGCTCTCCCATATGCAATTGTCCATGGCCGCGACGGAGCCGGGTCATATTCAACCTGTCGCCGACGCCGGCCAGCGCGTGAAGGTCAAGCGCGACGACGCCTGGGACGTGGTCTATTCCGGCAATTCGGTCAATCTCGAACAGGAAATGATGAAGGCCGGCGAGGTCAGCCGCGCCCATTCGCTCAATGTCAACATCATCCGCTCCTTCCAGCAGATGCTGATGAACGCCGTGAAGGTCTGAATCATGTCGATCGATCCGCTTGCCTCCTCGCTTCACATTGCCGGCTCCGGCCTTGAAACGCAATCGGCGCGCCTGCGCGTCGTGGCGGAAAATATCGCCAATGCCCGATCGACCGGATCTTTCGCCGGCGCCGATCCTTACGCGCGCAAGACGATCACTTTCGAGGACGAACTCGACCGCGCCGGCGGCGATACGCTCGTCGCAGTGAAAACCATCGGCGTGGACAAGACGCCCTTCCGCATCGAGCACATGCCGGGCAATCCAGCCGCCGACGCCGAGGGCGACGTGAAAATGCCCAATGTCGATCTCCTGTTCGAAATGGCCGACATGCGCGAGGCCAACCGCTCCTATGAGGCCAATCTCCAGGTGGTGAAACAGACGCGCCAGATGATTTCCGACACGATCGACCTGATGAGGAGCTGACATGATCGCCGCCATTCTTCCCCTCGCCGCCGGCGCCGTTCAGACGGCGGCCTCCGTCGCTCCGGCGGCCGTCGCCTCCGTCGCGAGCGCCGGATCGGACTTCGGCGCCGCGCTGGCGCAGGCCGCCGACAATGCGCTGCACACGCTCAAGACCGCCGAGACGACCTCGATCAAGGGCATCGAGGGCAAGGCGAGCGTGCAGCAGGTCGTGGACTCGATGATGTCCGCGGAGAGGACGCTGCAGACGACGCTGGCGATCCGCGACAAGACGGTCGCCGCGTTTCAACAGATCAGCCAGATGCAGATTTGAGTAAAGGAGTGAGTCGATGAGAGCGCTCGCCATCGCCGCGACGGGCATGAACGCCCAGACCAAGAATCTCGAAGTGATCGCCAATAACATTGCCAATATCAACACAACGGCGTTCAAGCGTTCGCGCGCGGAATTCACCGATCTGATCTATCAGGCCGAGCGTCTGCAGGGCGTCTCGACGCGCGGGCAGAATGCGGTGGTTCCCGAGGGTGCGCAGATCGGCCTCGGCGTGCGCACCGCCGCCATCCGCCCGCTGAATATTCAGGGCTCTCTGACCAATACCGGCAATCAGCTCGATCTCGCCATCAACGGCCGCGGCTGGTTCCAGGTGACGACGAGCACCGGCGAAATTCTCTATACCCGCGCCGGCTCCTTCAGCACCAACGCCAACGGCCAGATCGTCACCAGCGACGGCTATCAGATTCAGCCTGCGATCGTCGTTCCCAACAATACGACGGCGATCACGATCAGCCAGACCGGCGTCGTCGACGCGACCATCGGCGGCCAGACCATTCCGCAGCAGATCGGCCAGCTGACCATCGCCAATTTCGTCAACGAGGCCGGGCTGATGGCGATGGGCGGCAATCTGTTCGAGCCGACGGCGGCCTCGGGGCAGGCGGTGGTCGGCGTGCCGGGCGACCCTGGTTTCGGCTCGATCAACCAGGGCTATCTCGAAGCCTCCAATGTCGATCCGGTGTCGGAAATCTCCAACATGATCGCGGCGCAGCGCGCCTATGAGATGAATTCGAAAGTGGTCGAGGCGGCAAGCTCCATGGCCGGCACGATCTCGAACCTGAGGGTGTCATGACCGCGGGCCGCCGGCTCCTTTTCGCCGTCGCCGCCGTCCTCGTCGCCGGCGCGGCGCAGGCCGGTCAGCGCGCGCTGCCGGTTCCGGCGCGGGTGATCTATCCCGGGGACCGGATCACCGGCGCTATGCTGGTCGATTCCAGGGATTTTTCCGCCGAGCCGGGGGATGTGGTCTGGGACCGCGCCGATCTCGTCGGCAAGGTCGCGCGGCGCACCCTGCTGCCGGGCCGGCCGATCGCGGCGATTGCGGTGGGGGCGCCGCGCGCCGTGTCCATGGGGGCCCTGGTCTCCGTCTACTACCAGCAGGACGGCATCGACATCGCCACGACCGCCCAGGCCCTGCAGAACGGCTATGTCGGCCAGGTCGTGCAGGCGCGCAATCTCGACAGCGGCGTGGTGATCTCCGGCGTCGTTCAGGCGGATGGTTCGATCCGTGTCCGGGGCGGTTGAAATGCGCTTTTTCCGAGCCTGCGCGCTCGCGGTTATGGCCGTGTTCGCCTTTGCTCATGCCGAGGCGGCGGTACGGATTAAGGACATCACCTCCGTCAAGGGCGTCCGCGACAACCAGCTCGTCGGCTATGGTCTCGTCGTCGGCCTTCAGGGCACCGGCGATTCCCTGCAGAACGCGCCATTCACCGGGCAGTCCCTCCAAGCGATGCTGGACCGCATGGGCGTGAATGTGCGCAACGTCAATCTGCGGACGAGAAATGTCGCCGCGGTGATGGTCACCGCGGATCTGCCGCCTTTCGCCGCGCGGGGGACGCACATCGACGTTACCGTCTCATCGATGGGCGACGCGAGCTCGCTGATGGGCGGGACTTTGTTGCTGACGACGATGAGCGGCGCGAACGGTCAAGTTTACGCGGTCGCGCAAGGCGCGGTGTCGGTCACTGGCTTTGCGACTCAGGGCCAGGCTGAAACGCTGACTCAGGGCGTGCCGACGGCGGGCCATATTTCCAACGGCGCGACGGTGGAGCGGGAGATCGCCAGCCGCATGCCATCGGACGGCGCGCTGAATCTGGAATTGAACAATCCCGATTTCGCCACCGCCGTGCGAATCGCCGATGCGATCAACAGATATTCCTGGGCGGGTTATCACCGGCGCACGGCCCTCGAACAAAGTCCCAATTCCGTAGCGCTCCATCGTCCGCCCGGCGTCGGCGCGACCCATTTCATCGCCGAAATCGGCGAGCTTATGGTCGAGCCTGACGCACCGGCGCGGGTGGTGATCGATTCGCGCACGGGAACTGTCGTGATCGGGCTGGACGTTCAAATTTCTCCGGTTGCCGTGACGCAGGGCACGCTCACCGTGCGGGTGACCGAGACGCCGCAGGTCTCGCAGCCGGCGCCTTTCTCGCACGGCCGCACCGTGGTTACGCCCCAGACTCAGATTCAGGCGGACGAAGGCGGCGGTTGGGTCGCGGTGATCGGCGGCCGAAGTCTGAGGGGATTGGTGCATGGCCTGAATCGTATCGGCGCCAAGCCGCCGACGATCATCGCGATCCTGCAGGCGATCAAGGCGGCGGGCGCGCTCCAGGCCGATATCGTGGTGCAATAGGCGCGAGGCCGGCAGGCGCCTGAGCGTCAGCCCAACGCAAGCTTGCCGGCGGAAAGTGCGGCAAAGGAAGCATGCCGATGATCCGCCGTCTCCACACCATCCTCACGCCGCTGATCTGTCTTGCCGCGCTCGGGCCCGCTCTCGCAAATGAGGGGGGCGGCGGAAAACAAAGCATTCAGGCCGATCCGCCGAACATGCCGCCCATTCGCCAAGTGCCGATTCGCAGGCCGGCATTGTCGCCGATCAAGCCCCTTGCCGTCACGGGCATGAAGGGCGTGGCCAATTATTGCGGGGCGATCGCGAATTCCGCCGCGAGCGCCCGGCTCGCCTGGCAGGAGCAGCGGATCAAGACCTTGCAGGCGGAGTTGACGGTCAAGATCGCCGAGCTCGACGCCAAGACCGGCGAGGTCCGCCAATGGGTCGCCAAGCGCGAGGAACTGCTCGCCAAGGCCAGCGCGAATCTCATTGCGATCTACAGCAAGATGACGCCGGACGCCGCGTCGGCCCAGCTGCAGGACATGGACGACGACACCGCCGCGGCGCTGCTCCTGAAAATGAAGCCGGCGGTCGCGAGCGCGGTGATGGGGGAAATGGACGCCGCGCGCGCGGCGCGCCTGAGCGATCTTCTGACCGGCGCGACAGCCAAATCCGAGGGGAAGAAATCGTGATCGTCCGCTCTCGCCTCGTCGCCGCCCAGATTCTGGCTCTCCTCCTCGCGGCGCCGCTTTCGGGATGCAACGAAAGGTCGCGGCTGTTCGTCGCGCCCGCGATGTCGCCGGTCGGCAGCGGCTTCGTCGCCAATACCGATCCCGCGCTTTACGAATTGGCGCCCCGGCGCCATCCGTCGGGCGCGTCGCTGTTCGTGGACGGCGCCGCCAATCTCTTCACCGATTCGCGCGCCATGAAAGTCGGCGACGTCATTACCGTCGTCATCATGATCAACGACAAGGCGAGCTTCGGCAACACCACCGGCCGCTCGCAGACCGCCCAGGAAAGCATGGGCTTCGACTGGATCTTCAACCAGAACATGTATCAGAACAAGGTCAATGCGCTCGGCGATCTCAATTCCTCCAGCTCGTCGAACGGGCAGGGTTCGATCGACCGCTCCGAGAAGGTGCAGCTTTCGATCGCCGCCGTCGTCACCCGCGTCCTGGCCAATGGCAATCTCGTCATCAGCGGCACGCAGGAAGTGCGGGTGAATTTCGAAAAGCGCGTTCTCCATGTCGCAGGCATCGTGCGGCCGCGCGACATCAACAGCAACAATACGATCGGCTATGACAAGATCGCCGAGGCGCGCATCTCTTACGGAGGCCAAGGGCGCATCAGCGAGGTGCAGCAGCCCGCGTGGGGGCAGCAGGTTTTCGACGCTCTGAAGCCGTTCTGATCCGGGAGACGGGCGATGGCAGGAAAGATGGAGGGCAGGGCGGAAACGCCGCCCAAGGCCTCGCGGGGGATGAGTCTGGCGCAGAACGCGATCGCTTTCGCCGTCGCAGCCCTCATTGCGGCAGGCGTCGGCGGCGCATCAGGCTTTCAGACCGCGCATCCGGGCGCATCTGTGGTGAAGGCGCAAGGCGGCGGCGTCGCAAAGACGGGCGACGGCGCCAAGGTTCCGCCGATGGTCGAAATGGGCTCGATGGATCTCGCTCCGGTCGTCACCAATCTCGCGTCGCCCGCCGACGTCTGGGTTCGTCTTGAGGCGACCATGTTGTTCGAGGGCAAGACGCTGCCGCATGGCGAGGCGCTGGCGGGCGAGATCGCCGGCGATATCCTCGCCTATTTGCGCACCGAGACCCTGGCCCAGATTCAGGGCGTCGCCGGTCTGGAGCATCTACGCCAGGATCTCAACGACCGTGCGTCCATCCGGTCGGAGGGCAAAGTGCGCGCATTGATCATCCGATCGCTGGTGGTGCAATGAAGCGCGCGTTTTTTCTTGCTCCCCTGGCGCCGATCCTGTTCGCGGGCGCGGCGCATGCGCAAGGCGGCGATCTTGCCGCCGCGCTCAACAATATCGCCGGCGCCTCGACCAGCGGCCGCATCGTGCAGCTGGTGGCGCTGCTCACGGTCCTGTCGCTCGCGCCGGGCCTGCTGATGATGGTGACGAGCTTTACCCGCTTCGTCATCGCTTTGTCCTTCCTGCGCTCCGGTCTCGGCCTGCAGAGCACGCCGGCCAATCTGGTGCTGATCAGCCTCGCGCTGTTCATGACCTTCTTCGTCATGGCGCCGACCTTCGACAAATCATGGAAGGACGGGATCAAGCCGATGATCGACAACCAGCTCAGCGAGGAGCAGGCTTTTCCCAAGATCGTCGAACCATTCCGCCGGTTCATGCTCGCCCAGACGCGGGAAAAGGACCTGAAGACCTTCGAGGATCTTTCGCGCGGCGCCTTCGACATCAAGGACCGGTCGACGGTCGATCTGCGCGTGCTCATTCCGGCCTTCATGATTTCGGAATTGCGGCGCGGCTTCGAAATGGGATTCCTGATCGTCCTGCCCTTCCTCATCATCGACATGATCGTGGCGACGCTCACCATGTCGATGGGCATGATGATGCTGCCGCCGTCGCTGATTTCCCTGCCGATGAAACTTCTGTTCTTCGTGCTGATCGACGGCTGGAACCTGCTGATCGGCAGCCTGGTGCGCTCGGTGAATTGAGGCGCGCGACAGCAAAAGCGCGGCTGTTAAAGATTGAGCAAGGTTTCTCGCATAAGTTGTAATCAAGCACGATGGGTTGAGTCGTCGAGACTCGAAGGCATGAGGCCGCTCCCGTTGTTCCGGAACGCCCGGGATGTTTCTCGTATCTCTCATGCATCCCAGAGGAACGCCTCACCATGACCTATCTGCTGACCAACGCTTCCGCCCTGACCGCGCTCCAGAGTTTGACCATGACCCAGCAATCGCTGGCGAACACGCAGAGCCAGCTCTCGACCGGCCTCTCCATCCAGCACGCTTCCGACAACACTTCCTATTGGTCGATCTCCCAGACCATGTCGTCGGACAATGGCGCGCTCGGCGCGGTGTCGTCAGCGCTCAAACAGAGCTCGTCGATGCTCGCCACCTTCACCTCGGCGATTGAACAGACGATCTCGGTGGTCAACAACATCAAGAACGACCTGGTCGCCGCGCAGAATCCGGGCGCCAACCTGACCCAGATCCAGAGTGACATCGCCGCCCAGCAGAACTCGCTGCTACAGATCGCCGGCGGCTCCGCCTTCAATGGCCAGAACTGGCTGAACGGCACGGTCAACGGCTCTACCGCCGGTTTCCAGTCCTCGGTCAATCTGGTCGGCGCCTATACCAACAGCGGCGGCGTCTCGTATATCTCCGTCACCGCGAGCGCCGCGAGCCTCTATACCAACGGTTCCGCCGCGACTTCGGTTGCGAGCGCCTCCGGCGGCATCCTCGGCGCGACCAGCGCCGGCTATTCCTCGGCGATCCTCGGCGGCCAGGCGATCAATGTCACCGGCGCGACCGGCGCGAATGTCTCCAACCTGACCAACATGGTCGCTTCGGTCAATAACACCATCACCCAGCTCGAGACCGCCGCCGCGACGATCGGCTCCGCGCAGGAGCAGCTCACCACCCAGCAGACCTTCATCTCCGCGATGCAGACCAATCTGACCAATGGCGTCGCCTCCCTGGTGGACGCCGACATGAACCAGGTCTCGACCCGCCTGCAGGCCCTCCAGACGCAGCAGCAGCTGGGCGTCCAGTCGCTGTCAATCGCCAACCAGTCCTCGCAGATGATCCTGAAGCTGTTCCAGTAACAGACAAATCCAGGGACTTCATCCGGGCCGCGCCCTTTGGGCGCGGCCTTCGTCGTTTCGCGCTCCGGGTCCTTGCGACAGCCTCGCGCCAGTTTGCCATGTTGCAATCCGGCTTCAGGACCCGGCAAGGAGCGGATGGGGACGACGATGACGGCCAAGGCGATCGCTGAGCAGGAGAAGCAGGGGCAGATCCCGCTGCCGCCGCAGGAAATCATCCGGCAAAGTATCGCGCTCGCCGCGCGGTCGCACCAGGCCGGACAATTGAGGCAGGCGGAGCAGCTCTATCGCGCCATTCTGGCGGTCGATCCGCTTCACGCTGACGCCCTGCACGGTATGGGCGTCCTGGCGCATCAGGCCGTGCGCAGCGACCTCGCCGAGCAATTCCTGCGCGCGGCGCTGAACCAACGCGCCGAGCCCACCTTCCACAACAATCTCGGCCTGGTGCTGCTCGCGCTCGACCGGCCTCACGAGGCGCTGGCGGCGGTCTATCGGGCGCTGGAGCTGCGCGGCGTCTATCCGGAAGCTTTCAACGCCCTGGGCAATGTGCAGCAGAAGCTCGGCCGGCGCGACGAGGCGGCGGCGTCTTACGGAAAGGCTGTGGCGCTGCGGCCCGATTATGCCGACGCCCACGCCAATCTCGGCAAGGTCCTGCTGGAGATGGGTGAATTCGCGGCTGCCGAAGAGTCGGCCCGCAAGGCTTCGGCGCTCGCGCCGGCGAGCGCCGAAGCCTGGAACATTCTTGGCAATGTCTTACGCGCCCGCGGCGAATATGACGAAGCGATTTCCTGTTTTGATCTGGCCCTGGCGGCGCGGCCCCATTACGCCGAAGCCTTCAACAACAGGGGCGTCGCTTTGCTGATGCTGGGGAAGGTCGACGACGCCGTCGTCGCCGCGCGTTGCGCGCTCGCCACCAACGATAAACTTTCCGTGGCCTGGGCGACCTATGGCTCGGCCTTGTTCGCGCAGGGGAGATTCGACGAGGCGGTTCAGAACTTCGAGCGCGCCGTCGCGCTCGATCCCAATTGCCTCGAAGCCTATAATAATCTCGGCACGACGTTGCTCCAGCTCGATCGCGCCGACGACGCCATCGCCGCTTTCGAAAAGGCGATCGCCCTCTCCGAAGAGGGTAGCCGCGCCGAAGGCCACTACAATCTGGGCACCACGCTGATCGACGGCAATAATCTCGACCGCGCCATCTATTGTCTCGGCAAGGCGGTGGAGCAGGACCCCGAACACGCCGCGGCCCACAACAATCTCGGCGTCGCCTTGCAGAACAAGGGCTTGCCCGATGAGGCCATCGAATCCTATGGCAGAGGAATCGAGGTCGATCCGCAATATGCCGGCGCCTATTGCAACAAGCTGATGGCGATGCATTACGTCGAAAGCTTCGGCAATGACGAACTTCTGGAAACCGCGCGGCAATTCGGGCGGATGTTCAACCGGCCCGACCCGCGGCCGTTCCCCGACTGCGATCTCGCGCCCGATCGGCGCCTGCGCATCGGTTATGTGTCGGGCGATTTCAACAACCACCCGGTCGGATTCTTCTTCGCGCGGGCGCTCGCCGCGCATGATCGCGCCGGTTTCGAAACCTTCTGCTATTCCAACTGGGCGGCCGAAGACGAGATGACCGCCGAATTGCGCGGCCTCGCCGGCCATTGGCGCGACATTCACAAGCAGTCCGACGGCGAAGCCTTCGAGCGGATAAGTGAAGACAAGATCGACATTCTGGTCGATCTTTCGGGCCATACCAACAAGACGCGGCTGTTGCTTTTCGGCCTGAAACCGGCGCCCATTCAAGCGAGCTGGATCGGCTATTTCGGTACGACCGGCCTGCCGGCGATGGATTACCTCATTCTCGATCAGATCTCGGCCCCGCCGGGTTCGGATCGCTGGTACACGGAATCGGTCGTGCGCCTGCCTTATGGCCGCTTCTGTTACAAGCCGCCCGCCTTCGACATTGCGCTCGCCGAGCCGCCCTGCTTGCGCAAGGGCGTCGTGACGTTCGGCTGTTTCAACAATGTCGCGAAATTGAGCGCGGGCGCAATTCGGCTCTGGGCCGAGATTTTGCGCGCGGCGCCGGATTCGCGGCTCCTGCTCAAATGGAAGAGCCTCAGCGAGGCCAGCGTGCGGGAAAGGCTCCTCGATTCCTTTGCGGGCCATGGCGTCGCGCGCGATCGCATCGGATTTCGCGGCCAATCGTCTTATGCGCTTATGCTGCGGGAATATAACGACATCGACATCGCGCTCGATCCCTTCCCCTTCGGCGGCGCCACGACGAGTTGCGAGGCATTGTGGATGGGCGTTCCGGTCATCACTCTGCCCGGCGATCGCCTGGCGTCGCGCCAGACGCTCGGCTTCCTGCATCACATGGGACATGAGGAGCTGGCGGCGGATTCGCCGCGGGATTATGTAGCGCGCGCCGTCGCGCTCGCGAAAGACCCGGTCCGGCTCAAGGAATTACGCGCCGGATTGCGCTCGGCGATGGAATCGGCTCCCTTTTGCGACGGCCCCAAATTCACCGCCTCCCTCGAAGCCGCCTACCGCCAGATGTGGCGCCGCCATGTCGCGGGCGAGCGGCCGGCCGCGTTCGACATCGCGGCGCTTGGATAGAGCAGGATCGAAAAAAGCGGCAGGATGCGTCGCGACGCATCCTGCGCGAACAGAAGCTCCGCCTTTGGGGTGGCGTGGTTGGCGCCGTTCAGACCTGCGTCTCGGGAACTGCCACCAGCACATATTGCAGCGGTGAAGCGTCGGCGACCGCCTGGTCGGGGTCGAATCCGGCCGCCGTCGCCATGGCGCGGATGGCGGGCAGGAAGCGTTCGCGCTCGGCCTCGGGAAAAATACGCGGCTTGCCGTCGATCACGCGATAGCCGCAGGACTGGAACATTTCCAGCGCGGTGATCCGGGTGAACCAGCGCAGATGGGTGCGGTCGAGGAGGCCTGCGTCCTCATAGCGGAACAGGCCGCAGGCAAGGCGAAGCTGGACGCTCCAGTGCTGGGCGTTGGGAATGCAGGCGACGACGCGGCCGCCCGGGCGCAGCAGCGGCCGGATGCGCCGCAACACGTCCCAGGGATCGCGCAAATGTTCGAGCGTGTCTCCGAACACGGCGCAATCGCAGGCGAAGAGCCGTTCGAAGGTTTCGCCGGGCATGGTTTCGACGTCGCCGACGACGGCCTCCGCGCAGATTTTTCGCGCCGCCTCCGCGTAATTGGGATCGATCTCCACGCCGGCATAATGGCAATTCGAGTTGACTTTCAGATAGGCGCGGGCGAGCGCGCCGGTGCTGCAGCCGACTTCGACGACGCGGTTGCAATCGGGGGGCATAAAGCTGAGAAGATCGCCGTTGAAAAAATCATGCGCGGGGGTCTGCTGCATGCCTGCCTTCTCGTGAGTTGCGGCGCGTCAATCGCGCCATTTCTGCAGATAGGTCTCGTATCCGGCGCGCCATTCCGGGCAGCCGAAAGCACCGCCGCTGGCGTGAATGACGCCCAGCGGCGCCGCGCCCATGGAGACGTTTTTCGCTTCGAACTGGCGGCAGATGTCCATATCGTAGAAATGGAATTTGAACTGCTCGTCGAAGCGTATTCCATTGCGCGTCAGGGCGCCTTTGCGCATCGCGAGCAGCACACCGTCCATCAGTTTGAGCGGCTGCATGACGTCGCCGAAAACGTCGATCGCGCAGGGAAAGCCGTCGCCATGACCGACGATGCCGCTTAAATTGGCGCGGTCGTCCCAGGTGAATTTGTCGTCGACGAAAGCCCAGGCTGGCTGGCGCGCGACGCGGCGCTTGTTGCCGGCGAGGCCGACGACGTCAAATTTGCTCAAGCCGAGCATAAGCTTGTCGACCCAGAAGAAATCCGCAATCGTAACGTCGTCATGGACGAAGACGAGGATTTCCTCCTCATGGGCGATTTCGTCGATCGCCTGATTGTAACATGCGCCAAGCCCTCTCTTGTCCTCGAAAAAGATTCGCGCCTTGACGCCGAAGGCGGCATAGGTTCGCAGACTCCGCCCCAGGGCGGAGCGCTCGAGAAAGTCTCTTTCATTATAGCGCGTGGCGCTGACGACGGTGACTGGCGGCATGGCGTTCCTCGCGCCGGTTTTCGCGCCGCCTTCGTGGCGGCGTCGCATCTCGGCGCCCATCCAGCGCGAGACATTTCGCGCTTCGCTCATCCAAGCGCGTCAAGCTTGCGCCAATCGTGCGTTGGAAAATCCTTTCCAAAATCTTACACGAAAACCCCCGCGCAAGTTTGCCAGCGGAAAATGCCAGCTGAATTCAACCGCCCCCGCCGGAATTCGGAATGGCCTTCCGCGAACAATTCGAACGATTCGTCTCCAATCTCCTCGCTCTCGGGCCGCGCCGGCTTGCGCTGCTCGCGGCGATCGGCCTCGCGGTCTTCGCCTTGGTTGGCGCGGCAGGCTATTTCCTCAGCCGTCCGACCAATGAAATTCTTTATTCCGGCCTCGACAAGGAGGATGTCTCGCGCATCGGCGCCGCGCTGCGCGAGGCGAGCGTCAATTTCGACGTTTCCGCCGACGGCGCTACCGTCTATGTCGCTTTTGGCGACACCGCGCACGCCCGCATGCTGCTGGCCGAGCAGGGCCTGCCGCGCGCCAGCGGCACGGGCTATGAATTGTTCGACAAGGTCGGCTCGCTCGGTCTCACCTCCTTCATGCAGCAGATCACCCGCGTGCGCGCGCTGGAAGGCGAGCTGGCGCGCACCATCCAGACCATGCGCAGCGTGAAGGCCGCGCGCGTCCATCTCGTCATGCCCGACGAAGGCTCGTTCCGCCGCGCCCGGACGCCGCCCTCGGCCTCGGTCGTGCTGCGCACCGAGGGGGCGGACGACGCCCGCATCGCCCAGGCCGTGCGTCACCTAGTGGCCGCCGCCATGCCGGGCATGAAGGTGGATCAGGTGACGGTGCTCAATGTGGACGGCCAATTGCTGGCCTCGGGCGAGGACGGCGGCGATTCCGGGCCGGGCAAGATGCTGACGCTGGAGAAGAGCGTGAGCGACGAAATCCGGAGCAATGTTCGCCGGACGCTCGCGCCTTATCTCTCGCTGCGCAATTTCCAGATCAGCGTCGCGGTGCGGCTCAATACCGACAAGAAGGAAACGACCGAGACGACCTATGATCCGGACTCCAAGGTCGAGCGCTCCGTGCGCACTGACAAGGAGACGTCGACGTCCCAGAACTCCACGACCCAGCAGCCGACCTCGGTCGGCCAGAACGTGCCGCAGCCCAACGCCTCGCAGGGCAACGGCAAACAGGCCAATGAGGAAAGCAACAAGAAGGAGGAACTGACCAATTACGAAATCTCCTCCAAGACCATGTCCACGGTTTCGAACGGCTTCGCCATCGAGCATTTGTCGGTCGCGGTTCTCATCAACCGGCCGGGGCTTGCGGCGACGCTCGGCGACAAGGCGACGCCGGCGCAGATCGACAAACAGGTCGGCGAGATCGAGCAGTTGGTCTCCTCGGCCGCGGGCCTGCGCAAGGATCGCGGCGACGTCATCAAGGTCGCCGCGGTCGATTTCATCGACAGCGGCAAGGAGATGGAGCCGGTCCCGCCGATCTCGCTGACCGAGGCTTTGATGCGCCAGTTCGGCAGTATCGTCAGCGCGCTGGCCATGCTCGCCGTGGCGTTCCTGGTGGTCTGGGTCGGTCTGCGGCCGGCGACGCGGGCCCTCATCGACATGCGCGAGCCGCTGGGGGCCGAGGGCGCGCTCGCTCTCGGGGGCGCCGGCGCCGCGCCCGCCCAATTGGCCGGTGACCTGGCGTCCGGCGATCCGCCGATGATCGGCGAAACGCCGCGCGGGGACCAGCCGCTGCTGGAGGACTGGACGCCGCATCGCAATCGCGCGCCGCAAAAGCGGCTGGAGCAATTGATCGATTTCGATGAGGCGCAGGCCGCCGCGATTCTGAAACAATGGATTCGACATGGGGAGCGCGTATGAAGCCCGTTCCATTTGCCCAATATCTCGCGCGCCAGCAGCAGGCGGCCGGGCCGGAGCCGTCGGAGCCGCGGCGCTGGCCGCCGCGCGCGAAAGCGGCCGACGCGCCGGCCGAGCCGCCGCGCAAGTCGCCTTTGCTGCGCGAGGTTGAAAAGCCGGGAGCGGAGCGGGATTCGGAATTCGCGCGTCGGTTGGAGCAGGGGCGTTCCGAGGCGCTCGACGAGGGGCGCGAGGCCGCCCGCAAGGAACTGGACCAGGAGCGGCGCCGGCTGCGCGAGGAGATGGACGCCGAAATCGCCAAGGCGCGGGCGCAATGGGCGGAAGAAGAGGCCGCGCACCTCGCGCAGGCGCATCGCGCGGCTTTCGACGCCCTCGAGCAGCGCTGCGCTCAGGCGGTCGCGAATATCCTTCGGCCGTTTCTCGTGCAGCAAAGCATCGTTCGGGTGACTGACGCCCTGGTCGAAAATATGGAAGCGCTTTTTGCGGCGCGCGTGCAGTCGATGTTCGAGATTTCCGGTCCCGCCGACCTGCTCGCGGCGTTGGAGAAAAAATTCGCCGCGCACAAGGCGACGATCGCGTTCACTCCGGACGAGTCGATCGACGTCCGCGTTCGGGTCGAAGACACGATCATCGAGACCCAGCTCGGGCCCTGGCTGCAGGCGCTCGGCGCCCTGCCGCGGAGCGGCGCCGATGAGTGAAGAGCAGTCGCCGGAAATCATCATCGTCCGCCGCCGCGTCGAAGGCGAGGACGGCCATCACGGCGGTGCGTGGAAAATCGCTTATGCCGATTTCGTCACCGCGATGATGGCCTTCTTCCTCGTGCTGTGGATTCTCAATTCGACCAACAAGGACTCCCAGACGATCATCGCGCGCTATTTCAATCCGGTGAAGATGGAGGATTTCGCCAAGAACAAGAAGGGCATACGCGACCAGCAGGACAAGGAGGTCAAGCCGGGCGCGAACGAGGGCCTGCCCGACAAGGCGCCGCCGGCGGGGCCGCAGGAGGGCAAGATGGAGCTACGCGGCAAGGATCCGGACAAGGACGTCGCGGCCCGGGCGCTGATGAACGAAGAGACCCTGTTCCAGAATCCTTACGCGGCGCTCGATCAGATCGCCGGCAGGGCGCCCCAGCCCCGCGACGGAATGACCGGCTCGTCCTCCAGTGAACAGGGCTCACTCGACGCCTTTCACGATCCGTTCCGCGCGCCGGGCGTTTCGGCGGAGACCGACGACGCCGACGGCGCGACAGGCGTCGCCGATCAATCCGCCGCGCCGCCGAGCGCGCCGCCGCCGCAAGCGAAAGCCGGGGTTCAGCAGGCGGAGGCGCCTGCCCGGCCGTCGAGCGCCGCCGCCAAAAGGGGCGGGGCGAAATCCCCCGACGTCGAACTTACCGCGACCAAGGCCGCCGAGGCGGCGCAGGCTGTCCGCGCCTCCGCCCTGCAAAAGGAAATCGTCAGGGAGGAAAAGGCCGCCGCGGGCGCCAACGGCCCCCGCGTCGAGGTGCGCGCCACCGACCAAGGCCTGTTGATCAGCCTCACCGACAGCGAGAATTTCGGCATGTTCCAAATCGGCTCCTCGGCGCCGAACCCGAAGCTCGTCCATCTGATGGAGCGGATTGCGAAGACCCTAAAAGCCCAGCCGGGCGCCGTCGTGCTGCGCGGCTATACCGATGCGCGGCGCTATCGCAACGGCGCTTACGACAATTGGCGGCTGTCGGCGTCGCGCGCGCAAATGGCGCTCTACATGCTCGTGCGCGGCGGCCTGCCGGAATCGCGCATCGAGCGCGTCGAGGGCTACGCCGACCGCCGGTTGAAAAATCCGAAAAAGCCCGAAGCCGCCGAAAACCGCCGCATCGAAATTCTATTGCGCAAGGCGCCGTCATGAAATTCGCTTTGCCGAAACTGCCGCGGATGACACTCAAGGCGCCGAGCCTGCGCCTGCCGGCATGGCGAGGATTATCGCCGCCACGGCTGAAATTCGCGCTGCCAGCGGGAAAGTCGAAACGGACCAATCTCTTGATCGCCGGTGGCGCTCTCGGCGTTCTTGCGCTTGGCGGGGTCGGCTGGTTCGTGGTCTGGCCAAGACTGCGGCCGCAGGCTTCCGTCGCGGCGCCGCCGAAGGACGCAGCCGGCCCGGCAGCGCCGGCCAAGACAGAGGCTGAGCCGGAAGCCAGGACGGAAGCCAAGCAGGAAACCAAGCCCGAACCCAAGATTGCCGCATCGCCGGCGGCCCAGGCGAGCGCCGCCCCGCCGCACGAGCAGGAGAGCAAGGCGCAGGCGATCGCGGCGCTTTCTGCGCCTCCAGCGCCGCCGAGCGAGGCGGAGCGGCTCGTCCGTCAGTTGCAGGACGTCGAGAATCGCGTGGCCGCCGGCGACGCCGCTTCCTACCAGGAAACGCCGAAGCTCGTTCGCGCCATCGCCAGGCGCTATATCGCGCTGCCGCCGCAGACCTGGGCCGAGAAGCGCAACGCCCGCGCCCTCGTTCTTTATCTGCTGAGCGGCGGCAATTCCGCGCTCGGGCGGCGCATTTTGAATGAGCGCACGCTGGCCCCCTCCGAGGAACCCCTCGCGAAAGGCGCCGTCGCCTATCTGGAGGGAATTGATTGCGCCGAGCGCGACGCATTGCTCGACGTCGATCCACGCCAACTCGACGTGGCGCTCGGCGCGCAGGTCGCCTTCGTGCAGTCGATTCTGCTTTCGAATTACGATCGCGACAAAGCGATCGGGAAACTCGATCTCGCGCGGCTCCTGGCGCCCGGCGGACTGGTCGAGGAGGCCGCCTTGCGCCGGGAAGCGGGCCTGCTCAGCGAGACAGAGAATTTCGACAAATTCGCCGAACTCGCGCGGCAATATCGGTCGCGGTTCCGCCGTTCGCCCTATGCCGCCAATTTCCTGCGCCAGTTCCGCGTCGCGGTCGAGCGCGTCAGTGTCCGCATCACGGTCCAGCAATGGGCGCCGCTCGATGAGTTCATGGAAAGCCTTGGCGTCGAAAAGCGGCGCGGCTTTTATCTCGTCATGGCGCGAACGGCGGCTGTCGCCGGCAATTCCGCTTTTGCCGACCTCGCCGCGAGCCGGGCGCTTGCCCTGGCCGCGCCGGACAGCGTCGAGCGCGAAAGGGCTCTGCTCTATCGCGCCGCCGCCGAGGTCTTGAGCCCTGACGCGACCGCGAACGCCAATCTGCTGCGCGGCGTCGACCGGGGGAAGCTAATGGCGGGAGATCGCCCGCTCTATGACGCAGTCGCGATGACGTCGGCGCGCATTTTCCGTGCGCCGGAGATGAGTTTCGTCACGCCGCCGCCCGGCGCCGGGGATTTGCCCGGCGGCGAATTGGCGCGCGCCGAAAGCAGCCTGCGCGAGGCCAATGCGGCGGTCGAGGCGGCCCGCAGAAGCATGGAGCGCAAGAGCCGATGAGCGCCTTCGGCCTGACCATTCTCAACCTGCCCATCGGGGGGGCGCTGTCCGGCGCCAAATCGGGGCGCGATCGCGACCAGGACAGGGACGCGGCCGAGGCGTTCGACGCCACGCTCGCGGAAAGCGCCCGCGACGCGGCGGCGCCCGAGACTGAGAAAACGCGTCTCGTGCAGATCGAAGCCGCGACGGAAACGCCCGCCAGATCGCCGACGACGTCGGAGGACAAGAATGGCGTGGCGTCGGGCGCTAGCGGAGACGATCTCCTCCGCGATCTGTTGAATATCTCGTCCGCGACGAAGGTCATTACGGCGGTCGCGGCGGGAACGACGCCTGTCACGCGGGGCGCCGTCGCGACCGGCGGCAAGGTCTCTCCAGCTTTGGGCCAGGACGGAGCAACGGACATGACGACGGCCCTCGTGCGGGGCGCCGCCGTCGCGACCGACGACAAGGTCTGTCCAGCTTTCGGCCACGACGGCGCTGCGGACGCGACGACGGCCCTCGTGCGGGGCGCTGTCGCGACCGGCGCCGCTATGGCGCAGGCCCTGGCGGAGGCTGCGGGGCGCGACGCGCAGGCCATCCCAACGCGGCTGCCCGACGAAGCTGCCGCCAGTAGCGCGATGGCGAAAAGGGCGTCGAGCGCGATTCACGCCAAGGATGCGCGCCGGGAGACAGCGCAGTCCCTGCCGAAAGATTTCGTCGCGCGCGATTTGGCGACGGCGGTGGCGCTTCCCTCTGCGACAGCGGCCAAGGACGGAACGGCGGCGTCGTCGCACGATGATCGCAAGGACACGAAATCGGACGATGACGCGGCGGCGCCGCCCGATGTGGCGCGCGCGCCGGCGCTCTCGCCGGCCGCCGCGACGCCCGTTCCGGATTTGAATCTTGCGGCGACGGTGGCGTCCTCGGTCGATCCGCTGCTGCCGAATGGTGAAAAGGTCGCTAGCGGCGCGCATGGCGCGACGAAGGACGCAGACAGATCCGCTCGGAGCGCGACAGCGACGGGTTCGAGCCGCGCTGACTCGACGTCCGCCGCCCAGGCGGCTGGCGATGCGGCGACGATTCATCTGGCGGCTGATTCCGCCGCGGATGCGGCGTCGACGCCCGTTCACGTTGTCGATCTGAAAAGCTGGCATGCGCCCACGGCGCCAGACACATCGAGCGCCCCCGGGCTTGTCCGCCAGCCCGCGACAAGCGCTGCCGCAGCGCACGAAAACTCGCCGTCCGAAGCAAAGCCGCCCGAGGCAAAGGCGCCGGCGACATCGACGCCCGTTGCTTTTTCGACTGCGTCGGCGACGACGGCGTTTGCTACGGTTCCGACGGCGGCGCCGTCGCTTAATTCGGCCGTCGCCAGCGCTCCACCGGGCGCCGCGCCGTTTCAACAGGCCTCAGGCGCAGGCGCGGCGTCGCCGACGGCCAGTCCTGCCGCCTATCGCGCGGGACCCCGCCGTGACATCGAGGTGACGTTGGAGCCGAAAGAGCTCGGCGGCCTCTCCGTCCGGATGAGGAGCCGTGGCGATCGTCTGGAGATCGCCTTCGTCGCCGAAAAGGGAGAAACGGCCCGGCTTATCGACGACAAGAGCGCCAATCTGCAAAGTCAGCTGCGCGACGCGGGCCTCGGCCTTGGCGGCGTCGACATACATGTCGCCGAGAAGCCGAACGTGACTCTTCCGTCCGCTGCCGCGGGCGGCGGGGCGTCTTTCGGGACGTCGCAACAGGGCGGACGCCACGAGCCGGGCGCCTCGTCGCCGCGTCCGCAATTCACCGGCCGAGGCAAGGAGGGCATGAGGGATGACAGCAGCGACAGGGCGAATGATTCCCGCGCTCCTCGCGGCGACCGCGGCCTTTATCTTTAGCCTTTCCGCCGCCCGTGGGGGGGCGCCGGCGGCCCTGGGGCCATGCGAGCGCGAAATGGCGCGGGCGGCGAGCGCGGAGAACATTCCCCTGAGCGTGCTCTATTCGGTCGGTTTGACGGAGACCGGGCAGCGCGGACGGCTGCAGCCCTACGCCATGAACATAGACGGGGTCGCGGTGGTCGCGAACAGCCTGCCCGAGGCGCTGCGGATTTTCGGCGCGGCGCAGCGGCGCGGCGCCAAATTGATCGACATCGGCTGCATGCAGATCAACCATCGCTGGCACGCGGCGGATTTTCCGTCGCTCGAATCGATGTTCGACCCTCATCGCAATGTCGCCTACGCCGCGCATTTTCTCAAAATCCTGCGCCAGCGCGAAGCGAGCTGGACACTCGCCGTCGCGCGCTACAACGCGGGGCCGAACAATGACGCCGGCCAGAGGAAATATGTCTGCGCGGTGATCGGCAATATGGTGCGCAGTGGCCTTGGCGCCTGGACCGAAAACGCCCGCAAATTCTGCGCGCCCGGTGGCGCGTGATATGGTTTGCGCATGAGGCCTTCGGAAACTCATTCCGTTCGCACGGAAATCCACCTCGGCCAAAAGAGTTTCCGTCCGATCCTTTCCGCGGATTGGGACGCGTTCTCCTGGAAGTTGCATGACCGGCGTTAACGCGAACGGCGCGCGGCGGATTTGTTCATGATCGCGCGGTCGATCGCCGCATTGATCTCGGCCATGAATTTTTCCGCCGCCGGGCGCTCGGCCGTGGGCAGCCGGTCGGGATGGACGAGCAGGGCGCAGGTTCGCCGCAGCCGCCGCAGGTCCTCGACGCTCCGGGCGGCGCCCAATTCCTTTCGGATGCGGGCGAAATGGGTTTCGAGAGGAACGCGGTCTGGTCTCGACGGCGGGGCGCCGTCATCCGCCTGCCCGCCATAGGCGGCGATCGCAGCGAAGACACGAAACGTCTGCCGCATCGTGATCGTGAGGCAGGGCTGGAACCTTTCCTGCTCCATCGGCGGCGCGATTCGCGCAGCGGCGCCATCGCGCGCCTCCATTCGATCGAGCAGGCTTTCGAACGCGCTGCTCGGCGCGGAGAAACTCGGGTTGTCAGCCATGATACAACTCATGAACGAATTTGGCGCCGCGGCGTCCGGGGGGCGCCGCCGACAAAGCTGTCCTGAAAACGTCAATACAAATAGAACTTAAGAGGTTCTATGTCGCGGTCTTCTGGCTCAATTCGGGACAGGGCCTGAAGCGTTAACCAAAAATTAACCATATAAATACAACCTAGGATTGCAGATTGGCCTTGAGCGCGACGCACCCGAACGCTGAGGCCGGCGACAGGGCAGAATTTCGGATTGGGGGACATGATGTTCGTCATTGTCGATGACCGTGAAATCGTGAAGACAGGCTATGCTTCGAGCTTCAGCCGCGAGGGCGTGGCCTCGACGGGCCTTCGCCCGGACGAATTCGAGGAATGGGTGGTCGGCGCCGGAAAACGCGATCTTCAGGCCGTCGAGGCCATTCTTATTGGCGATTGCACCAGGCGCGAAGTTTTTCCCAGAATGATTCGCGAGCGCTGCCACGTCCCCGTGATCGCGCTCAATGATTCGCCGTCACTGGAGTTGACGCTCGATCTCTTCGCGGCGGGCGTGGACGATGTGGTGCGTAAGCCGGTGCATGTGCGCGAAATCATGGCGCGGGTCGGCGCCATTCGCCGTCGCAAGGAGGCGCGGGCGGACTACAAGGACGTCGGCGAGATGCGGGTTCATTTGGACGGGCGCGATCCCGAGGTAAAAGGGGCGCCGTTGCCGCTGCCGCGCCGCGAGCGCCGCATTCTGGAATATCTGGTGATGAACCAGGCGAAGCGGGTGACCAAGAGCCAGATTTTCAACGCGATCTACGGGCTCTTTGACGACGAGGTCGAGGAGGACGTCGTCGAAAGCCACATCAGCAAGTTGCGCAAGAAGCTGCGTCATCGCCTTGGCTACGATCCGATCGATTCCAAACGCTATCTCGGCTATTGCCTGACCGTGAACTGAGGCCCTGAGCGGGGGTTCCTCGGCGCGCCGAATTCCCGCTTGAATTTTTCGATCGAGCGGGGTTTCGTCGGCAGACGGCGATGCATTTTCGGACAACCTGCTTTGTCGCACTTCCTGCCGGACGCGGCGCCGCTTAATCTTCGATGGCGTAGAATTTTCCGCGCAAGGCGGCGATCCGCCGCGGCGTCGCGACGACGAGGCGTCCGCGGTGGGCGCCGAGCAAAAGGCGCCGGCGCCACACGAGTCGCGCGACATAAATCGACTCGTTTTCCTCGTCGAAAAAATGGAAGAGCTCCGGCACCGCGACTTCGCGCGCGAGGCGAAGCCTCAACCCGCCGCAGGAGCGATCGATGATGGTTGCGTCGGCGAGAAAGCGATTGGCGCGATCGAGAATCTTTCCTGAACGAAGGCGCGTGCGGCGGCGGCTTTCGCGTCTTTTGTCGTGGTCTTGATGTTCAGGCGAGGACGCCGCGTTATAGGTGACAGCCCCCTCGTCTCGCTCGCGCCACAGTCGCCCGAGCCAGGAGAAGCCGGCCCCAGGCGGGCGTTTCCGCGCTAATAAATCTTTTTTTATCAATCCTCTGTACCTCCGTGCGGGGCGCGTCAGGCGTCCGGCTGGATGCGGGTCAGATCGGCGAGGGCGCTTTTCAGCAACGCTTTTTGCAAGTCGCCGATTTTGACGCCTGGACCGTCGTCGGAAAGCTCGTCGCAGGTTTTGAGCTTGGCGACGACATCGGCGAAGGACAGGCTGGGCCGTTCCGCGATCGCGCGCCGGAGAGATTCAATCAGGGCGACCGACGACCGGCGCACGTCCTCGGCCATGGGTCGCGTCGCCGCGAATTTGGCTTCAAGCAGCCGCAACCGGAGAATCGCCGGGCTTCCGACGACGTTTTTGGGAGCAAGATTCACAAGGGAAGATGGGTGCGAGAGCATGGCAGGGGCGCTTTCGACAAAGGCCGCGTGGCGACCGAACCGACTGTGACCCCTTGATTCAAGCGCGTCGGCCTTTTGCGAAACTTGCTGTTTCGTCACAAGCTTCGCGACAGTTCCTGTGGCGAGGATCGGGCATTGTTCAAGGAGGCGATTCGATGTCGCACGAAATTTTGAAAGCTATGGGCGCCCTGCGCGAAGACATGCGGCAGCGCCTGATGCAGGCGCCGGAATATCGCGCTCTGCTCGCGCTGGATCGCTCGATCGAAGAAATCGGCCTGATCATGCGGGACATTCCGCCGGCGCTTCCCGAAGTTGCGGCCGAGGTGGCCCCGGCGCCGGAGCAGGTCATTGAAGCGCCACAAGCGGCGCAGGTTGCGCGCCCGAATGCGATCGCCTCCGCCTTCGCGGAAACGCTCGCCGCCAAAATGGACCAGCGCCATGGCGCGCGCGCCGGGGCCGCTTACGCCCCGCTGGCTCGCGCGGCAGGCGGCTAGGAGCAGGTTGAGCGCAAATTAACGCGGGCAGGAGATGGTTCGAGGCGTGACGAAATCGAACGGGCGTCTCCATGGAGCGCGAAATCATCCGCCTGGAATCGCTTTGCCGTGCGGCGCTCGACGCGCCGTCGCCCACGGCGCATGAGAAGCTGATCGCGGCGACGCTGCTGGATTGCTTGCGCGAATTGCACGCCGCCGCCGCGCGCGTGGCGCGCGATCGCGGCGGCGCCAATGCGCCGCGGCTGGTTCGTCGGGATTGATGCGCACGCGCCAGCTTCGCGCAAGGCGCTTCCGGCAGACTTGGCTGATGCGAGCGCGGCGAGAGCGGCGCTTCCTGCCTGTTGCGTTTCGATAAATAGCAACAGGCGTGAGCTTTTTGAGTGAGCAGGATCCTTTCCGAAAATCGACTTCCACTTTTCGGGATCATGCTCGAGGAGGGGCGATGAGCACGTTCACCGACTATATGACGATCGCCAATAATCTGAGCCGCTATCAGACGATGACGGCGGCGGACCCCACGGTCGCCCAGGCGACGAAATATTTCCAGGCCAATATCGGCAATATCAAAACGGCCGATGATTTCGTCAACAATACGCGCATTTTCAATTACGTGATGACGGCCTTCGGCCTCAGCGACATGACCTACGCCAAGAGCCTGATCAAACAGGTGCTGGAACAGGGGACATCGCGGTCGACGGCGCTGGCCAACACGCTGAACAATCCGAAAATCCTGGCGTTGGCGCAGGCCTTCAATTTCTCGCTCTACGGGGACCAGACCACCCAGACGACGGCGGCGACGAGCGACGCCGTCAATCAATATGTCATGCAGACGCTCGAAACCAATGAGGGAAATCAGAATCCGGGCGTGGAACTCGCGCTCTATTTCCAGCAGAACGCCTCGAAGATCACGAACGGTTATTCGATTCTCGCCGACAAAAACCTTTTGACTGTCGTGCAGACTACACTCGGGATATCGTCCTATACCTCGGCGCAAAATATCGATCTCCAGGCGCAGCAATTCGACCGCGTGCTCAAATATTCCGATTTCCAGAACCCGACCAAGGTCTTCAATTTCCTGGAGCGGTTCACCGCCCAATATGATTTCAACAATCCCAACGCCTCCGCCGCGCCCTCCAGTTCGCTGGTGACGACTTTGTTCGACGCGTCGTCGAGTTCTTCGACAAGCATCAGCGTCAATCTTTTGATGAGCATGCAAAACCTGAAACTGGGTGGGCTCTAAGTGCAGACGATCGGGGGCGGCTCGGCCGCCGCGCGCGCGCTATTGGATTCCGGTGTGCGCGCCCATGCGGCAGGGCGGGCGGAAGAAGGGATCGCGGCGGTTGACGCGGCTTTGCGGATCGATCCGGATTTTTCCGAAGCGCTGAGCTTCGCCGGTTTCATCCTCCAGGAGCGCGGGCATGGCGCTGGCGCGCTGCGCTTTTACGAGCGCGCGCTTTCGCTCAAAGCCGATGACGCAACAGCGTGGTTCAATCGCGGCCTGCTTTTGATGGGCGCGCGACGGCTCGAAGACGCGCGTGAAAGCTTTGCAAGAGCTTGCGCCCTGCGGGCGGAGGTCGCCGGCTATCATTGCAACCACGGCGCGGCGCTCTACGAACTTGGTCGGCTTGGCGAAGCAGCGGCAGTCTATGAAACAGCTTTGTCGCTCGATCCGAACCTCGCGCAAGCGGAGCTCAATCTCGGCAATGCTTTGATGCGACTTGGGCGCTATACCCAGGCGCGCGGCGCCTATCTGCGCGCGATTCGTCTGCGGCCGGATTATGCGCTCGGCTTTTGCGGGCTCGGCATAGTGGCCAAAGAACTCGGCTGCTTCGATGAAGCCATGCGCGCGTTCGACGAGGCGCTGGGGTTGGCGCCCGATTCCGAGGAAGCGCTGAGCAACCGAGGCTGCCTCCACCTCCTCCTCGGCGATTTCGCTCGCGGTTGGGAGGGATACGAATATCGCTGGGCGAAGGGCAGGCGACCGGTTCCGATCTCGCCGGCGCGGTTCGACCTGTCCGATCGCGAAAGCCTCGCGGGCAGAAAAATCCTGGTCGTCAACGATCATGGGCTTGGCGACACCATCCAGTTTTTTCGCTACGTGGTTCTTCTGGCGCGGATGGGGGCGGACGTGACGTTCGCCGGCCCGCGCAAAATCTGGCGGTTGCTGTCCTCGTCGGGCGTAGCGGCGACTTGGCGCGACGAGGACGACCTTGCCGGCGAATTCGACGAGGTTCTCGCCATATCCTCACTGCCGCGCGCCTGCGCTACGCGGCTTGAAACCATTCCCGCGCCGACGCCCTATCTTTTCGCAGAGGCCGCGCGCATCGATTTCTGGCGCGACAGGCTGCAGGGCCAGGGGAAAAAGATTGGTCTATGCTGGCGCGGCAATGTCGATTTCCGGGTCGATCCGCGGCGTTCCATTCCGCCCGAGGCCTTTTTGCCGCTTGCCCGCCTAGACCGCGTGCGGCTGATCAATCTGCAAAAAGGCGCGCGGGGCGATGACCTGCCCCGCGAATTGGCGACAAGGCTGGAAAATCTCTCGACCGATTTCGACGGCGGCGCTGACGCATTCCTGGATACGGCCGCGATCATGGCCCATCTCGACCTCGTCGTGACCTGCGACACGTCTATCGCCCATCTCGCGGGGGCGCTTGGACGACCGGTATGGGTCGCCCTGCGTCAGGTCGCCGAATGGCGCTGGCAGAATGGACGGTCTGACTCGCCGTGGTATCCTTCGATGCGGTTATTCCGTTGCCGCGACGGGGAAGACTGGACCGCGCTCCTGGATGAGATGGCAGTTGAAATTTCCCGCCAATTCAGCCTGGGGACAATGAAAAAAATAAGCTAAGATACTGAGGTATTATATGAATTTCACCACGAGCGAGGCCATTTTGGGCGGCGCCGCAAATTTCCCAAAAAAGGTTGTTGACTGTGGGGCTTGGGTAGTCCTATAAGGCGGCCATCGACGGCGGCGCCGCGTAGAGATGCGGCGGGCGCTGACGTATTGTCTCCAGAACCTTGAGAGGGGTTGACTGGCTGAGGAGCCGGGGGGGACGGTTGTCTGTGTTGATTAAGGTTGAAACCTTAGGGTGGATGCGTTAATCTCGTCGGTCCTGCTGTTTGACAATTGAATCGGAAGAAAGAGAAACGTGGACGGCGGATGTCCCTGCGGATCTGGCTTTAAGCTGGATCGCGTGAGGAACGCACCGACGGTCACGTAATCTTAAGTTCATCGCGATTTTTGACCTGTGAAGGTTGGGAGTCGGGTGTGCTTGGGACTCGTCGACAAACTGCTTCGATATCGGATTGATCTGATATTCGGGTGCAGGTTTTATGACAGTGACTAGTCGGGACAATCTTCTCATTGAACTTGAGAGTTTGATCCTGGCTCAGAACGAACGCTGGCGGCAGGCCTAACACATGCAAGTCGAACGCTCGTAGCAATACGGGAGTGGCAGACGGGTGAGGAACACGTGGGAACATACCCTTTGGTTCGGAACAACTCAGGGAAACTTGAGCTAATACCGGATAAGCCCTTTGGGGGAAAGATTTATCGCCGAAGGATTGGCCCGCGTCCGATTAGCTAGTTGGAGAGGTAATGGCTCACCAAGGCGACGATCGGTAGCTGGTCTGAGAGGATGATCAGCCACATTGGGACTGAGACACGGCCCAAACTCCTACGGGAGGCAGCAGTGGGGAATATTGGACAATGGGCGCAAGCCTGATCCAGCCATGCCGCGTGAGTGATGACGGCCCTAGGGTTGTAAAGCTCTTTCACCCACGACGATAATGACGGTAGTGGGAGAAGAAGCCCCGGCTAACTTCGTGCCAGCAGCCGCGGTAATACGAAGGGGGCTAGCGTTGTTCGGATTTACTGGGCGTAAAGCGCGCGTAGGCGGATCTTTAAGTCAGGGGTGAAATGCCGAAGCTCAACTTCGGAACTGCCTTTGATACTGGAGATCTTGAGTTCGGGAGAGGTGAGTGGAACTGCGAGTGTAGAGGTGAAATTCGTAGATATTCGCAAGAACACCAGTGGCGAAGGCGGCTCACTGGCCCGATACTGACGCTGAGGCGCGAAAGCGTGGGGAGCAAACAGGATTAGATACCCTGGTAGTCCACGCCGTAAACGATGGATGCTAGCCGTTAGGCAGCTTGCTGCTTAGTGGCGCAGCTAACGCTTTAAGCATCCCGCCTGGGGAGTACGGTCGCAAGATTAAAACTCAAAGGAATTGACGGGGGCCCGCACAAGCGGTGGAGCATGTGGTTTAATTCGAAGCAACGCGCAGAACCTTACCAGCTTTTGACATGTCCTGGACGGTTACCAGAGATGGTATCCTCTCTTCGGAGCCAGGAACACAGGTGCTGCATGGCTGTCGTCAGCTCGTGTCGTGAGATGTTGGGTTAAGTCCCGCAACGAGCGCAACCCTCGCCCTTAGTTGCCATCATTCAGTTGGGCACTCTAGGGGGACTGCCGGTGATAAGCCGCGAGGAAGGTGGGGATGACGTCAAGTCCTCATGGCCCTTACAAGCTGGGCTACACACGTGCTACAATGGCGGTGACAATGGGAAGCGAAGGGGCGACCCTTAGCAAATCTCAAAAATCCGTCTCAGTTCGGATTGTACTCTGCAACTCGAGTGCATGAAGGTGGAATCGCTAGTAATCGCAGATCAGAACGCTGCGGTGAATACGTTCCCGGGCCTTGTACACACCGCCCGTCACACCATGGGAGTTGGCTTTACCCGAAGGCGTTTCGCTAACCGCAAGGAGGCAGGCGACCACGGTAGGGTCAGCGACTGGGGTGAAGTCGTAACAAGGTAGCCGTAGGGGAACCTGCGGCTGGATCACCTCCTTTCTAAGGATGCTTCTCCAGGGTGAGCTTGCTCGCTCTACTGAAGCTCTTGGAACAAAAGGTCTAGTCGGACCTAATCACGGCGGGACGCCGCCGTCTTCGTCTCTCTTTCTTCCCCTTAAGGACGAGCTCTTTTTTGTTTGTCCCCTCGCATCGGGCTCGGCGTCGCATTCGCTCCTAGCAAAGCCTTCGGCTTTGCAGGTTTGAACCTTCCGGCTTTTGTGTTAGGGCAGGCAAGCTCGGGCTTGTAGCTCAGTTGGTTAGAGCGCGCGCTTGATAAGCGTGAGGTCGGAGGTTCAAGTCCTCCCAGGCCCACCATCTTTGTTAAGCGGTCCCTGGCGTCAGCCAGTAGTTCGTGGCAGGCGGGCGTCTTAAAAGGCGCCGTACTGTTCGCGGGCGCGGCGCATTCGCCAACGATCAACGTCTTTGCGAAGATCTTCTTTGCGTCATTAGCTCATGCAAACCGCAGGTTTGCTAGGCCCGAACGGGCCGCCGAGCTGCCGCGAGGGTCTTCTCTATCGAAAGATGGGGCCATAGCTCAGTTGGGAGAGCGCGTGCTTTGCAAGCATGAGGTCGTCGGTTCGATCCCGTCTGGCTCCACCAGATGGCGCGATTGCCGATGAAAAACGTCCTTAAGGAACGACAGTTTCGCTGAGGTCTTCTCTGATGAGAGGATCCGGCGGGTTATCTTACATTGTGAAGAGGAAACGCATCCGGTCTCGACTGGCCCGCAAGGGTTCAGGAGGGAGCGATTGTCACAGTGAGCGCGGCTTGGAAAGGTTTTCCAACTGGGCGCTCCCGGGTGCGTTCGAAGCAAGAAATGGTCTTTTCGATCGTCGTCCCGTCATTCGCGAGAATGGCAACCGTCCCAATCTCTGCCGAGGGAAAGGGAAATGGTGGGCGTCGATAATGAGAGCAATCAAGTGTCATAAGGGCGTTCGGTGGATGCCTTGGCGCTGAGAGGCGATGAAGGACGTGGTACGCTGCGATAAGCCTTGGGGAGCTGCGAACGAGCTTTGATCCGAGGATTTCCGAATGGGGGAACCCACCTTCGATCTCTATTATTCTGAAGGTTTGGTTTTGGGCGCACAGCCTGACGCCGATACGACGCGAGAGCGTCCCTTTGGAATAATAGAGATCAAATGGAGGTATTAAACTCTGAATACATAGGGGTTTAAAGCTAACCCGGGGAACTGAAACATCTAAGTACCCGGAGGAAAGGACATCAACGAGACTCCGTTAGTAGTGGCGAGCGAACGCGGACCAGGCCAGTATCTTAAATCTTCGAACCGGAACGACT